>DASZYS010000032.1:0-20313 GCA_035545295.1 Minisyncoccota bacterium | reverse complement strand
GCGGGCTGGCTCGAGAAGCTCCTTACCGCCAAGACCAATCCCTCCGACTCGGTCACGCTCGACTATCTCCGCGGCGAAAAGAAGATTCCTCTGCCGGACGCCCGCAGGACGCAGGACAAGGGAAAGCTCCAAATCCGCGGCGGCAACGTTTTCAATATTAAGAACATGGACGTGGACATCCCGCTCGGCAAGCTCGACGTGGTGACCGGCGTGTCGGGCTCCGGCAAGTCGTCATTCGTCTACGAGATCGTCTACAAAAATCTTCAGGCGCGCCTCGAGCGCAAGTACCGTACGGCGCAGACTTTCAACTGCGCGTCGTTCGCCGGAACGGAATACGTGTCGCGCACGATCTTGATCGACCAGTCGGCCATCGGGCGTACGCCGCGCTCGAACCCGGCGACGTACACCGGCGCGTTCACCTTTATTCGGGACTTGTTCGCGGAAACGTCGGAAGCGAGGGCGCGCGGCTGGAAGGCGAACCGCTTCTCGTTCAATGTGAAGGGCGGCCGCTGCGAAGCCTGCCAGGGCAATGGCATGATTGAAGTCGAAATGCACTTTTTGCCGACTGTCTACGTGACCTGCGATGTCTGCAACGGCAAGCGGTTCATGAAAGAGACGCTCGACGTGAAGTACAAGAAAAAGAGCATCTACGACGTGCTTGAGATGACGATCGAGGAAGGGCTCGAATTTTTCGAGGACATTCCGGCGATTTCCGACAGGCTTCAGACGCTCTACGACGTCGGCTTGGGATACTTGAAGCTCGGCCAGTCCGCGACTACGCTCTCCGGCGGCGAAGCCCAGCGCGTGAAGATTTCCTCAGAGCTTTACAAACCGCATCTCCAGAAGACGATCTACATCCTGGACGAGCCGACGATCGGCCTCCACTACGATGACGTGGCGAAGCTCATCGAGATTCTCCAGAAGCTCGTCGACAAGGGCAATACCGTGCTCGTGATCGAGCACAACATGGACCTCATCAAGTGCGCCGACTATATCATCGACATCGGGCCCGAAGGCGGCGTGGGCGGCGGGGAAGTCATCGCCAAGGGAACGCCCGAAGACGTGGCGATGAATCCGAAGTCCTACACCGGGCAGTATTTGAAGAAAGTATTGAAGGTGTCGCGTTCCAATCGGAAGGAGAAATAAATTCTAAAAGGAAAAGCCTGCCGGACGCGTGAGCGTCGGACAGGCTTTGCGGTGCGGGTGTTTTCAGTCGCCGGTGCCGTTGTTATGAAAATATTCGAGAGCTTCGGCGGCTTCCGGGGGCTCCTCTTGCTCTTCATTTTCAAGCAATGGATAGGAAGAAGGAAAAAGGACTTCTTGTCTTGCTGAGGTTATCGGCTGGTTGGGAAATTGCACAATGGTGTACTCCTCTCAACATTATTGTTGAGATAGCGCAAATTGTCAAAATTGCTACAATACAAGCGCATGAATCCCGTTAGAGATTATGCATGTGGTAAAACCGCTTCAAAAGGTTAAATCTAGCGGGTTCGTATTTTAAACGATATCGTAAACAGCAACGGAAACGGCTGCCGTTTCCTATCTCTAACGGGATGAATATCGAGGAACTCAAAAAGAAAGTGGCCGAATTCCCGACTGAGCCGGGGGTGTATTTCTTTTTGAACGGAAAGAAAAACATTATTTACGTCGGCAAGGCGACGAGCTTGCGCGACCGCGTGCGGAGCTATTTCGGCAAAGATCTTATAAATAGCCGCGGGCCGCTTCTCGTGCAGATGGTGGAGGAAGCGACCGATATCAAGTTTATCCAGACCGACTCCGCGCTCGAGGCGCTCATCCTCGAAGCCAACTGGATCCGCAAGTCGAAGCCGCGATACAATACCCGCGAGAAGGATGACAAGAGCTACAACTACGTCATCGTCACCAAGGAGGATTATCCGCTCATTACGACAGTGCGCGGGCGCGAGCTCGAAATGGCCGAAATGACCGGCGGCCTGCCGTGGAAGATCAAATATATGTTCGGGCCGTATCCGCACGGGCTCCAGCTCCGCGAGGCCCTGAAGATCGTGCGGAGGATCTTCCCGTACCGCGACGCGAAATGCACGCCGCTCCAGGGCCGCCCATGCTTCAACCGCCAGCTCGGTCTCTGCCCAGGCACGTGCACCGGCGAAATCTCGAAAGCGGAATACGGAAAGACGATCCGCAATCTCAAGCTCTTCTTCGAGGGCAAGAAGCGCACCCTTTTGAGCACGCTTGAGAGGGAAATGAAAACTGCCGCTAAAAAACAGGAATTCGAGAAGGCGGGAAAGCTCCGCAATACGATATTCGCGCTCACGCATATCCGCGACATCGCGCTCCTGAAGCGCGAGGAGGATATTACCGACGGGCCGGTGGTGCGCCTCGAAGCGTACGACATCGCGCATATTTCCGGCACGAATGTCGTCGGTGTCATGATCGCGGTCGAGAACGGGGAAGCCAAGAAATCCGATTACCGAAAATTCCGCATTAAGCTCAATCCCGGCGTGAACGACACGGCGGCGCTCGCTGAAGTGCTCTCGCGAAGGCTGAACCATCAGGAATGGCAGCTTCCGACCGCAATCCTTGTCGACGGCGGCCAAGCTCAGATGAACGCCGCGAAAGCGGTGCTCGAAGCGCGGGATTTCCAGATCCCGATTGTCGCCGTCACCAAGAACGACCGCCATAGGCCGGAGAGCTTCTCGGGCGACGAAGCGTTTATCGAGGCGAACAAGAACGCCATCCTTCTCGCCAACAGCGAAGCTCATCGCTTTGCCATTGCGTATCATCGCAATCTTCGCGGGAGGCTTCGATAAGAGCGGCTTGTATGTGAACGCGATATTTAGTATGGTAAGGCTGGAAGTTTATTTCTCCTCCAAGCTTCCTAATATTTTATGGCCTCGGAGCAAATTGCTTCGAGGCCTCTTTTTTTAATTCATTTTTCATATGAGGAGGATATGCTTGCGGAACAGCCGGCATTCACTCAAGCGGACACCAAGTTTGGCAACTGGATGAGTAGTTTGCCAGAGTCGCCGGCGGCCCCGCGGGGAAACTGCGGGGCTTTATTGCGCCCGCATTCCGCGGATCTTCTTCAAAGCGCGCATTGCATATATAATGAGTGCATGAATTCTGGCACCGTATCTCCACAGCATAAGCTGCGCGTCGGCGTTCTTCGCGGCGGCCCGTCCAATGAATACGAAGTCTCCATCAAGACCGGCGCGAGCGTGTTGCGCAACCTTCCGGAAAAGTACCAGCCGCAGGACATTTTCATTTCCAAGCAGGGCGACTGGCACATCGACGGCGTCGCCCGCCCGCCCGAAAAAATCCTCCAGCGCGTCGATGTGGTCTGGAACGCCCTCCATGGCGAGTACGGCGAAGACGGCCGGGTGCAGAAGCTCCTTTCCGATCTCAACATGCCGTTCACCGGCTCCGACGCGCTCGCGTCCGCCGTCGGCATGAACAAGCTTCTTGCGAAAAAGACCTTCGCCGCCTACGGTCTGAAGACGCCGTTTTACGCGGCGGTGAAGCGGGGAGAGAATACCGCGGAAAACGCGCATCAGATGCTCAAGTCGTTCACTCTGCCGGTCATCGTGAAGCCTGCCGCTTCCGGCTCTTCCGTGGGCGTCTCGCTTGCGGCCGATCTCGTAACGCTCATACAAGCTCTCGAGATGGCACTCGCCATTTCCGAAGTCGCGCTTGTCGAGGAATACATACGCGGCAAGGAGGCGACGGTCGGCGTGATCGACGGCTTCCGCGAGGCGAAGCATTACGCGCTCCTTCCTGTCGAGATCATCCACGGGTCTTCGTTTTTCGATTACAACGCGAAGTACAGTCCCGAGACGAGGGAAGTGAGCCCGGGCAACTTCAGCTCGGCGGAGAGCCGCGAGCTCGAGGAGCTCGCCGTCCGCGCCCACCGGGCGCTCGGCATGCGCCACTACTCCCGCTCCGACTTCATCGTCTCTCCGAACGGAATCTATATTCTCGAAACCAATTCTCTGCCTGGCCTTACCGAGCACTCGCTTATCCCGAAATCCCTCGAGACAGTCGGCTCCTCGCTCCCCGAATTTCTCGACCACGTCATCACGCTCGCGATTCGCTAGTTTTTTCTTCAACAACGGCCTGCCGTGCGGCAGGCCGTTGACTTTTTATTATTTTAATTGCATATTACTACCGGACGTACCGTACAATTCATTTCAAAGGAGGGATATGAATCCCGCAAGAAAGATAGTCGAAGGACTGCTCCAGTCTGCCGATGTCCACATCGGAAGAGGTAACAAGGGCGACATCTATGTCCATGACGAAAGATTTTATCTCCGGGTGCTTCTCCAAGGCTCGCTAGGTCTCGGTAATTCGTACATGGCCGGCTGGTGGACATGCGCCGATCTCGAGGAATTCTTCTTCAAGATTCTATCGGCGCGGCTCGATCAGAAGCACGTCGGATTCGCACAATTAGTTGACTCGATTCTTTCACGATTCTGGAATCTGCAAAATGCGAGGCGGGCGTTCATCGTGGGCAAAGAACACTACGACTTGAGTCCAAAATTAATTTGGCCGATGCTCGGGTCTTCAATGGCTTATTCATGTTCCCGAAAAAGCATGAATTCCATGAGTCTCGATGAGGGACAATTCGCCAAGCTTGACAACGTGTGCAGGAAGCTCGGCGTCGTGCCTGGCGACACGCTTCTCGATATCGGCTGCGGCTGGGGAAGCCTCATGAACGTCGCCGCGAGAGAATATGGCGCGATATGCACCGGCGTTACCGTTTCCCGGGAGCAGGCCGAATATGGGAGGAGTTGGTGCAAGGGTCTGCCAGTCGAATTCAATGTGAGCGACTATCGAAGCATTACAGGGTGTTATATGCATCTTGCATCAATCGGCATGTTCGAACATGTGGGCGTGAAAAATTATCGCACGTATTTCAAAACTGCGGCGCGATTGCTTTCGGATCATCCGCGAAGCCTCTTCTTGCTCCACACGCTTGCTACGGACGTTTCAACGACAACGTGCGATCCGTGGATCACCAGGTATATTTTCCCGAACGGGATGCTGCCTTCAATTGCGCAGATCAGCCGGGCGGCGGAAGGATTCTTCGTCATCGAAGATGTAGAGAACATCGGGGCGTATTATCATCCGACGCTTATGGCGTGGTTTGGAAACTTCGTGTCTGTTTGGCCTGTGTTGCGGAAAGACTTCAGTTCCTGGTACAAAGGAAAGCTGAAAGATCCGGAAGTCTTTTATCGGATGTGGGAGTATTACCTCAAATCCTGCGCCGCTGCTTCCCGCGCACGGCGCATCCAAGTATATCAATTCGTTCTTTCGAAACGCGGTTATCCCGGAGGCTACGTTCGTCCGGGATGACACGCTCGGCAAGCGTTAAGCTAAAAAAACCGCACTGCGAGATATCGCAGTGCGGATTTTATTTGCAAAAAATCAGCCGCAGGGCTGGTATACCGTTGTGGTCACGAGTTCCAGACTTGCGACTGGCAAGTCTGGTCTCTCGATCCCAGCTCGGCATTTCTGCTGCTGCAGAAATATGCCTCCGCTTTTCCACCTTGCGAAAAAACAGTGCACAAGCACTGTTTTTTGTCTCGGTGGACCCTACCAGATTCGAACTGGTGACCTCCTCATTGCAAATGAGGCGCTCTACCAACTAAGCTAAGGGCCCGCTCCTATTATCGAGAAAATATTATAGTGTACAAATTAAGTAATAGCAAGCGTTTATTCAGCTTTTTAATTTGAACCCTCCTCCCAAATATGCGAAAATACTCCCGTCAAAAAGCTTTTAATTTCTCGTATTGATATGAACAACCGCCGCCAGACTCTCCTTATCGTCCTCGACGGATGGGGACACCGCCTCGAAACGAAGGATAACGCGATTCTCAATGCCAAAAAGCCGAATTTCGATGCCATGTGGGAGAAGTACCCGCATGCGCTTCTCGACGCAAGCTCGCTCGCGGTAGGGCTTCCCGAAGGACAAATGGGCAACAGCGAGATCGGCCACATGACGATCGGCGCGGGAACGACTATCGACACCGATCTCGTGCGCATCGGCAAGGCGATCGAAAGCGGCGAGTTCGCAAAGAACCCGGCTCTCGTAGCGCTCTTCGATCATGTGAAGCAGAACGACTCGACGCTCCATGTGCAGGGCCTTGTGTCGCGCGGCGGCGTGCACAGCCACAGCGAGCACCTCTTCGCAGTGCTTCGCGCCGCGAGAGACGCGGGGTTGAAGCGCGTAGCGGTGCACGTCTTTACCGACGGCCGCGACACGCCTCCGCAGAGCGCCGCCAAGTTCCTGAAGGAGCTCGAAGACGTGCTCGAGGAAGTGAAGATCGGATTCATTGCGAGCATCTCCGGCCGCTTCTACGCCATGGACCGCGACAACAACTGGGACCGGCTTTCCAAGGCCGAGCAGGCGATATTCGAATGCAAAGGCAATGTCTGCACGCTCAAGCCCTCTGAATACGTCGCGTCGCTCTACACCGAAGGCAAGCTCGACGAGCATCTGGAGCCGATCGTGTGCCTCGGCGAAGACGGCAAGGGCTGCGCCATCTCGCAGAACGACGCGGTGTTCTTCTTCAACTTCCGCGCCGACCGCGCCCGCATGCTCTCACAGCGCATCATCGAAAAAGCTCCCGAGATGAATCTTCTCTTCGCGACGCTCACAGAGTACAGCAATGATCTCAAATGCCTCGTAGCCTTTCCGCCGAAGTCGGTCGAAACGACAATCGCCAAGGAGGTATCCGCGGCGGGGCTCACTCAAGCGCACATTGCCGAGACGGAAAAATTCCCGCACGCGACGTATTTTCTGAACGGCGGCGTCGAGAAGCCGTACCCGGGCGAAGAGCATATTCTCGTTCCCTCGCGGAAGGACGTGCCGACGCACGACTTGGCTCCAAAGATGCGCGCCAAGGAAATCGCCGATCATGGAATAGAGCAGATCGAGAAGGGAACCGATTTCATTTTTATAAACTTCGCGAACGTCGATATGGTGGGGCACACGGCGAACGTGCCCGCGATCGTCGAAGCCGTCGAGGAAGTCGATACCCAGCTCGGCAGACTCCTTGAAACGATGAACAAAAAGGGCGGAGTGATGTTCATTACCGCCGACCACGGCAACGCCGAAGTGAACGTCGATCAGGAGACGGGGGAGAAGCACACTGCGCATACGACGAATCTCGTGCCGGCGATCATCACCGACACACAGTACGCAATGCATGATGGCACGCTCTCCGATGTCGCGCCGACGGTTCTGAAGCTTCTCGATCTTCCTCAGCCTGTTGCCATGACGGGAAAGAGCCTTATCTAGAATTTCCATATCTGGCGCGCTTCAGCTGGGCCGCTCCGTTCGTTCCCGCAGAGTACGAGCATGTACACTTTGGTCGCGACTCACGGATATTTGCCTGGTGGCAAATCCCGCGAGCCCGCCTCGCCCCATCGGGCTCCGGCCTTGCGAAATCTCCACGCCTTCACTTTCTCACTCGCGGCCGCCTTGAACCGCATCCAAATCTGAAAGTTCTGGGTCGTCCAACTTTTCAACAAAGCATTTTTTGCTATAATGCCGGGTGTTAAGGGCCTATAGTATAGCGGTAGAACGCGTCCATGGCATGGACGAAGTCGGGGTTCGACTCCCCGTAGGTCCACAGACGACACAACAATCCCGCCTGCGCGGGATTTTGTGCATATTCTGCTTGCTCTTGCTCCCTGTTTTCTCGTGTGTATTATTAAACCAGAAAGGGGATTTGCATGGAGAAGGCTCGATTTCGGCGGATGAAGAACGGCGTCATCCAGCTTATTCGCCCTCTGCGGCGAAATCCTGAAACTGCGGAGAGTTGTTTCGAGCGTGGCGTCGACTACGAACATGACGGCGATTTAAGCAAGGCAGAGTATTGGTACAAGAGGGCGGCCCGGCTTGGAAGTTGTCGTGCAATGGTAAATCTTGGAACGTTTTATTATCATCAAAACAGACTTGAAGAAGCGGAACTTTCCTACAGGAGGGCGCTCGCTGCCGATCCGCAGTATCCGCTTGCACATTTCAATCTCGCGAATTGTCTCGAAGAAACAGGACAGATCGATGAAGCTATTTTTCATCATGAGAGGGCGCTTGCACTCGATCCATTCTATGCGAATGCGCATTTCAATCTGGCACGCATGTTTGAAGTCAGGGGAAATCATATGGCGGCATATCGTCATTGGAGAGAATATGCAAAACTTGATCCTCGCAGTGAAGATGGAGAGTATGCCCGCAATCAGATGATGAAAATGCAAGCGTGTTATGTTACAAATAACTCTACGGCGGCTTCCTAAAGGGAGCCGCTTTTTTATCAATCCGAACTTTATAGGAAATGCTTACCTCAAGCGATAATTCCTCATGGTATACTTAGCGCATATCAGGAATCAGGCCATCCATGCTTATCCTCGCCCTTATCTGGTCCTTCTTTGGCGCAGTCGCGATTGCGATCGGCGTCGAGGCTGAGGCCACGTGGAAAAAAGTCTTCAAGCTCGGTGCGGTGGTCGACAGCGTGCGCCGCTTCCTTCTCATCGGCGGCCTCATCGCGAGCCTTGCGACCATCGGCTGCTCGTTCTATTTTTTCGTAATGAGCAACGCCATCATCGTCCTCATCGCGTGGATCGCGGCATTTCTCATCGCGCGGTTCGCGGTTGAAATCATGCGCCGCAGAAACGTGTATGCCGGAACGGAACATGCGCCTCCTCCCGTACGCTCGGACGTGACCCGCCAGGCGGCATACGCGGGAAGAAGAGAGGAAACATCGGATGTCGAGGAAGTCGATTCGTCCGAGCCGCTGTCTCCGTCGGAAGCGCGCGAGTTGTCGCCTATGAACGCGGGTGCCGCCGCAATGAGCGAGAGGGAAGCCCCGATCCGTTCGGAAGCTATCGAACGACCGATACCTTCCGCAGGCGGAAATGAAGCGCCGGCCCCCCAGTCTCCCATGGCTCCCGACCCGGACGATCCGAGCTCCGGCGCCTATGCGGAAATCTTCAAGCGGCTCAATTCCAAGTAGGCCTTGCCTCAGGATTCTTTCATTCAATATTCACTGCCGGAGTCTACGCTCAGGTGCGTAGCCTCTCGAGGCTGAAGTAATAATCGGTGCGGCGGATTGTAATAAGTAGGCAGGTCAGGCTCAAGGAGGCTGCATATCCGCACAGTCCGTTGCACGCGGCTTTTCCTCGAACATCTAGGCCGATTTTCAAAATATTTCATTCAAATATTTCATCCTATGAAAGATTTTCTGGAAAGGATAAGAAAAAACCAGACGGTTATCGCGGCATCGGCAATCTCGGGCGCCATTGCCGCGGTCATTATCGTCGTCATTGCGGTCGCGTTTCTGGAGTGGGGCGGCGGCAAGCAATTCGTGAGCGCGATCGGAGGTGTTCCGGCGGTCGCCACATCGACCCCGAACGCTTCCCTGGCCGCCGGAGAGAATGCCGTTGTTTCGACTGTCGCCAAAGCGAACCCGTCGGTCGTTTCGATCGTCATTTCCAAGGACGTGCCGACAGTCGAGCGCCGATTCGAGCGTTTCGGCCCCTTCAGCATGTCGGTGCCGGAGCAGAACGGGGGGTCGCAGGAAGAGGAAGTGGGCGGCGGTTCGGGCTTCATCGTCTCTCCCGACGGCCTCGTAGTGACCAACAAGCACGTCGTTTCCGACAAGAACGCATCATATACGGTATTTACCAATGACGGGCAGAAGTACGACGTCGATGTCGTCGCCGAAGACCCGTTCTACGACATCGCCATTCTCCGCATCAAGAGCGACAAAACATTCCCGTATCTCACCTTCGCGAATTCGGACAACATCCAGCTCGGCCAGACGGCGATCGCTATCGGCAATGCGCTTGCGGAATTCAGGAACTCCGTTTCAGTCGGCGTTATTTCCGGCCTCTCGCGCTCGGTGACTGCGGGGGACGATTTCGGCAGTTCCGAGACGCTCGACCAGGCCATCCAGACCGATGCGCCGATCAACCCGGGCAATTCAGGCGGTCCGCTCCTCAATTCATCGGGACAGGTGGTGGGCGTGAATGTGGCTCTTGTCGAGGGCTCCGAAAATATCGGCTTCGCCCTTCCGGGCAATATCGCCAAGTCGGCGGTCGATTCCGTCGAGAAGACGGGCTCGATCGAGCGGCCGTACCTCGGCGTGCGCACTATCGATATCACTCCCGACCTCGCGGAGCAGGAGCACCTTGCCGTCGATCATGGCGAGCTGGTAACCGGCGGAACGCGGGCGTCCGAAGCCGCTGTCGTTTCGAATTCTCCGGCTTCCGCGGCGGGCATCAAGGAAGGGGACATCATTCTCCAAGTGGACGGCGTGAATATCGATGATACCCATACGCTCGGCGAACTGGTCCGCGAACATAATATCGGCGATACGGTTTCCATCACGTTGAATCGCGCGGGCAAGCAGATGACGCTCCGAGCCGTGCTCGCCAAGGCGCCGCAGGACATCGCGTCATAAACATACAATACGAAAAACGCCGGCCGCGATTTCGCGGCCGGCGTTTTGGCGTCTTTCTCCCGTCTGTGAATTCTCAGGCGGCTCGCGATAGTGATATACTGGTACCAATATGATCCCGTTGAGAGCACGCGATCGCTGAAATGGATCATGACAAATAAAATGGTCGACTTTTTAACATGCAAAATTAATTCTGCAGAAAACGCGACGATTGCGATCTGCTTCTAACGGGATGAAAGGCGTCAACGATCCGACTATCTTCGTCATCTTCGGCATCACGGGCGATCTCTCGCGCGGCAAGCTCGTTCCGGCGCTCTTCGATCTTTACCTCAAGAACAGGATGCCTGCGAAGTTCCACATCATCGGCTTCTCGCGGCGCGATTTTTCCGAATCGGAATTCCGCGAGTACGTCGCCGAAGTCCTCGAATACCGCATCGGCGACGTCGACAAGAATACGATCGCCGATTTTGCGCATCATTTCAGCTACACCAAGGGCCTTTTCGAGGATGAAGCGGCGTACAAGGATCTCGCGGTCCGTCTCAAGGAGACCGACGACCTTTTCCGCGCCTGCTCGAACAAGCTCTTCTATCTCGCCGTGCCGCCGAGCTACTACGAGTCGATCCTGAACAATCTCTCGCATTCAGGCCTCACCATTCCGTGCGGCGGGGACGACGGCTGGACGCGCGTCCTCGTCGAGAAACCCTTCGGCTCGAATGTCGAGACCGCCCGCAAGCTCGACATGCTTCTCGGCAAGCTCTTCAAGGAAACCCAAGTCTTTCGCATCGATCACTATCTGGCGAAAGAGACGCTCCAGAACATTCTGGCCTTCAGGTTCTCGAACAGCATCTTCGAGCCGCTTTGGAACCGCGACTACATCGAGAAAGTCGAGATCAATCTCCTCGAGCACGACACGATCGAAAGCCGCGCCAACTTCTACGACGAAACGGGGGCGCTCAAGGACGTGGGCCAGAACCATCTTCTCCAGATGCTCGCGCTCATCGCCATGGAAAAGCCCGACATGCTCTTTCCCGATACGATCCGCCAGGCGCGCGCCGACGTCCTCACGAACCTGAAGCGCATGACGCGCGACGAGGCTGAGCGCGACACGGTGCGCGGACAATACGAAGGCTACCAGGAAGCGCTTCACGTACCGGGCTCGGAGACGGAAACGTTCTTCTCCGTCACTGCGCGCATCAACAGCAAGCGCTGGAAGGACGTACCGTTCGTCCTCACCTCCGGCAAGGGCCTCTCGGAAGACCGCGTGGAGATCAAGATTCATTTCAAGGATACGAGCCCCGGCTCGTTCATGCCGAAGCAGTATCTCACCCAGGAGGCGAACCAGCTCATATTCTCCATCAAGCCCGAAGAAAAGATTTCCATCCTGTTCTGGATCAAGGTTCCGGGCTTCGAAAACAAGATCGAGCCGAAGAAGCTCACTTTCGCGTACACCGAAGGCGGCGAGATGGTCGTGGTGCCGAACGCCTACGAGCGCGTGCTCCACGACTGCATCGCCGGCGACCAGACGCTTTTCGCGTCGACTGCCGAGATCGAAGGCCAGTGGAATTTCATCGAATCGGTTCTCGAGGCGTGGCAAACGCTCCCGATCCATGTCTACAAGCGCGGCAGCGATGCCGGCCAGATCGAGCGCATCGGCAAGGTGGCGACGGGACAGCCGTACGCGCAGTACTAAGCGGCAATTTCCAATTTACAATTCTCAATTTTCAATCAATTTGCAATAATGAATTTTTCAAACATTGGAAATTTGAAATTGAAAATTAAAAATTATTTATTATGAAGTTAGGGTATATCGGCCTCGGAAAAATGGGATTGAACCAGGCTCTTCGCCTGCATGAAAAAGGCCACGAGGTGCTCGTGTGGAACAGGAGCGAAGGCCCGCGGAAGGAGGCGGAAGCCCGCGGCATCCGCTCGTTTGCCGCGCTCGACGACCTCGTGAAATCGCTCGAGGCGCCGCGCACGCTCTGGATCATGGTGCCGAACAATGCAGTTGATGAAGTGATTTCACAGCTTCTGCCGCTTATGAGCGAGGGCGACACGCTGATCGACGGCGGCAATACGTACTACAAGGACACGACGCGGCGCGCCGAGGATCTCCGCACCAAGGGATTGAAATTCCTCGACGCCGGAGTTTCCGGCGGGCCGCACGGGGCGCGGGATGGGGCGTGCATCATGATAGGCGGCGAGAAGGAAGACTACGACCGGCTCGAGCCTCTCTGGAGGGATCTTTCAGTGGAAAAAGGATACGCGTATATGGGCGGCCACGGCGCGGGTCACTTCGTGAAGATGGTCCACAACGGCATCGAATACGGCATGATGCAGGCGATTGCCGAAGGCTTCGAGATCATGAAGAAGAGTCCTTTCAGCCTCAATCTCACCAAAGTGGCGGATGTCTACCAGCACGGCTCTGTGGTGGAGTCCCGCCTCATCGGCTGGCTCGAGCAGGGGTTCAAGGAGTACGGCGAGGATCTCGCGGAAATCACCCCGGCTGTCGCGCACACCGGCGAAGGGGAGTGGACGGTGAAGGCCGGAGAGGAATTCGGCGTCGAGACGCCGGTTATAAAAGCCTCATTCGATTTCCGCGTGCACTCGGCAGAGAAGCCCTCGTTTGCCGGCAAGGTCCTTTCCACCTTGCGTAATATGTTCGGAGGGCATCAGGCGAAATAAGATAAAATGAAAGCGCGATGACAGTGAAAGTCGTCGCGCCTGATGGCGGCCGCATCTTACTTGCGGCCTTCGAGCTTCTGCTCGAAATGCTGGCTTGCTGACTGCCAGCCGCTGTGAATCGTTTTTTCCACCGTCGAAAACTTCATCGACAGAAAAATCAATATCATTACAGCGGCTGCGAGTATAACCAACCTATTGGTACTTGTTGCGAACATCTCTGCTCTCCTTGTTTAATAATAACACTAATGATATTAAAAGTCAATACATCTTCAAATCCAGCTCAACATGGGGCTCAAAAGCTTCGAGAGCTTTTGGATAATGCGGAAGGTTCGGTTTTGTGCATGCTTTCCGGCGGTTCGGCATTCGAACTTCTCCAACCTTTCGATATATCGAAAGGTTGGGAGCGCGTTACGATCACGGTGCTCGACGAGCGATACAGCGAGGATGAGGGAATAAACAATTTCGCCCAGCTCGCGAAGACCGATTTTTATGCCAAAGCGAAAAGCGGCGGCGCAAGCTTCATCGATACCCGCATTGCGCCGAGCGAATCAGAGAACGAGCTGGAAGTGCGCTTCGATGACGCGGTGAAGCAGTGGCTCCATGGAAATCCCGGCGGCAGTATCGTCGTAACGATGGGTATAGGCGCCGACGGCCACACCGCGGGAATTTTTCCTCATGAAGACGACGAGAAATTCCGCTTTCTCTTCGAGCAGGATGGGAGATTCGTCGTCGGGTATCATGCGCATACCGCCGAATATC
The DNA here is from genome assembly GCA_035545295.1 of Minisyncoccota bacterium. Classification (GTDB taxonomy): domain Bacteria; phylum Patescibacteriota; class Minisyncoccia; order Phycocordibacterales; family DASZYS01; genus DASZYS01. The sequence goes on along the minus strand of DASZYS010000032.1, from coordinate 6,433 downwards.
ACGAGCGCCTCACGGTAACGAATCATTTCCTTCGCGAGCATGTCGATCACGCGGTAGTTTTCGCGGTAGGAGAAGGGAAGCGCGAAGCGGTCGATCGCGTTCTCTCGGCGCACGGCTTACTCTCCGAAACTCCGGCACGGATCATCCGCGAAATGAAAGACGCGGAACTTTTTACCGATATTTCCGGCCTTGCCGTTTCTTGAGAAGCCCGAAGCAGCGGCAATGTTGCGATATAATAAGCATATCGTATGGAACTTCACTACAAGGCAACATCTCTTGTCGACGAAGACGATCTCATGCATTGCGCCGATACCCTCGAGCCGTATCTTTCGCATCTCAAGGAGGTCTATGAAAATCTCGACTACGAAGCGCAGGAGGCCTCGCTCTGCCTGCCGCGCGACGGGGAAATAATGGAAGATGTGCTGGAGGCCGTTTCGGCATACGCCGAGACGCTCCGCTTCGTGTTCGTCATCGGCATCGGCGGCTCGAGCCTCGGCACCCAGGCCGTCTACGAAGCGCTCAAATCCTCGCGCTCCGAGGACGATCCCGAGCTCTTCTTCATCGACACCATGTCGCCCTCGAATCTCCGCGCCGCGGCGGCGATTATCCGCGACGAGCTGGAAGACTCCGAGGAACTCCTCGTGAACATCGTGAGCAAGTCGGGAAAAACGCTCGAAACTACCGCGAATGCGGAAATCCTTCTTGGATTGCTTCGCGAGGAATTCGGCGAGGTGAACGATCGCGTGGTGGTGACCACCGGCGCCGAGACGCCCCTTGCCGAGTGGGCAAAAGAAAGAGGTATCAGGGTCTTGAGCATTCCCGAAATGGTCGGCGGCAGGTTCTCCGTTTTTTCTCCGGTGGGACTCTTTCCCCTGGGGCTTGCCGGCATCGATATCGAAGCGCTTGTCCGCGGAGCCAATGTCCAGGCGGAAATTTCCCTCGATCCCGATCTCGAAGGCAATGCCGCCCTCGTCTCAGCGTCGGCCGTTTTTCTCAACTGGGCGGAAGGCTCGGCCATCCATGACCATTTCTTTTTCGCTCCGGAGCTCGAGCATGTGGGCAAATGGTGCCGCCAGCTGGTGGCGGAAAGCCTCGGCAAGCAGTTCGACCTCGAGGGCGAAGAAGCTAACCGCGGCATCACGCCGACCGTTTCCATCGGACCGAACGACCTTCATTCGAGCCTCCAGCTCGCGCTCGGCGGCCCGAAAGACAAATTTACGACGTTTGTGCGCGCGAAGGCGCCGCAGGCCGAGACATTCGCCGTGCCGGAAGACGCGGATCATTCGTTCGGCGCGGCATATCTCCAGGGCAAGACGGCGGACGAATTCCTCGACGCCATTTACGAAGGCGCCACCGATTCGTATTCGGAGAGCGGCTTGCCGTTCATCGAGATCGATATGAGAGAATTGAACGAGCATTCGCTCGGCATCTTCCTCCAGTTCAAGATGATCGAGACGATGCTTCTCGGGCGCCTCATGGAAGTCGACGCGTTCGACCAGCCTGCGGTGGAATCGTATAAGAAGGAGGCGAGACGCCTCTTGGGAGAGTAACTTCTAAGATTTAACTACTAAGTACTAATTACCGTGTTTATTCTTTTCGATATCGGAGGAACAAAAATGAGAGTCGCGGGATCGCGCGACGGCGAGAGCTTCGGCACGCCGAAAATTATTCCGACTCCCGCTTCGTACGAGGAGGGGCTTGCGGCATTCAAGGCGGCAGTCGACGCGGTTTCCGAGGGCGAGCCCGTCGCCCAGATCGTCGGCGGCATCGCAGGGCCGTTTTCCGAGAAGACGAAGATGCTCGTCGGCAGTCCGCATCTTTCCGGATGGGTCGGAAAGCCGTTTGCCGATGATTTGAGGAGCGCATTCGGCGCGACAGTGCATATCGAGAACGATGCGGCGCTCGTGGGGCTCGGCGAAGCGGCATACGGCGCAGGGCGCGGCTTCGACATCGTCGCGTATGTTACGGTGTCGACGGGCGTGAACGGCGCGCGGATCGTCGCGGGCAAGATCGACGAGAAAACCTACGGCTTCGAAATCGGCCATCAGATCATCGATCCCGACAAAACGCTCGCGCCCGGCGCCGCGGGGATCTATTTCGAGGATATCGTGTCGGGCACGGCCGTCGAGAAGCGCATGGGGAAGAAGCCGAAGGAAGTGACTGATCCGAAATTTTGGGACGAGATGGCGCGCGTGCTTGCGATAGGCCTCAATAACGTCGTCGACTTCTGGTCGCCGGAAGTCATCGTACTCGGCGGCTCGATGATCACGGGCGACCCGGCGATTTCCGTCGAAACGACCGAAAAATACCTTAAGGAATACCTCACGATCGTGCCCGAGCTTCCCGTCATGCGAAAGGCGGAGCTTGCCGACGTCGGCGGCCTCTGGGGCGCGCTCGCATATTTGAAGCAGGTGAGCGAAGCGGTGTAATTGTTATTTTGAATATTTGCAAAAAGAAAACGAGCATCGAATGTCCGTCCGGTGCTTTTTCATGCGGGGTTTATGGCCTCAGGATAATTTAGTATACTAGTTCTTGTACCCGATTTACCTTAAAAAACCATGGGATCCTGTAGTAGAAAATGGCATGGCAATTACAGGATGATTTGAATTTTGGATTTTAAAAATTAACATTAAGCATAAAAAATGGCTCAAAACTTCATTGCGAAGCAATAATGCCATTTTTCACTACAGGATGGGAATCAAGGATTTTTTGATGAGAAAGATGATGGAGCGCCAGATGCAGGGCGTTCCCAAGGAAGAACAGGAGAAAATGCTGACCCTCGTCCAGAACAACCCCGAACTCTTCCAGAAGATCGCGACCGAAGTGCAGGAGAAAATGAAGCAGGGCAAGAGCCAGATGGCGGCGACGCAGGAAGTGGTGCAGAAATACCAGGATGAGCTTAAGAAGGTGATGGACAAGAAATAGGCCTGCGGCATCCTCTGCGCCAGGGGATGTCTCGTATTCGCAAGACGTCCCCTGATGTGGCACATGAAAAAAGCACGCACATCACAAAGGAAAAAAACGTCCCGCATGCCGGCTGTCGTGCCGGGCGCGGACGCTCTGAGAAGCAACCCGTTCCATAAGGTATTCGAGAATGCGAACGATATCGTCGCCCTGACCGACAGGAAGGGCGTATATCTCTACGTGAGCCTGTCAATGAAGGCGCACCTGGGGTATTCGCCGCGCGAGCTTGTCGGCACCCGCGGCATCCTGCGCATCCATCCCGACGACCAGAAGGCCGCGCACGAATTCCTCAAAAAACTCCTCAAGAAGATCGATGGCGAGCCGATCGTCGCGGAAATGCGCGCCGGACACAAGGACGGCACGTGGCGGTGGTTCGAGGTGTCCTCCAACAATCTTCTGCGCGAACCGAGCGTGCGCGCGATCTTTTCGAGCTTTCACGACATCACCGAGCGCAAGAAAAACGACGAGCGCTACAGCGCCTTCATTTCCCAAAGCACCGAGGGCATCTGGCGCTACGAGCTTCCGAAGCCGGTTTCTACAAAGTGGCCGGCGAAGCGGCAAGTGGAATATTTCCTCAAGTACGGCCGCGTCGCCGAATGCAACGACGCGTTTGCGCGCATGTACGGCTACAAGAATGCCGCCGAAGTGATCAATGCCGGCCTCGTGCGATTCATCAACCCGAAAGATCCCGAGCACGTGAAGCTTCTCTACGCGTTCGTCGCCTCAGGCTACCGCTTGACCGATGTCGAAGTGCGCGAATTCGACCAAGATGGCAACGTGAAATATTTTCTCCTCAATCTCGTGGGCGTTGTTGAAGGCACGGAGGGGCGCCGCGCCTGGGGCACGAAACTCGACATCACAGCGCGCAAACATTACGAGAACATGCTCAAAGCGAGCGAGGAGCGCTTCAGGAATTTGGCCGACCAGGCGCCCGTCATGATCTGGATGGCGGGAACGAACAATCTTACGTATTGGTTCAACAAGACGTGGCTCGATTACACCGGCCGTACGCTCGGCCAGGAAATCGGCAATGGCTGGGGCGAGGATATTCATCAGGACGACTTCGAACGGTTCGTCGATGTCTACAAGCGCAGTTTCGAGGAGCGGAAAGCGTTTCGGATCGAGTACCGCTTGCGGCGCTACGACGGCGAATATCATTGGGTGATCGCCACCGGCACCCCGCTTTTCTCGCCGGACGGCGCTTTCGAGGGATTCATCGGCACCTGCCTCGACATCAACGAGATCCGCATCATCGAGCGCCGCAGGATGAATTCATCGGTATCGCGTCGCATGAATTGAAGACGCCGATCACGACTGTGAAGCTCTATCTTCAAGTGCTTGAGAAGATGGCGAAGCAGAACAAAGATCGCGAAACAGCCGGCCACCTTTCCAAGCTTGAAATCCAGATCGATAAGCTGACGCGCCTGGTTTCCGATCTTCTCGACCTCTCCAAGATTCAGGCGGGTAAGCTCGAACTTTCGATGAAGAGCTTCGATCTCGACGATATGGTTGGCGAGACTGCAGAAATGCTTCAGCGCACTGTCGAGTCGCATCTTTTCGTCCTCCGGCTCGGGTCGAAGCGGCGCATTCGCGGCGACCGCGACCGTTTGAGCCAAGTACTCATAAACTTCCTCACGAACGCAGTCAAGTATTCGCCGAACGGCGATACTGTCATCATCAAAACCGGCGTGAAAGGCGGCAAGGCAATTGTCTCGGTAACCGACCAAGGTATCGGGATTCCCGAGGAATACCGCGCTAAAATCTTCGACCGCTTCTTCAGGATCGAGGGTGATCGCGAGCGCACCTATTCCGGTTTCGGCATCGGCCTCTACATCTCCGCCGAGATCGTGAACCGCCACGGCGGTGAGATTTGCGTCGAGAGCATGCCGGGCAAAGGCTCGACATTCAGCTTCTCCCTCCCGCTTGCAGCGGAGAAAAAGGCAAAAGCTAAAAAGCGCTGACTGATTGAGATTTTCGCGGGTTTTGTATAAAGTTAGTCGTTATGAGTCTTTCTATCGGCATTGTCGGCCTTCCGAACCCCGCAGGAAAGCCGAAGACTGCTTCCTACGGGGCAGGCGTGGGTAAACACTTTTAATTTTCATGTCACTTTCTATTGGTATTGTCGGATTGCCGAATGTTGGCAAGAGCACGCTTTTTAATGCGCTGACGAAAAAGGCCGTGCCGGCCGAAAATTATCCGTTCTGCACCATCGATCCGTCGGTGGGCATCGTTCCTGTGCCTGACGAAAGGCTCTGGAAGCTCTCCGAATTCAGCAAATCAAAGAAGACGATTCCCGCAGTCGTCGAGTTCGTCGATATTGCAGGGCTTGTGAAGGGCGCCTCCGAAGGCGAGGGCCTCGGCAACCAGTTTCTCACCAACATCCGCGAAACGGACGCGATCGCGGAGGTGGTGCGCATCTTCGAGGATGACAAAGTAATCCATGTTGCGGGGAAGGTGAGCCCTGTCGACGATATCCAGGTCATCAATCTCGAGCTCATTCTTGCCGATCTTCAGACCGTCACGAAGCGGAAGGGAAATGTCGAGCGCGACGCGAAGCGCGGCGACAAAGCGGCTGTGATCGAGGCTGGGGCGCTCGCGAAGATTGAAGAGGCGCTCCAGAATGAAAAGCTCGCGTCCTCAGCCGCGCTCGACGAGAAAGAGGCTCCGCTTATCCGCCAACTCAACCTTCTCACCATGAAGCCCATTCTCTACGTGCTCAACAAGAAAGCGGGAGGAAAAAATCTCGATGAGATGAAAGACCCTCGCTGGAGCGAACTCATGGCATATCTCGATTCAATGAATGCCAAGTGGACGATCGTCGACGCAAATATCGAGAACGAGCTCAAGGAGCTCGAAGGCGAAGAGAAGGAAACGTTCAGGAAAGAGCTCGGAAGCGAGAACGACGGCATCAACAACCTGATATCAAAAGGCTACGAGCTTTTGGGCCTCGAGACATACTTCACGACCGGAGAGGATGAGACGCGCGCCTGGACGGTGAAAATCGGCTCGACGGCTCCCGAGGCGGGAACCGCGATCCATACCGACTTCAAGGAGAAGTTCATCCGCGCGGAAGTCGTTCACTGGGACGAGCTTCTGGCCGCAGGCTCATACGGAAAGGCGCGCGAACTCGGGAAGGTCCGCACGGAAGGGAAGGAATATATCGTCAAAGACGGCGACGTCATAGAATTTAAGATTTAATCTGTTTGAAAAATAGAAAGCCGCAGGGGCGTTGGCGTCCCTGCGGCTTTTTTATTGGTGTTCGTAATAAAATAAAGAAAAAAGTCTTGAGGCAGTTCTCCTTTCGCTATTCCCAGTCGATCTGGCCTTAGGTATCGGCTGGAGTCTGGGATTAGTTGTACCGCCCTGACGCCAAAATGCAATGGGGATATGCAGAGCTTTCTTCATGAAAGGCGTACTATAATTAACCGCATCATAAGCATTAGGAACTTTTAATAATTCATTTATATGC
>DASZYS010000031.1:0-11925 GCA_035545295.1 Minisyncoccota bacterium | reverse complement strand
CGGCGTGGCGTTGAGTATCCTGTCGGCCTCGCCCTGCGAGATGATGTGGTGGCCGGAGGAGCCGATGTGCGCCTGAGCGAGAAGCTCGACGATATCCTTGAGCCTCACGGCCGAGCCGTTGATGAAATACTCGTTCGCGCCGTCGCGGTGCACTACGCGCTCGAGCGTCACTTCGGGAAAATCGATATTGAAGAATTTCGCCGAATTATCGAAGGTAACCTTGACGCTCGCCCTGTTCGCGCGCGGCACCTCCGGCGTGCCGTTGAAAATGAGGTCCTCGCCGCGCTTGCCGCGCATGCTCTTGATCGACTGCTCGCCCAGGACGAAGCGGAACGATTCGGCGATGTTCGATTTTCCCGAGCCGTTCGGGCCGACGATGGCCGAAATCGGCGCGTTGAATTCAAGAACGCTTTTCTTGGCGAACGACTTGAATCCGGAGAGTTCGATAGACTTCAAATACATTGTAATTACTATACCATTTTGTCTTTTGCGAAATAAGGAGTATTATCCTCAATAAGTTGCCCTAGTCGATCCCCTATCGGCGCCAAACTCTGGGAGGAGGTGAGCGCCGGTAGGGGTTTTATTTTGCCTAAGTAAACAGGCAAAACTCCGAGGAGTTTTACCCAAGATCAAAGCCCAAGAATCTTAATGTGTCTGCACAAATTTTATCCTCTCCACCCTAAAATTTGTTCCTTCAGAACACGAGAGCGAGGAATTCTGATTTTAAAACCTTGCGCAGGAGGATTTTCAGCAGAAAATCCGACGAGCAGAGCAAAAATCGCCCGACTGGGGCGATTTTATGCGTGTTCTTAAAATCAGATTTCCGAGCGACCCTATTCCCACCCCATTTTTTGGAGCGCCTCCGCCGCGGCCTTCTGCTCCGCCTCCTGCTTCGATTCGCCGTCGCCCTGCGCGACGAGCTTGTCCCTCAAGAATACGCCGACGGTGAATTTCTTGTCGTGGTCGGGGCCGCTTTCGCGGATTGTCTTGTACTGCGGCGTCACGCCCTCTTCCTCCTGCGCCTTCTCCTGGAAGCGGCTCTTCGAATCGATCCACGTGCCCATCTTCACGATATCGTCGATGAGGGGCGAGAAATTCTTGAGGATGAACTCGCGGGCGGCGTCGTATTTCTGGTCGAGGTAGATCGCGCCGATGATCGCCTCCAAGGTGTTGGCGAGAATATACTGCCTGGCGCGGCCGGTATCCTTCGACTCGCCCTTCGAGAGAAGGAGGAAATCGTTTACGGAGAGATTCATGGCCACGCTCGCGCACGTCGACGCGTTCACGAGCGCCGAACGATATGCGGTGAGGTCGCCCTCGGCCTTGTCCGGGTATTTCTCATAGAGAAAGTCGGTGATGACGAGCTCGAGCACCGCGTCGCCCAGGAATTCGAGGCGCTCGTTGTGCGAGAGCCCGACTTCCTTGTTTTCGTTCAGGTAGGAGCGGTGTATGAACGCCTGCTTCAATATGGCCTTGTCCCGGAACTCTATTCCGGTGATCCGTTCAAATTCGCTGAAATCCTTCATAAGTGTCTGAAGAATTTTCAATTTTTAATTTACAATTTTCATTGAAATTCCAATGCGCCAATTTCCAAAAGCACAGCCCTTGAAAATCAGTTCTTGAAAATTGATTGAAAATTAGAAATTGAAAACTGAAAATTATTTAATTGATAATTATGCGGCCGCGTTCTCCTTCAAGAGAAGATTGACGGCCTTGGTTACGATCGGATAAATGTCATTGTAAAAATTAAGGTCGATGATGTCCGCGAGCGGGAACCACTTGGCATTGTCGAGGCCTCCCGATTCCGCAAGCTCGAGTTCGCACACGTCGCACTCCGCGAGGAAGTAGCTCACATGCTTCTTGATCTTTCCCTTCTCGGGATCGTACGTTCCGTACTCGTTCTCGCCGAGCTTCGACTTGGGAGCGATGTCGATGCCGAGCTCTTCCTTGACGACGCGCTTCACGCCCGCCTCTTCCTCCTCGCCCTCCGTCAGGTGCCCTTTCGAGAGGGTCCAGTGGCCGAAGATGTCATGAACGAGCGCGAGATGGATCTCGCCGTCCTTCACCCCGAAGATCACCGCGCCGGCAAGCCGCTCCACCGGCACCGGTTTGCCCGGATTGTCCTTGCGCTTCGACACTTCGTCCTTGCCCGGCTCGCCCATCTCCTTGTAAACGGCGCCCAGGACGCCGTTTACGAAGCGCCCCGAGGTTTCGCCGCCGAAGCTCTTGGCGAGCTCGATCGCCTCGTTGATGGCGACCTTGGGCGGCACCTGCGCGCGGTCCGAGAACAGAAGTTCGTAGAGGCCGATGCGCAGGATATTCCTGTCGATGATGGAGATCTTGTCGAGCGGCCAATCGGGCGCGGCTTTCTCGATGATCAAGTCGAGGTCCTTCCGTTTTTCGAGGGTGTTCTTGAGGAGAGTTTCCATGAACGACACGTCTCCCATGCCGGGTGCGAATTCCTCGGCGTTCCGATGGAAAATATCCATCGCATCGCCGTCCTGCATCCGATTAAAATCCCACTCGTATAACGTTTGAAGAACTATTGATCTGGAAAGGTGCCTATTGGCCATAGAAAGATTTGGAATTCAAGGTGCTGCTTTCCGCTCCGCCCCGCTTACTTCTCCGCCGCCGTCTCGGATGAAGCATTCTTCTTCGATTGCTTCTTGCGGAGTTCCGCATGCACGTCGACAACCGCCCGGCCCTTGTACTGGCCGCAATTCTGGCATGCCGTGTGCCTCTGCATCTTAGCTCCGCAGTTCGGGCAGACGGTCAAAGCGCTGCCTTCGAGCGCGTGATGTGCCCTCCTATTGTCCCGGTGCGCTCGGGTGTGTCTCATCCTGATAACCATATTTTGGCAGTATAGGATATTTATAGAAAAATAGCAATAACTGGTGGTTTTTTGAGATTTGGGGATAAAGATGAGCTACTTTCTTCAAAAAATCGAAATTAAAAGGCTCCGGCAAAAACCGGAGCCGTATTCGTTCGCGCGTTATATACGTTTGGCGACGACCTTCTGAAAGTAAATCCAGAAGAATGTGAAAATGTAATAATACCCCGACTGCAAAACCACCGAGAACTTTCCCGGGTCTGCCTCGTACGATCCAAAAATCCATTCTTCAGGAAATCCTTCGCAATATGCCCGATGGAGTTTCAACGAAGGATTGAATAGTCTCATAAAATCAGCATCGATCGGTTCTTTTGCCGCGACAGAGACTTTCCAATCGTGGAAATTGTAGCGCATTACAAACTGATCGCCGTTCGGGAGCCGCAGGTGAAATACGGGCAACGTAACGGATTTTGAAACATGAGTTGATATGACTCTGATATTTGTTTCGACGTAGCGAGCCGCTTCGAGACCGCACGCAACGTATGCGATTCCTGGAATTTGATCACGTACGAATTCGATCTGATCCCAGAAGCCATTTTTAAACAACAAGTTCGTTTGGCTTGGATCGTGAGCCCTCGCCCAATCCTCTAACTTGGTAAATTCTTGAGTAAGTACTGGCATAGTGCCTCCCTTTCTTACACTAGCACATACTTATAACTTAGTCAAAAATTACTTTTCTAAAATTATTTGAGAAAAGAAATCCTATGCGAAGCGCAAGGCCCCAGAAGCTTGAGTTGTATCACATGACCTTTCGTCCCGTATCCCTTGTGCACCTCAAATCCGTATTCGGGATACTTTTTCGCAAGGCGGCACATGTATTTGTGGCTAATAAATTTGGAAAATTGACATATTAAATATTCCACAGTATTATATTTTTGGATCAAAATTTTTTTGAAAAAGGAGATCGCAAAAAATGCTTGAGTTCACACTTAGAGTAAGAGATTTGGTGCACGGCACCATTTATTTTACTGACCTAGAGCGCAGGGTTATAAACCATCCATTCTTTCAGCGTTTACGGCATGTTCGCCAGAATGACGTCGCATTCTACGTTTATCCATCTGTAAACACATCACGTTTCGAGCATGTGCTCGGCACATCTCATGTTGCTAGCAAAATGGCAGAGCATCTTGGCCGTAGTCCGCTACGGGATGAATATCTCGATGGCCTCAAAAAACAGGCTGGCATCGAGTCCCAAGATGAATTTGTGCAACTTGTAAGCCTCTATGCCCTATTGCATGACATCGGCCATCTTCCGCTAAGCCATCTGTTTGAGATGGCGGCGACGGAATATTGGATTTCAGAACGACAAAAACGAATGGAGGCGATAAAAGAATGGACTAATACGGAAGGTTTCGAGAAGCTACACGAAGCCTTTGGAGCAAAAATCATAAATGAGCTTGCAAGTGATCCAGCCATAGGAATGAGTGGCCAGACAAAAATGCACTCATTCAGCTTATGACACGCAAGACGATTCCATCTTCCGATCCTCTGTCAATAATAAAATCAATCGTTGATTCAGATATCGATGCTGATAGAATCGATTTCGTCCGACGCGACGGCCAGCTCGCTGGAGGTGAATATGGGCATTACGATATTCGACGTCTGTGCGACTCTGCCTTCATTGAGAGAGATGAAAATGGCTGGTTCCTCGCTTATTCCGAAAAAGCTCTTACCTCGATGGAAGCTTTACTCTACGACCGATATCGGACGCATGTATGGATCCATTTCCATCACAGCGTCATTGCAATGAAAATGCTTGTACGATTCCTCATACAGAAAGCTTTTGAGCAAGGTATGATCACAAAAGAAAGCTTCAGCCTCAATAATATCCATTCGTTTGCATTACGAGATGATATCTGGCTCTGGAACATTCTTCGTGGTTTGCGGCAGGAAAACAACACAACATTCGATATGATCAAACGTGCCGTATTTTATCGGGAGAAAGAAAATACACTCAATCTCTGGAAGATGCGCACCGACTACCATGAGATAGAGGACGCTGTGAAATCGAGAGCTCGAGTCAATGCTGTTGATTATGGAATATTCGATTTCTACATCCACAATCTTGAGGTGAATACAGGAGTGAAAGTCTTTTCATTTCCGGTAAAGTTCACTTCCATAAGCAAAAGAGAAGTTCCTCTGTATTCCGAATCAAGCAAGAAGCTTACGGGAAAGAGTCTTCTTAAGGCATCTAAAATTGTTTCAGACATCGAAACAATGATGAAAGACGAGCCGCAACAGTTTTTCATGCTTGTTGGGGAAAATGCCCGCGCACATGCAAGTAAACTTCGGCAAGATTGGATTGATCTGACTGCCAGATGGGTCAATAGGTAGACAAACTACGCATGATATACTATCTGCGGAAATCAAAAAGGAGACAGAATGCCTGAAAGCACGACGGAACAGCAAGCCCCCGTTGAAATTGAATACGGCGGGCTTACGCTTGTTTACAATGAAGGTCATGACGAGCGATACGCTCACATTCCACAAAGGGATAGATGGGAATACCCTGATGAAGTAATCCAGGGGACGAAATCATCCGGAGTAATATTCGGCCGCATCAAACGGACAAAAAATGCAGCCGACCTCGAGCCGGAAGACACACCTCGAGGCCAAGATTGGCTTATGTTCGCCAAAGACATACCGGTAACCCGTTGGGATTGGATACATTAGCATTGTTCTTTTCACAACAACTTCTGCACCTCGGCCGTCAAAAGCCGAGGTGTTTTTTATTTCAGAAAATTAAAATTTTTCCTTATAAAACTTTTGCGATGCAGCGCGCAGAGGCCGAATGATTTTATTCCTTCCGCATGCCTCTTCGTCCCGTATCCCTTGTGCACCTCAAATCCGTATTCGGGGTATTTTTTTGCGAGCCGGCACATATATCTGTCGCGAGTCACCTTGGCGCAGATCGACGCAAGAGAAATGAGGAGTTCCTTTTCGTCGCCCTTTATGATCGTTTTCTGATTTGAAAATTCCGCGGGCGCTTTGAGTCCACCGTCGAGAAGCACGCGGGTGCGCGAGGAGTCATCCGCGACCGCAACCAAGCTTCGAGAAAGCGCCGAGCGAATCGCGGGAACAATTCCCTTTTTGTCGATCATTGCACTCCCCGAAAGCGAAACTCGCCATGTGAGATTTCCAGCATCCGCTTCCGCCTTGATGACGGCGAACCACTCCTCCCGCTCCGCTTCGGTGAGCTTCTTCGAATCCTTTCCTTTTATCGATTTGAAAACCCGCCTCAATCGCGACAATTCCGCCGCCCCGGCCAAGACCGACCCCACTGCCACCGGCCCCGCCAAAGGCCCTCTTCCAGCCTCATCAATACCCACCACGAACTCTGCTTTTTTCACCCTTTTTACAGGTTTTTGCATAGATTAATTTTATCGTAAAAATGGTAGCATGGTAGCACGAAGTCAAAAGGCAAAATCCAAAAGGCAAAACTGTAATTGAGAGGTAAAAATCGGTCAATGTATGGACCTTTTGAATTTTGAGTTAAACTTTTGCATTTTTACTTTTGAATTTTGAATTATGACAAAGTTCGTCCACCTCCACACGCATAGCCACTACTCCCTCCTAAACGCCCTGCCGCAGATTCCCGATCTTGTCGCGGCGGCGAAGAAGGCGGGTTTCGAATCGCTCGCCCTTACCGACAACGGCAATCTCTACGGCGCGATCGAGTTCTACGAGAAATGCAGGAAGGAAGGAATAAAGCCCATCATCGGCGTCGATGCGTACGTCGCCGCACGCACGCGCTTCGACAAGGAGGCGCGCCTCGACAACGCACGCTCGCGCCTCGTGCTTCTCGCCAAGGACGGCTCGGGCTACAAGAGCCTTCTTCAAATGGTGACCGATTCCTTTCTTGAAGGCTTCTACTACAAGCCGCGCATCGACCGCGAACTCATCGAGAAATACCGCGAAGGGCTCATCTGCATAAATCCTTCCTTCTCCGGCGACATCGCGCTCGCGGTCAAAAGCGACAACCTGGAGAAGGCGCGCGAACTCGCCGAGTGGTACAAGAGCGTCTTCGGCGAGGACTTCTATATCGAGATCACGCACCATCCGGAGATCCAGGGCCACGAGGAAGCGATGGCGAAACTCGTCGAGTTCGCGAAGAACGCCGGGGTGCCGATAATGGCCGCGCACGATGTCTACTATCTGAAGAAGGAAGATGCCCGCGCCCGCGAAGTCCTCATGTCGATCGCGAATGGCGGCGGCCCGCGTTCGGACGCCCTTTCGGAATTCGAGTCGCAGGAGGATTTCTCCTTCATCGACGGAAAGACCGCCGAGAAATATTTCAAAAAGCTCCCCGAGGCGCTCGAGAATACCGCGAAGATCGCCGAGCTCTGCAATTGCGAGATCGCCCTCGGCGAATGGAAATTCCCGAACATCGAGATTCCCGCGGGCCGCACCGCCGACGAAGTGCTCCGCGACATCGTCTTCGAAGGAATCGAGAAGCGAGGGCTCGAAAAGACCCAGGAAGTGCTCGACCGCATCGAATACGAACTCAAGGTTATTAAGGACAAAGGCTACGCAAAGTACTTTCTTGTGGTTTCCGATCTCCTCCGCCACGCGCATGAAAACGGCATCCTAACGACCATCCGAGGCTCGGTCGGCGGCTCGCTCGTTACCTTCCTCGCGTTCATCACGAATGTGAACCCGCTCGTCTACAAGCTCCCGTTCGAAAGGTTCCTCAACCCCGAGCGCCCATCCGCCCCCGATATCGACATGGACTACGCTGACAACCGCCGCGATGAGATGATTAGCTACGCCAAGCAAAAGTACGGCGCCGACAAGGTCGCCCAGATCGGAACGTTCGGCACCATGATGGCCCGCGGCGCCGTCCGCGACGTCGCGCGTGCCTTGGGCTTTCCCTACGGCACGGGCGACACCATCGCCAAGCTCATCCCGATGGGAAGCCAGGGCTTCCCGATGACCATCGACCGCGCGCTCAAGATGGAGCCGGACTTGAAGCGCATGTATCAAAGCGATCCCGATGCCAAGGAAATCATCGACATGGCGAAGAAGATCGAAGGCTGCGCGCGCCACATCTCCGTGCATGCGGCAGGCGTCGTCATCTCGCCGACGCCACTCACCGATTACGTCCCCCTCCAGCTCGATCCGAAGGGCGAAGGGAAAGTCATTACCCAGTACGACATGCACTCGGTCGACGAGAACGCCGCCGGCCTCCTGAAGTTCGACTTCCTCGGCATCAGGAACCTTTCCATCCTCGCCGACGCGGTCTCGCTTGTGAAAAAAATCGAAGGTATCGATATCGACATCGAAAATATTCCGCTCGACGACAAGAAGACCTTCGAGATGCTCGCGCGCGGCGAAACGATCGGCCTCTTCCAGCTGAACGGCACCGGCATGACGCGCTACCTCATGGATCTGAAGCCCACGACCATTTTCGATATCAACGCCATGGTCGCGCTTTATCGCCCCGGCCCGATGGAAATGATCCCCGAGTACGTGAAGCGCAAGCACGACCCGTCGCTCGTGAAGTACCTCGACCCGCGCCTCAAGGACATCCTCGACCAGTCGTACGGCATCATCACCTACCAGGACGACGTCATGCTCATCGCCATCCATCTCGCCGGCTACTCCTGGCTCGAAGCCGACAAGCTTCGCAAGGCCATGGGAAAGAAGATTCCCGCCGAGATGGAGGCGCAAAAAACGAAGCTCCACGAAGGATTCCTCGCAAACGGCCTCTCGGAGGAAAAAGCCAAGACGCTCTGGAGCCTCATCGAGCCGTTCGCCGCCTACGGCTTCAACAAGGCGCATGCCGCGAGCTATGGCAAGGTCGCGTACCAGACGGCGTACATGAAAGCGAACTTCCCCGCCATCTACATGTCGGCCGTGCTCACTGCCGAGTCCGGCGACACCGACACCGTCGCCGAGGTCATCAATGAGTGCACGCGAATGAATATTCCCGTCCTGCCGCCCGATATCAACGAATCGTTCGAAGGGTTTACCGTCGTGAAAACGAACGGCGAAGGCGACAAGATCCGTTTCGGATTAACGACGATCAAGAATTTCGGAGAAGGAATCGCCCACGCCATCATCGAGGAGCGCAAGCGCGGCGGCAAGTTTGCCTCGCTCGCCGACTTCCTCGACCGCGTCACCGACCGCAACCTCAACAAGAAATCCCTCGAGTCGCTCGTGAAGTGCGGCGCCATGGACGCCTTCGGCGAGCGGGGCCAGATGCTCGCCAATCTCGAGTCGATGGTCCGCTACAACAAAGAGGGCTCCACGACGGCCGCGGGCCAAACATCGCTTTTCGGCCTGATGTCCGACACCTCGACCATTCCGACCTTGAAGCTCGACTCCGCTCCGCCGGCCAGCCAGTCGGATAAGCTGTCATGGGAAAAAGAGCTCCTCGGCCTCTACATTTCCGGGCACCCTCTCGACCGCTTCAAGGAGAAGTTCGCGGCTCGCGGCGAAAACATCAAGCTCATCAAGGAAACAAAGAAGGAAGGCCAGGAAGTGGTCGTCGGCGGCATCATAGCGGAATGCAAGGACATCTACACGAAGAAGGGCGACAAGATGCTCTTCCTCACGGTATCCGACCTCTCGGACTCTGTCGAAATGGTGGTCTTTCCCCGCGTCTACGCCGAATTCCATGATCTTTTGAAGCCCGAGAACTGCGTCGTCATCAAGGGCAAGATCTCCCACCGGAACGGCTCGGTTTCCATGATCGCGGACAAGGTCCGGCTCCTGTAGCGGAGGAGAAGTTTCTAGTTTCTAGTTTTTAGTTTCTAGGAGGAGCAATGAGGGGGCAAAGAGAAGAGATTTTGACGGTTTTTGGCCTCATGGTGTAATCAATTCGCCTCTCATCCGTCAAAACGGATAGAGAGAAGGAGTCCCCATATGCCCTCAATCATGATCCTCGCCCGGAACGGTTCAGGGATGGTTTTGCACGAGCCTACCGACGACGAGTTCCGGCTTTATAGGTACGTCGTAAGAATGCTCAGCGATTCCACCACGCTGAAGCAGGCAGAAGAGCTTGCCGCGCGAAATTGGCACAGGCTCAAGGAAATTGCCGATGATTTCAAAACGAAACGGCCGGAAGTCGTTCTGAGCAGACTTACCGAAGAACCCGTCCAGGAAGGCTTCGCAAAAAACCCTCCCGCACGACGCGGGCTGAAAACGTTCTTGAAGCGTTTGCTGCCGGCGTGCTAACTGTACTTTCACTCATACAAAAGCATCCGAAGCTTGCGCTTCGGATGCTCATTTTTTTAAGCGAATTTGCTTTTAGCGAGCCGCGGCGGTACGGAGGGACACGATGCGCGCCGCGAGCTCGTCCTCGTCATTCTTTTCCCCAGCGGCCGCGAGCGCGAGCTCCTTGCCGTACTTTTTCTTGAGAATCCAGTACGATGCGAGGCCGCTCCAGAGAAAGAAGGAAATGGCGTAGAGCGCGAGATGGAAATTGTCCATCGCTCCGGTGTACGGAACCTGCGAGAGGTAGACGCCCGACTGGCCGGTCTGTCCTCCGTTGTATTGGGAGCCATTGTAGTTCGCCGCGACCTGTCCGGAGGTGTTCGTATAGACGGTCACGTTCGGATTGCCATTCGATCCGTTGTCGGTCGTGCCGAAGATCGAACCGTTGCCGTTGGTGTTGGTATTGGTCTGGGTGTTGTTCGAGGACGTCTGGCCGGGAATAACATCGACGCTGCAATCCGCTTCGCCGGTCTTGCTGCCCGATGTTACGACGACATGGGCGTCTTTCGTTCCGGTCGAGGTGTAGACCGCGTTGATCGACTGTATGCCGCCGCCGAGGCCGTCATCGCCCGACCACGAATAATTGTAGAGTTCGGTGCCGCCCGAAGGATATGCCGTGAAGGTCATGCCGTCGCCTTCGACGACCGACGAGTAGTTGGGCGCGCACGTAACGGAGAGTTCGCCTGCGGCGTTGACTGTCGAAGCAGTTGCAAAGCCCGCAAGCGCGAAAATGCCGACGAGAGCCGCATATTTCATTGTGGTGGCGATAGTTTTCATAAAGTAGCCCTATTTGAGCGTATATGTACATTATACACCATTTGGTTTAAAAAGTCAATATACTGCTGATTTTTGGCAAATGTGGCTCAAATGCTATCCCGTTAGAAGTCATGCGCATGAGTATTTTGAGGCATGGTTGGGCCTGCCACCTCATCAAAAGTACTCGAAAAAACTATGTTTGAAGACTTCTAACGGGATGCTATATTTAGCAGTATGGAAAACAACCTTGAACACAAGCGCCATTCGCTTGCCCATCTTCTTGCCGCGGCGGTTCTCGAGCTCTACCCCGGCACCAAGAATACCCTCGGTCCGGCAGTCGACAACGGTTTCTACTACGATTTCGAGTTCGCTTCCCCCGTTGCAGACGAGGATCTCGCGAAGATCGAAGCGAAGATGAAGGAGCTTCTCCCCTCCTGGCAGACATTCCAAAAAATAGATGCGGCGGCGGATGATGCAAAAAAGATTTTTGCCGACAATCCGTACAAACTCGAGCTGATCGATGAAATCGCAAGCAAGGGTGAGCCGCTTACCCTCTACTATTCCGGCCCTCGGGATTCCTCTCCTTCTCTCTCCGATTTACTGAAAACTAGCAACTCTAAACTAGCAACTGGTTTTTTCGATCTCTGCCGCGGCGGCCATGCCGACAATCCCGCGAAGGATATTGCGAAAGATTCCTGGAAACTCTCGCGGATCGCGGGCGCGTATTGGCGCGGCGACGAAAAGAACAAAATGCTCACCCGCATCTACGGCCTCGCCTTCGACACGAAGGACGAGCTCGAAGCGTATGAAAAAATGGTCGAGGAGGCGAAGGCGCGCGACCACAAGAAGCTCGGCCGCGAACTCGACCTTTTCGTCTTCTCCGATCTCGTCGGCGCAGGGCTTCCGCTCTGGACGCCCAAGGGCACGGAGCTCCGGAATCTTCTCGACGATTTCGTATGGAGCCTGCGCAAGAGCCGCGGCTACATGAAAGTGGAGATTCCCCATATCACGAAAAAGGATCTCTACATGACTTCCGGGCACTGGGACAAATTCAAGGACGA
>DASZYS010000030.1:0-5631 GCA_035545295.1 Minisyncoccota bacterium | reverse complement strand
CTACATCGCTGTACGCGTAGAAGATCTCCTTTCCCTTCTTGATCTTATAGAGAGGCGGCTGGGCGATATAGACGTGGCCCAAGTCGAGAAGCGGTTTGAAGTAACGGTAGAGCAACGTGAGAATGAGCGTCCTGATATGCGCGCCGTCGACGTCGGCATCGGTCGCGATGATAATCTTGTGGTAGCGGAGCTTCGTGATGTCGAAAGTGTCGCCGATCGCGGTGCCGAGCGCGATGACGAGGTTCTTGATCTGCTCGGATGCGAGCATGCGGTCGAGGCGGGCGCGCTCGATATTCAGAATCTTTCCGCGGAGCGGCAGGATTGCCTGCGTCTTCCTATCGCGGCCGGTCTTTGCGGTGCCGCCTGCGGAATCTCCCTCAACGATGAAAAGCTCGGCGTCTTCGGCGCTCGTGCCGCTCTGGCAGTCGGCGAGCTTGCCCGGAAGGGTCATGCCTTCGAGCGCACCTTTGCGGAGGATCGAATCCTTCGCGGCCTTCGCGGCCTTGCGGGCCTTCACTGCGAGCACGACTTTCTGGACGATGGCCTTGCCGTCGTCGGGATTTTCCTCGAGGAACGTCGCGAATGCGTCGCCGAAGACGGTGGCGACCATGCCCTGCGCTTCCATCGAGCCGAGCTTCGCCTTGGTCTGTCCTTCGAATTGGATTTCGCGGAGCTTCACGGAAATGACCGCCGCGAGACCTTCCTGGACGTCCTCGCCGGTAAAGCTGTCTTCCTCCTTCACGAGGTTGTTCTTGCGTGCGTAGGTGTTGAGCGTACGGGTGAGGGCGGTGCGGAAGCCGGTAACGTGCGTGCCGCCTTCCGGAGTATAGATGTTGTTCGCGAACGGCATGATGCGCGGCGAGATGTCGTCGACGTACTGGAGCGCGATCTCCACCGATTCGCCGTTGTCATTCGCCTTCTCGACGTAGAACACGTTCTTGTGGATCGGCTTCTGCGCGGCGTTGTTGGAGCGAACGAACGATACGAGGCCGCCTTCGAAATAGAAGGTCATCGACGGCGCTTCGTAGCCCATGGGCTTGAGGTAGAACGCCTTGTCGAGATCGATCTTTCCCGCGTAGCCGCGGAGATCGATGATGTCGATGCGGAGGCCTTTCACGAGGTATGCCTGCTGTTTGAGCCTCTCCACGATCTTCTCCCAATCGAACGACGTGCCTTCCTTGAAAATTTCCGGATCGGGCTGGAACGTTACGACGGTGCCGCGGGCTTTCGTGGTGCCGACTTTCTTCACTGCCGCCTTCTTCTTGCCGCGCGCATATTCCTGCATGTACTTGGCGCCGTCCTGATGAACCTCGACTTGCGCGTATGTGGAAAGGGCGTTCACGACGGACGCGCCGACGCCGTGGAGGCCGCCGGAAACCTGGTAGCCTTCGCCGCCGAACTTGCCTCCGGCGTGGAGGGTGGTCATGATCGTCTCGAGCGCGGAGACTTTCGTCACCTTATGGACGCCGACCGGAATGCCGCGGCCGTTGTCGACGACGCGGACGCGCTCGCCGGGAGTGCCGTCGGGATTCTTCTCGCCGGGCAAAAGGACGACTTCGATGTGATCGGCATGGCCGTTCATCGCCTCGTCGCGCGAGTTGTCGAAGATTTCCCAGATGAGGTGGTGGAGGCCTTCCGGACCGGTCGTGCCGATATACATGCCTGGGCGCTTGCGCACCGGTTCAAGACCCTCGAGGACCGTGATCGAATCGGCTCCGTATTCGGACTTCTTTACTTTTTCTTTGGCCATTGGGATGGGGGAAGTTTTTAGTTTATAGTTGCTAGTTTCTAGAGGATACAAAGGGAGAAAAAAGCAAAAGAAAAACCAAGCGGAATGCTCTTTTCGTAGTGAAATTATAGCAAATTTTGAGGCCGAAACCAAGCAGAATTCGTGGTCAAAAAAGTTGACACATGGCCTTAAAAAATGATTAGTTTATTCCAGGAGGATACATGATTGGATACACCGAGAATACGAGGTCCGTCGACAATATCGTCACAGCGCTTTTTGTAGTGGAAGATTCCCCTATCCGCATAATCGACAGGTGGGGGCTGAACCAGCAGATCGATGATCATTCGCCGATTTACTGGATCGATTTCGATGGGAACGAGCACATCACAACGCCTGCGGAGTTCAAAAATTTCGTTTCCAAATACGGCCTCGCGGTCCAAACTTGCCTTACGGCAAATTATGGCCGTGATCCCGAGAACCGGATCATTCTCACTGATGCAAGCATCAATCTGCTGTATGTTATAAAAAATGAGACATGAAGCGCCGTGCGACTCTGTCGCACGGCCTTTTTCTATCTACTAACCATTATTTACTCTTCAAAAAGATAGCCTTATTTCTCCAATAAACCTTAAAGACGTCTAAATTTACATATAGCCCTTTCCCCTGCTCGCGGTCGGTCGACGCCGGATCGTGATAATAAAAGCCCTGGAGACCGTGCTCGCTCTCGCGGTAGCCTACGAGAAGCACCTGGTGATACTTTTTTCGGCCTAGAAGGCGCTGAACGACCGAAACGATGACAAGGCTGCCGTTCTCAAGCGCATTGAACAATTCGAGTACGCCGTCCTTGTTGTCCATGTCTTCCTTGCGGTACGCCTCCGCGCCGTATTTCTCGGCTACGGCGATAAGCCCGTCATGGTACCAGCCGGAATCTCCGTAGGCGCCCATGGCGACCGCCTCCTTGATGAGATCGTCGAGAGCGGGCGTCTTCGCCCCGAAATAATCGAGCGCCATTTTGACGCAGGTGATGCCGCAGCTGCGAATAATCCAGTGCGGATCCGCAATATCTATGTATTGGGAATAAAACGGAACGGTAAGAAGCTTGTTAGTCATTAGATTCTAGTTTTTAGAAGGGGAAATGAGTTTTCGACTCAATGCAAGCAGCATTCTTCCGATTTCATCAAGAAGTTCGTGTGCCGTTTGGAGATTAATTTTGGGATACAGATCTTTAGTCAGCAGAAGTTGAGTTTCAAGTTCAGCCGCAGAACCTCGAGCGATTCTTAAGAACTGGGAAAAATCTTTTCGAGTCGCTCTTTGACTTCCTTCAGCGATATTGGAAGGAACACTGATTGCCGCCCTTCTCATTTGGTCAGCCAAGCCATATACCTCGCGATGCGGCATTTGATCCGTTAATTTATAAATCTCCTTCACCAATTGCATGGATTTTTGCCACACAATCAGGTTTTTATAGGATTTTGCTTGCATCATTTTTCTAGAAACTAGCAGCTATAAACTAACAACTTCTTATCTCACTTCCCATCCCTTCGACATAACCTTGTCATTCACGCGGCTCATTATGCCGTTCACCTCATCGTCGGAAAGCGTCTTTTCCATCGACTGGAAGACGAGGCGGAAAGCGTAGGAAGTCTTTTTCTCCCCGGTATCGAACTCCTTCGTGAAAGTATCGAAAAGCCTGTGCGCCGCGAGAAGCGGCCCGCCCATTTCAAGCAAAACCGCTTCAAGTTCGTGTGCAGGAGTTTCGGCGGGCATCCACACGGCAATATCGCGAAGGACGAACGGATACGGGGAGAGGGATTTGTAACGGATGTTTTTTTTGTGCGTAGCGAGAATGTCACCGTATTCTTTCACCTCGGGAAGCTGGCCGACCAATTTTGAGAGAGAGATTTCCGCAATGCCGTTTTTCATTTCCGTTTCCGACTCGGGCGCGCAGCCAAGCTTCTCGAAAAGCTTTATGAGCGCTTCCCCCGCCTTCTCGTCTTCCTTCTTCTTGTCTTTTTTCACGTTCTTCACGCCGATCGAGAGGCGCAAGTCTTCGGTATCGCCGGCAAATACGTTCCCGATCTCAAAAATCCTGATCTCATCGAGGCCGAGAAGGTCGGCATAGCGCGCGTTGAACTCGAGCGCTTCACCCAAACCTGACGAAAGGTCGCTTCGCAAAAATTTCTTGTCGCTCGCGAGAGGGTTTTCGACTTCGACCTCGCCCTCGTTGCGGAACGCATAGTCAATAACTTCGTCGAAGCCGAGACCGGTCAGGATATTCCGTATCGTTTGCGCATAATAGAAAGCTTTGTTCACCTTCGCTTCTCCCCGACTTTCGGGCAGGCGCGCCGCGATCTTCTCATAGCCGTACACGCGGCCGATTTCCTCTATTAAGTCTTCTTTGAGCCGAAGGTCGAGGCGCGCCGCCGGCACAGTCACGACGAAGCGCTTCTCGTCGAGGCCCGAGATTCGCCGCGCGCCAATGAATTCCTTGAAAAACTTGCTCTCCGATGCGCGCTCGATTTGCACGCTGCTTTCGCCGTTTCTCGAAGCGTGAATGACCTTGTCATCGCCGAGAAAGATCCCGACGTGATCGATGCCGCCGGGCACTTCGGCGCCCTTCATCCATTCAATCGATTCGAAATGAACTTTTCCGTTGCCGCTGTTCGAAAAGAGCAGGTCGCCGGGCTTGAGGTCCTTCGGGTCGTCGACCGGCTCGCCATAGACATACTGGTCGATCGACATGCGTGGAATCGAGATTCCAGCCTGCGAGTAAACGAATGCCGTGAACGACGAGCAGTCGAATTCGCGCGGCGCGTCGATAGAAACGCTCGCGCCAAGCTTGTACGGCGCGCCGACGCATTGCGGCGCGAGTTCCAAAATATATTCCCGCGGCTCGACGACTTCCCACTCCCATCCGAAGCGATCGAGAATAGCGGCAACCGTTTCCTCGGAAATGGGCGTGCCGAGAAGACGGTTGATTTCGGAAAGCGACACGCCGAGCTTGTAGGGCTGGCGCTTCCGCGGATACTCGTCGGCCGGCGCGTGGACGACCGCGTCGCGGCCGACCTCTTGCACGATGAGCGCGGTCGCGTATTCCATTCCCTCTCCCGCGAGTTCGGGCGTTATTTCGTTCTCGAAGCGCTTCGAAGCGTCGGTTTTTATATTTATTTTCTGCGAGGTCTTGCGCACGTTCCCCGGATTAAAATTCGCGGCTTCCAAAATGACGCGCCGCGTTCCCGCGTCGACTTCGGCGCGCTTGCCGCCCTTCACGCCAGCGATCGCAAGCGGCCCTTCGTCATCGGCGATGACGAGAATCGATTCATCGAGCTCGACGTCCTTGCCGTCGAGCGTTTCAATCCTTTCTCCCACTTTCGCCTTTCGCACCGAAATGCCGCCCCTCACCTTGTCGGCATCGAACGCATGCATCGGCTGGCCCGTATCGAGCATCACATAATTCGTAATATCGACGATGTTGTTGATCGAGCGCTGGCCCACAGATTCCAGTCGCTCTTTGAGCCAGGCGGGCGATTCCTTCACCCATACGTTTTCGACAAGGCGGCCGACATAGCGCGGGCAGAGCTTCGAATCCTCGACATTCACGGCGATTTTCGCTTCGCCGGAATCATTTCCGAATTTCTCGAACCGCTCGCCTTTCATCTTGAGATCGAACAGCACCGCGACCTCGCCCGCGATTCCGCGGTGCGAGAGGCAGTCGTGCGCGCGATTCGGCAGGATCTTGATGTCGAGAAGCGAGTCACCATTTTTTTCATCTCCAGTTTTTTCAATCTCAAACGAATGCATGGTAATAGCTTCTGCTATTTTTTTTACAGATGGAATATCAGTATTAAAGAATGTTTTTAGCCAGTTGCGTGAGATGAACATGTTAGAACTGATTTACAACG
>DASZYS010000029.1:0-7219 GCA_035545295.1 Minisyncoccota bacterium | reverse complement strand
CTTCGACAACCAGCCAACGGCTGTCCTGCCGAAGCAGTTTTCGAAACGATCTGATCCGCTTGCGAGAGATATCCTCCTCGATAAGATGCACGGTGAGTCGCAGGATGCGTCGTGATTCTCTCCATTTCCAATGCCGTTCGGAATTGACTTCGAAGGGGAAGATTTCTCCTCCAACTTCGAGATCGACTTTATTCATAACCGCCGCACCATCTGGAATCTCTTCCGTCAGAGCATGGAGCGACTGTTCGGGATTTTGAGGATCAACACTGTAATCAAAAAGATACTCGATGATCATGAACCTCCTTTCGTTTTTATAATACCATAATAATTAAAAAATTCAAGGATATACTAACGAAAGAAAATTGGAGGGGTACGAGTTATATAACTATTAAAGAAATCCGCAGCGCCGCTAAAAGGCACTGCGGATATTCGGGCTTAATCCGCCTCTACCCAATTCGGATCTTCGTCGAGATCCCGTATGAGCTCTCTTTCATTCAAAGGCTCCCGGACGCTCGGAAGAATCGGAGTTATACCGTCCCGAGGCGGCTGCACCAAAAACTCATATCCCCTGTTATTTACGGGCAGTGCTATCCTGCCTAATGAGAAAATCGCCTGATCCGCCTCGCGCTGCGTTTTCCACCTACGCGACCGCGTATTGTTTATATGGACTTTGAATACCAAATTGCCTCCTCAAAAAACTCATCCGTTCGCTATCATACGATTAAATATGGGAAAAAGCTATGATTTTTCGACACAAATTTAAGAATTAGCAAGATATTTATATTTTAAAGTCCTTCTGTTATGATGATACCCAACGGGAATTTTATTGAGTAATTAGCAGCCTTTCCCCACCATTACCACCATGCCACAAGTCAAACCGGAAGTAGAAGCCTTCGCGCGCATCAAAGTCCTCGGCGCGGGCGGCTCGGGCAAGAACGCCATCAACCACATGATCAACTCCAAGGTGAAGGGCGTTGAATTCATCGTCATCAATACCGACGCGCAGGACCTCCACAACTCGCTCGCGAAGAAGAAGATCCACATCGGAAAGAACCTCACCCGCGGCCTCGGAACCGGCATGAATCCGGAGCTCGGCAAGCGCGCGGTCGAAGAGACCAAAGAGGAGCTCCAGGAAGCGATCAAGGGCGCCGACATGGTGTTTATCGCATGCGGCATGGGCGGCGGCACCGGTACCGGCGCGGCTCCTGTCATCGCCCGCGCGGCGAAAGAGCTCGAAGCTCTCACCGTCGCGGTCGTCACCAAGCCCTTCGTCTTCGAAGGCGTCCAGCGCGCCAAGCTCGCCGAGCAGGGCCTCGAGGAGCTCAAGAAGTCGGTCGACGCGATCATCGTCATCCCGAACGACCGCCTCCTCTCCACCATCGACAAGAACACCACGATGAAGAACGCCTTCGCCATGTGCGACGACGTGCTTAAGAACGCGGTCGAGGGCATTTCCGACCTCATCACCACGCCCGGAATCATCAACATCGACTTCGCCGACATCCGCGCCATCATGGAGAACGCGGGGCCCGCGCTCATGGGCATCGGCTACGCCACCGGCGACAAGCGCGCCGAAGAGGCGGCAAAGATGGCGATCAATTCCCCGCTCCTCGAGCTCTCGATGAACGGCGCCCGCGGCGTCCTCTTCTCGATCGCCGGCGGCGAAGACCTTACGATGTTCGAGATCCAAGACGCAGCCAAAGTCATCACCGAGTCGGCCGATCCGCAGGCCAAGATCATTTTCGGAACCGTCAAGGATACCAAGCTCAAGAAAGGCGAAGTGAAGATCACCGTGATCGCCTCCGGCTTCCCCGAGGCGCTCGCCCGCAAGACCATTTTGGGCTCGGAAGCGGCGCCCGAAGAGAAGCAGGAGTCCGAGAAGCAGGAAGACCGCCCTCGCGGCCGAATCTTCAACACCTTCGGCGGCCAGCCCGCGGAGCGCCGCGAGCGCGCGGAACAGCCCCAGCGCGAGCCTGTCGCCCGCCGCGAGGAAGAGAAGAAGCCCGCTCCGCCTGACGACGATTCGGACGACGATTGGGGCGCAGTTCCGGCATTCCTCCGCCGATCCAAGCTGAAGTAACAGCGGAGACTCAAATTAACTCATAACGAAAACACCGCCTGGCGCGCATGCGCGCCAGGCGGTTTCAGTCAGTCTATTGTCTAGTGTCTATTGTCTCGGGTATACTTCTTTCATGATGTACGATCTCGCAATTTTGGGCGGCGGGCCGGCAGGCGTCGCCGCAGGAGTTTATGCCTCAAGAAAGCGCTTGAAGACCGTGTTTATCACGACAAATTTCGAAGGCCAAAGCGCCGTCTCTGAAGGTGTTGAGAACTGGATCGGGACGATCAAAATCCCCGGCCTCGAGCTTTCCAAGAATCTCGAGGCGCATCTGCGCGCCTATGCAGGAGATGTCGTCGATATCCAGACCGGCGAAACAGTCCAGGGCATCGAGAAGCTTGGCGACTTCCATTTCAAGGTAAAGACCGATAAAAGCGAGTATGAAGCGAAGAGCGTACTTATCACCACCGGCTCGGTGCGCCGCAAGCTCGAAGTGCCCGGCGCGGCGGAATTCGAGAACCGCGGCCTCACCTACTGCGCCTCCTGCGACGGACCGCTCTTCGCCGGGATGGATTGCGTTGTCGTCGGCGGCGGCAATGCGGCATTCGAAAGCGCCGCCCAGCTTCTCGCATACGCCAAAAGCGTCACGCTCATCCATAGGAGCGAAACCTTCCGCGCCGACCCAGTGACGGTCGCCCGCGTTTCCGCGCACCCGAACATGAAAGTCGTGACCAATGTGATGCCGACCGCTGTCAAAGGCGACAAGTTCGTCACGGCCATTTCCTACAAGAACAACGCCACTGGCGAAGAGACGGATCTCCCCTGCTCCGGCATTTTCATCGAGATCGGCCTCATTCCGAACACGTGGTTCCTGAAAGATGTCGTCAAGCTCAACGGAAACGGCCAGATCGTCACCGATCCGCGCACTCAGGCAACGAGCGTCAAAGGCATCTGGGCGGCGGGCGACGCAACTGACGGCCTCTACCATCAAAATAATATCGCCGCAGGCGACGCAGTGCGGGCTCTCGAGGATATCTATCTCGAACTCATGGCGAAATGAAAAAACGCCTTCGGGCGTTTTTTCATTTCGCCATCCTCAATGCCCAGCTTGAGATTCTACTCGAGAGTTTCGGAGTTTTTTCACAACCGGTTCATGAGAGTTTCCTAAAATGCTCACGCAAAGTATTAGTAGTAACCTTTGCATGAATTTTTATGAAAAGAACTATTGCCATTACGGCGTCTCTTGTAGCAGTATTCGCATTCGCGATAAGCTTCGGGGCAGCCAATCACGCGTTTGCGGACGAGGCGACATCTTCCGACGCGACATCGACCGATACTGAGGCCACCACCAGCCCGTTTTCCGTTCGGATCATGGAGCACGTATGCCCTGATATCACGAGCGTCGACCAATTCAATGAAATGGAGAGCGGCTTAGGGACCAAGGACGGATTCCTAGCTGCTGAAAAAGCCTGCTCGACTACGGCGCTTCCGGGCGACTCGCCGGTCGCGGATGCGATCTCGGGACCGCGCGCTACGTTCGATTATGAAGTGACGAGCACCATATCTTCGTCTTCCGATGAAGCTTCGACCAGCACCTTGAGCATCTCGGACGCAGCCTACAAGACCGGCACGCTCTGCGAATCGGATGTTAACGAGGATTTGAACGATGACGGCGACGTCGCCACCTCGACCTGCCTCGATGCCTCATACTATGATTTTCCGATCGACTTCGGCGAGAACGGCACGACGACCACCACGACCGCTCCGGTGGTAACCCTGCGCGAAACGGAACTGCCCGATGACACGAGCTACGGAGGAATACTCTTCACGCCTGCTTCGATCATGGAGAATACCGATGCCGATACATACATTTCAAGCAGCTCGACCGAAAGCGCCACGAGTAGCCCCGTCGTCACCCTCGATCTTTCGCGCGACAGCGACGGCGACAACGCAGTAATGCTCCACATCTTCCACTTTGCGAATGCATCGACGAGCACCACGACCGGAAGCTCGACCGACGACAATGGCGGCGATAACGGCAATTCCGACAATGGAAACGGAACGAGCACCCCTGATCTCGGCCCCATCTGGAACGCCTTAAACAGCCGCCTGGATGATATCCAGAGCCGCTTGAGCGACAACTTCTCAAATCTGCAAAGCAGGCTGAGCGACCTGCAGGATCGCCTGAGCTCGATATTCAAAGGCGACCGCATCGTAAACAACGGGACTATGAATCTCGACGACAACTCGTCGATAGATAGGTAAATTCTATCGTCTGAAAAACCGCCCTCGCCAGGGGGCGGTTTTTGTTTTTCCCATATTTGATTTTGAATGGATCGCATATTCTAAAGGACACGAGCTAAAAGACAGCTAAAAAGGCCAGGTTTTTCAACATGTTTTGACGGACAAAAACTATCATGTTGACATTGCCTGCCGACGGGTTGCCGTACTAATCTGCACTTTTATTTTGGCTACCGTTGAGCTAGCCTGGAAGATGGTAGAGAGGCTCCCCGTGCCAATCAAGACGGCACACGAGGCGGTTCGAAGCGATTCGAAACGCGTTCTGTGGTGCTTTCATTGGGTCGATTGCGCGCCGCGCCGATCTGGAGTTTGAAAATGTCAGTTGCCGATACGAGAAAAAACTCGTTCGGTTTTTATTCAGTCATAACAATTAATAATGAAAAAGATACTTATAAGCGTCAGTATTCTTGCATTCGTAGGAGTCGTCGTCGCACAGACGACCGGCGCATTCTTCACGGATGCTGACACTGTAACGGGAAACACCTTCACGGCAGGAACTCTTAATGTGACCCTCACCGGAAATGACAGCACCAACAACACCCGCTTTGATCTGGGAAATATTTCTGGCATGGCTCCTGGCGACACGACAGGAACAGCAGCGATAGACATTAAAAACGGAGGAAGTATTCCTCTTGCATGGTTTGGTTATTTCACCGCCACAAGTCATGGCGCTGACATGACGCAGGTTATCTACATCAAGTCGGCAAAGATGGAATTTCTCGATCCGAGCAGTAACGAATGGCTTCCTGCAGATCAGTTTATTACAGACGGAGTTGGCTCCGGACTTTACCCTACTGAGTACAACCTCATGGCAAGCAGCAGCCCTTACGGCGTAGTCACGCTTGCAGCATGGAATGCAGACAATGCTATGGGCGTAGGTCCAGGTGTACAGGTTGGTGCACTCAATCCGAACTTTAAGTACAGGTTCAGCTTCCAGCTTGGAATGGTAGATCAGGCAGGAAATACCTATCAGGGCAAGTCTATGGATTTGAGCTACACAGTGAAGGCAACTCAGGTCAATTCATCAGCAATTACGGCTCTCGGAAATGGGGATGGACGCATTGCTGACAACTTGGGCAACGTTGGACCGGGATCGTATTGGGTAGACTGGTTCAATACACAGCTTTCAAGTCAATAAGACTTTTTCAAGTTGAATTAGCTTATAGCTTTTCCCTCTCGCTCTCTTAGGAGGGCGGGAGGATAAAGGCTTTAAAGCCCAGCAATGACATGAACACGTCGAAATTCATCTACAACATCGTCTTCGGCATCATCATCGTGATCGCCCTTTTCATGCTGTCGACAATTTTGCCGTTGCCGGGACACTATGAGATCAAGATCGTGAAATCGGGCTCCATGGAGCCGGCGATCCACACCGGAAGCATCGTGGTCATCAAGCCTGCCGCAAACTACGCCGTGGGCGACGTCATCACCTTCGGCAAGGATACGAAAAATGACGTGCCTACCACGCACCGCATCGTCGCGGAGCGGGCCGAGGAGGGGCAGATGATATACCAGACCAAAGGCGATGCGAACGATACGCCCGACGGAGAGACGCCTCAAACGGCAGTCATTGGAAAAGTGGAATTCTCAGTTCCCTTCGCCGGCTACATCATCGCCGCGGCGCGCCAGCCGGTCGGCTTCTTCTTCCTCATCATCGTGCCGGCGGCAATCGTCGCGATCGAGGAGATCGGATCGATTTGGCGCGAAATCAAGAAAATGCGGGCGAAGAAAAGGAATCTTGAGAACAGCGACGAAACCCGAAGCGGCGAAACAAGCGTATGAAAACTACGAGGCAAAAAATCGCGGCGGTTCTTCTCACAGCGGCGCTTATCGCGTTGAATTTTCCTTCGTATACCTCAGCCTATTTCTTCGATACTGAAACGTCAGGCATCGCCACGCTTTCGGCTGGCACACTCGATATCGAGGCATCTGCCACATCGTCCTCGATGATCCTCGCTCCAGGCGACGATTCCGATTTTGACACATCGGTTTCCGACAACGGAAGCCTGCCGTTCCAATACGGCCTCGCTCCCGCCTCGAATTCCTGCACTGCTTCCCTATCGTCGGCGCTCCACATCAGCGTGAAGGAAGGCGACGCGGATGTGTACTCGGGAAGCATCATCGACGCATTCGCTTCGACGACGACGCTCGGAGCCGCAACAACGACGCTCGGCGACTGGTCGTTCAAATTTTCTCTCGATCCCTCCTATCATTCCACGGCAGACGAATCATGCTCGCTGAGCCTCGCATTCGACGCATGGCAGACGAACGTCCCTTCATACGGCGCGGCCGGCTTTAGCGATAGCGTCGCGATGAATTTCGATCTTTCCGTCGCGGCGAATCCGGGCGTGGTGCTGAACGAAATCCTGCCCAATCCCGAAGGCGACGATTCCCAGCACGGCCTCCAAGGCGAATGGGTTGAGCTCTACAACAACGGCAACACTCCTGTCGACCTCACCGGATGGAAGATCACTGACGCTGACGGACACAGCATTCCCCTCGCCACCACAACTACCTGGAACGGCCGCACGACAATCGGGGCGAAGGGCGGCGGGCTCGAGTGGGTGGTGGTAATGATGAACGGGCAGATTCTCAATAATGACGGCGACACGGTAAGCCTCTACGACGCGGACGGAAACCTTGTTGATTCTTATACCTACTCAGCGAGCGTCACGGATGGCGACAGCGATTCGAACAACACTCCCGACGGCGGCAACGGAAATCCGGGCGGATCGGAAACGGCCGGCAACGAAGGCAAGTCATACGCCCGCATTCCCGACGGCACGGGCGCATGGGTCGATCCGGTTCCCACTCCGGACATGCCTAACGAGCTTATCGATCCCGATGCGCTTCTCCTTC
>DASZYS010000028.1:0-30158 GCA_035545295.1 Minisyncoccota bacterium | reverse complement strand
TACCAGGACACGAACAAAGTGCAGTATATGATCGCGAAGCTCCTCTCCGAAAAGCACCGGAACATCTGCGTGGTGGGCGACAGCGATCAGAACATCTACAGCTGGCGCGGCGCGCAGCTCCGGAATATCCTGAACTTCGAGCGCGATTTCCCGGGCGCCCAGGTCATTCTCCTCGAGCGCAATTACCGCTCGACCAAGACCATCCTTGCCGTGGCCAACGGCATCATCAAGAAAAACAAATTCCGCAACGAGAAAAATCTCTTCACGGACAACGTAGACGGCGAGAAAATAAGCCTCTACGAGGCCTATGACGAGCAGGACGAGGCGAGCTTCGTCGCCCGAACCGCCAAGCAAATCATCCGCGAAGGCGCGGAGCCGAGCGAAATCGCGGTGCTCTACCGCGCGAATTACCAGTCCCGCGCCCTCGAGGAGGCGTTCCTTCACGGCGACGTGCCATACCAGGTGCTCGGCGTCAGGTTCTTCGAGCGCAAGGAAGTGAAGGACGTGCTCTCATATATAAAGGCGGCGCTCAATTCCGACAGCCTCTCCGACCTGAAGCGCATCATAAACGTCCCCGCCCGCGGCATCGGCAAGGTTACGCTCTTGAAGGTTCTCGCCAACCAGCGAGAGAGCCTCACCGGCGCGATGCGGGAAAAAGTCGAGAAGTTCTATATCCTTCTTTCGCGCATCCGCGAAACGGCGCTCCATGAAAGGCCGTCGGAGCTCGTGCGATTCGTCCTTCGCGAAGCGGGCTTCGAAACGCTCTACAGGCAGGGAAGCGAGGAGGACCAGGAGCGGCTGGAAAACGTGAAGGAGCTCGCGTCACTCGCGGCGAAGTACGACGAGTTCGGCCCGGAAGAAGGCCTTGAGAAATTCCTCACCGACGCGGCGCTCGCATCCGACCAGGACGAGCTCTCCGAAACGCGGCAGGGCGCGAAGCTTATGACGGTCCACGCTTCGAAAGGGCTCGAGTTCGATTACGTATTCATCACCGGCCTCGAGCAGGGCTTGTTCCCCTCGAACCGCGCGGAAGCCGAAGCGCCGACCGAGGAATCCGAGGAGGAACGGAGGCTTTTCTATGTGGCCCTTACCCGCGCGCGCAGGAAAGTGTTCCTCACGCACGCGCAAATCCGCACCATCTTCGGCTCGAAGCAGGTCAACGTGCCGTCGGAATTTCTCTACGATATCGACGAGAATCTTTTGGAGACCGATCCTGGCAGCGTGAACCAGGGAGACGATCGGGCAGACGCGATACGGAAGATCTTCACAATTGATTTTTGATAGGAATTAAAAATTTTCAATTCTCAATTTACAATGAATTTTCAATGTTCCGATGATTCAAACGTTTGAAAATTAATTCATTGTGATTTGATTGAAAATTGAAAATTGGAAATTGAAAATTTAATGTAATGCCCGACGATCTCGAAAAAAATGATAATAAAAACGGCCTTGCTCCCAAGAAGTCCCTTGGCCAGAATTTTTTGACGTCTCCCGCCGCATTCGCGCGCATTGTCGATGCGGCGGACATCCGGCCAGGCGAAACGGTTCTTGAAATCGGCCCGGGCAAGGGCGGACTGACGGAGCGTCTCCTCGAAGCCGGAGGGAACGTTACCGCGATCGAAAAGGATGCGCGGCTCATTCCGTTTCTCCGGGAAAAATTCGCCAAAGAAATAGAGAGTGGCGCGCTTTCACTGCTTGAAAGAGACGCTCTGGAGTTCGATACGGGGGAAATAAAGAGCGGCTACAAGCTCGTCGCCAACATTCCGTACTACATTACAGGCGCCATCATCCGGAAATTCCTCTCGTCCGGACGGAAGCCCTCCGCCATGGTCCTCCTCGTCCAGCGCGAAGTCGCGGAGCGCATCGCGGCGAAAGACGGCAAGGAAAGCCTCCTCTCACTCTCGATCAAGGCATACGGGAAGCCCACGATGGCAGGCGTGGTCCACGCAGGCTCGTTTTTCCCGAAGCCGTCGGTTGATTCGGCGATCCTTGTCGTACGCGGCATTTCGGATGAATTTTTTGCCGGCATCAATGAAGAAGATTTTTTCAAGGCAATTCACGCCGGATTCGCCCAGAAGCGCAAGATGCTCAGGCGAAATCTCGAAGCGGCATTTGAAAAATCGGCGATTGAGAGGGCTTTCGAGGGAGCGGATCTTCTTCCGACAGTCCGTGCGGAAGACCTTTCGCTCGAGGAATGGGGAAAACTCGTTCGAAATCTCTCTTCATGAACTTCCAGGCGGGATTTTCCATAATCTGAAGCTGTGGAGCAGTGGAAACTGGTATATAATATTCATATTCCTTTCATGCGCGCTCCCGGCAAAAAAATTTTTCTCGTACTCCTCGCTTGCATTCTCGTGATCGCAGGCATCTATTATGCGTACAAGAAGACGGGGAGCAAAGCGCAGAATGCGAGCACGCCCGACAATCTCGTTCAGGCGGTATTCTCGGGCCAAAGCGACACGGACACCGACGGCGACGGGCTCAAGGATTGGGAAGAAGCGCTCTGGAGAACCGACCCGAACAAGGCGGACACCGACGGCGACGGCACTCCTGACGGGGAAGAGATCAGGGAGAGCCGCGATCCGCTCAAGGCCAATACGGCGGCAAATGGCGCTCCGCCCACCGACATCATGGCATCGACAACCGTTTCCGCTGCCCTCAACAACGCCGCCACGACCACAGAGATGACGTCGACCGACCTCTTCGCCCGCGCGTTTTTCGCAAATTACGTACAGCTCAAGGGCGAAGGCATCACCATTAGCTCGACGACCGAGCAGGCTCTCATCGACGAAACGCTCCAGAGCGGCGATTACAACCTGCCGGTGCCGAAGCAATACGCGATGAGCGACCTTCATGTAAGCCAGGATAACAGCTCGGCCGCATATCATGCCTACGGCAACAAGCTCGCCCGCATTATCATCGACAGCTCGCCGAAAGAGAAGCACGATGATGAAGTCACGATATTCAAGAACGCGGTCCAGAAAAACGACGAATCCGCGCTCGAAGGGCTCGACCCGATCATCGACGGCTATCAAAAAACGCTCGACGGTTTTCTCGCCATGAACGTACCGTCGAGTATCGCGACCTACCACCTGGAAATCGTGAACGGCATCAGCGCCATGCTGACCGACCAGAGAGCGATGCGCAATCTCTTCAAGGATGCCGTACCGGCCTACGCGCGCTTCAGCGATTATCAGAATGATACGTATGCGATGCTGAGCGGCTTGAACGCCGTGGTCGGCTACTACAAGCAGAACGGCATCGTTTTTGAACAAGGCGAGGATGGATATAAGTTCATGTCTACGATACAATAATTACAAGGTTTAGAGCCGTGCAATGCTTCGTGAATTGAAAAAAAAATCTCACGGTCTTCATCGTAAGCTCATAATCGCGATTTTCATCTGCGTGTTCGTTTTCCCGCTCGGCATTCTCCAGCCGAAGCAAGCGCAGGCGCAATGGGCCGTATTCGATATCCCGACGGAAATCGAGACGACGATCAGCGCCTTCAATCAATTCTCCCTCGTTATGAAAGAGTATGTGGGAGACTCCGTGGCATGGTTCATCGCCAAAGTCATCATCCAGCAGATGACGGCAAGCGTCGTCGACTGGATCAACAACGGATTCAACGGCAATCCCGCATTTGTGCAGAATCCCCAACAGTATTTCACTAATATAGGAGATGCAATCGCAGGTAATTTTATTCTAAACGATCCAAGTCTCAATTTCCTCTGCAGTTCTTTCGGCCCTCAGTTGCGTATCGGCCTTAATAATCAGCGAATGCTGCCCTTCCAAAATTCTATTACCTGTACCCTCACCAACGTCATCCAGAACATCGATGCCTTCACCCAAAATTTCAATAATGGCGGCTGGCTTGCGTGGAACACGATGGTAACGGAGCCACAGAACAATCCATACGGCGCATATCTTATGCTTACAAACGAATATACAAGAAGACGCGATCAGATTGAGAATTCGCAAAAACTCCAGTTGGACTGGGGTAAGGGATTTTTGAGTTTCACAGATGCAAATGGTGTCATTCAAACTCCCGGTTCGGTTATCGAAACACAGCTGAACCAACATCTCTCCAGCGGCTTGCAGAGCCTCGTTGGCGCTGATGAGATCAATGAGATCATCGGAGCGCTCATGACTCAGCTCGTGACCAAAACCCTGAGCTCCGTCTCCGGCGGCCTCCGCGGGCTCGGTACCGCTTCCGGTCTCAATGACGGCGGCGCGTCGCTCCAGCAGATGCAGAATATCCAGATTCCTTCCCAGGGCACATGCACCGGCGCGACTGGCGGGCAGATCAATCCGGATCTTTCCATCTCGGGCGGTACAGGCTCCGCCTGCAGTTCTCCGGATGCAAATTCCTATCTCCCCGGCTTCGGCCTGCCGCCAGGGTCGATTTCTCAGACTCCGCCTCCTCCGCCGGCAACGCCTCCCATCACGACTCCTCCCCCGGCACCCACGGAAGAGCCAACAACGACTCCTACTACCACTCCGACAACGCCTCCGCCACCGCCTGCAACTCCGCCCACCACACCTCCTCCTTCAAACCCAGGCGGGTTCAAGGTAGGCGACACGATCCAGGCGATGCTTGCGACATCTGTGCGAGTCGCCGCGAACGTCGGGGCGCAGGAAATCTCGGTAGCGGCAGTCGGGGACAAGGGAACCCTTCTCGAACAAGGGCCGTTTGCCGGAGGATCTGCCGTCTACTGGTGGAGAATCCGCTGGGCAAACGGCATCGAAGGGTGGTCCATGGGAAGCACCTTGGGATATCCGATCAATTAGTACATGAAGAGGCTTTTTCGAAATTTTGCCATAGCGGGAATGATCGTCCTGGCAGGAGCGAGCGTATCACTCCTGCCTCTTGGCGTTCATATATCCCATGCTGATCTTGTTACTGACTGGCTTACTAATGGTGGGGCGGCGAACGCAGCAGTTCAAGCTCAACAGGTTGTCGACCCGGGAACAGGGTGTTCGCTTTTTAGTTTTGACGGTGGAAAATGTTTTGAATTTCTCACTGCTAACGCAGTGCAGATAATTGTCGAGGGTATTGGCTGGATTCTTACACTCTCTGGCTGGGTTCTCAACTACTCAATCAACGCGACGATCGTCAATATGAGTCAGAATCTCAAGGATTTCGCAGGCATCCAGTCTGGCTGGCGAGCCATCCGCGACCTCGGCAATATGATTTTCATCTTCCTCCTCCTCTATGAAGCCATTCTCACCGTGATCGGCAGGGGCCATTACCAGAAAACGATCCGCAACGTTGTCATTGCGGCCCTTCTCGTCAATTTCAGCCTCTTCTTCACTCAGGTTGCAATCGATGCATCGAATATTGTCACTATCGGCTTCTACACATCAATCCAGCAAAGCAGTCTAGCGGCAGGCGCTCCAACTACAGATCCCACAAGTTTTGGTTTTTCGAATGCGTTCATGGCGCCTTTAGGCCTTTCTTCCTTCTTCCAAGCAACCGATGCAGCTAAAAACTTGGCGCAAAGTGGCACGATGGCAATCATTTTGAATGGTTTATTGGCTTCAATTCTCATTCTTATTGCATCAGTGATCTTTCTTGCGATGGCCCTTATGCTGGTTATCCGATTTATCGTCCTTGTCTTCCTCATGATGCTCTCTCCTTTGGCGGTTCTCGGCATTGTGATGCCGCAAGTAGGAAGCATGTCGAGACGCTGGCTTAACACACTGAACGGCCAGCTTCTTTTTGCTCCAGTGTTCATGATACTGAGCTGGCTGACTCTTCGTGTCATATCCAACTCACCGATTGCAAATACAATTTCCGGTAAGAGTTTTACTGATCTGGCAGGAGGAGGGACTGGAGCCCTCAACAGCACAAGCCTCCTCTTCAACTATGCAGTCATTATTGGCTTCATGGTCTTTTCTCTTGTGGCATCGAAAAATCTCGCCACGCGCGGCGGCGGAATGATCGCCAACGCTATGAATAAGGGCAGCCAGTGGGCGGGAGGAGCAGTTTTTGGAAGTGCAGGATATGGATTACGGCGTTCAGTTGGCAAGCTCGGTCAAGCTACAGTGGATTCCAAGTGGGCAAATCGCCTGAAGACTACTCCAATGTTGGGTGGAGCAGTCGGTTGGACCAGCAGGCGCGCCTTCAAACAAGTCGATGAGAAAGTGGCGAAAAACAGCTTCGACCTTCGCAACACCGGTATCGGCAAAGGTCTCGGTACCGGCAGCGGCCAGAAAGGCGGCTTCAGGCAGTGGAAGAAAGGAAGAGACGATGAAAAGCGGGAGACCGGGGAGATCAAGAAAAAGCTTGAGACTCAGGCTGACATTAAGGCTGGCACTCAGGCATTCGACGCTCGCCAGAAACTTCTGGAGGAACAGGAAAAGCTCAATGCAACACTTGCTACAGCTACTGTGGGAACTCCCGCGCATGCGGCGGCAACCACTCGTCTTGCTGCGATTAAAACTGAAATTGGCAACCACGAGAATACGGAAAATAAGGCACGTAAAACCATTCAAGGCCTTAACGACAAGCAGCTTGAAGGCCTCGGCAAGAGTCTTGAGCATGAATTCGTCGCTCAAAGCCTTTCACCTCAAAAACTCAACAGCACGATGCGCGCCGAGAAACATGACGACGAGCGTAAAGAGAAGGTCAAGCAAGCTCGCTATAAGCCGGTCTATGAGCATGTTAAGGCACTCGATGACTTCAATTCGAGAACGGCTGGAAGGGCACTCACACCAGCTGAAATTGACGAGAAGGAGAAGCTTGAGAAAAACGCCAAGGAAGCGATCTCGAGGCTCAGTGTTCAGGATATGGAGTACATCGATCCGACTCACTTCAGGAACGAGAACTTCGCTATGCATGTGCAACAAGGCGTATTTGAAGGAGTCACGAAGCCTGAACATGCCGCCCTTACAAACACCGAGAAGACTCAGCTTGCCGAAGCTCGACTGGCACCTGTTATCAGAGCGCTTTCAAATCCTGCAATTCCAGGCATAAAGAATCCCAATTCCAATTACAATGCCAATGATGCATATGACGCGATCTTCAAACTTGATGGCAAGGCTGCCGCAAAACTCGATCTCAATCTGCTCACCAATCCTGATGCTCTTGAGGCTTTTGATGCCAAGAAGCTCGGCGATATGGCAAAAAGTATGGATAGAACGAAGCGCCTTGCATTCAAAAATGCCTTCAACGCTAATGCTGCGCCGTTTATTCCTCCCGCAGTTCCAACCGGCACCCACAAGGAGCTTGAGAAGTTGGTTGCGTGGCTCAACACGGGCAAGGGCAAGAAAATGTATTCATAAACTACTATGGACATCTCATCCGATGATTTCATTGCACGGTTAAATACGATCCCCCCGGAGATCGATGCGGCCACGTCGTCGTTCGGATTTCTTGCCGCCCTGTATGAAATAGCAGGGAAATACCACCTTGATGACGAACAGGCAGGCATCATGATCGACCTCAGCAATCTGCGCGCAATCGAGCTCCTGAAGCGCGAGGAACTTGCCGCGCAAATCGACAAGATTCAGGGAATTGATTCGGAAACCGCAAAAAAGGTCTCAAACGAGATCGAGACAAATGTCATGAATCAGCTCCTGCATTTCGCCCACGGGGATATATCGACCGATGAGTTCTATAGGATCTACGATGCGTATAAAAAGGCCCAGCCAAAAGCGGAAGGATTGGCCTTTCTCGACAACAGGCTCGGCGGGGAAAAGACTGATGAAAGCAAGCTTATGCCGATGGTAGAGAAGCAACCGGCGCCGACTCAATCCGAAACACCTCGTCCGACCCAGCCTCAGGTTTCGATTCCGACCGCGGGACCGAATATCAAGGTGGAGGAAATCAAGAAGCCCGAGCCTGCAACTCCTACCTTTACCCCTCCCCCGCCTCAAACTCCTGCACCGCAACCCTCCACGGCTCCAGCGGCACCCAACTCCGCTCCTCAGCCTCAACCAGCACAGCCATCGACTCCCAAGCAATATCCCGGCGGCCAAGACCCGTACCGCGAACCGCTCGAGTAAAGGAAAAGCTCTTTCATGTTCGTGAAAGAGTTTTTTAAAAAGAGGCCTGCCACCGAATTATTCGGTATCAGGCCTCATAGCTATTGATTGCAAACCTCAACTAGATATTGAAACAATGTTTGCCGAGCGTTGAATTGTATCGCGTCTGTTACCTTTGTGAAAGTAAGCTCCACCTTCCACGCATCACAGAAAGACCTGAGTTGCACCGGATTCTTAAAATCCGTGAGCTTAATAAGTTGCTTATCCAGTGGTATGAGCACCGCCTTGCGCAACTCTGCTGTGGACGGATCATACACCATCTTGTGCAGTTCGATAAGGGTTTTTCGATCGTTGAAGCCTATTTCAAGGGCTTTTTTCGCAACTTCCAACTGTATTTGTTTGGTGTTTTCGTCCGGGAAGCTCTCCCTGAAGCCGATTGTCCGGCACAGGGCGAGGGCATCAGCGGGTGATTTGATGTCACTGATCCTATTGTGAACCAGCTCATATCGATCTTCACTATTAGGAAGTGCCTGATATTCCTCAATCAATCTTTCTGTTTTTGAAGACACCCCATCATCGGAGCGGGTAGTTGTCTGTTGAGAACAATCCACACTTCCTATCAACAAAAAAGCCGTAAGGATTCCAATGATATACTTCGCTGAATGTTTCAAGTACTGCCTCCTTTTCCGTAGGAATTAATAATATAAATTTATAAAAAAGTCAATTATCTACATTAAAAAGAGGCCTGCCACCCAATGTTCTGGTGACAGGCTATTTTATCCATTTTAATTTCCCATGCAGACATCTAACAGCTTTCGCTGTAGGGTCTGGTTTCCGTAGCGCGACTTCCGCGCTACATCTTTAAATGACTCCTCCACTCTCCAGGCTCCGCATAATGAATTGACTTGTGTCTGATTCTTCATGTCGGTAAGCGCAACAAGACGCTCATCTAATGGTACGAGGACCTTATTGCGCAAGTCTGCAGTTGATGGGTCGTAGACTAGTTCGTGTAGCTCAAGAAGAGCTGTTCGGTCGTTGGAACTCAGATCAAGAGCCTTTTTTGCAGCTTCCAACTGTATATCTTTGGTGTTTTTGTCCGGGAAGCTTCTATGGAAGCCGATTATCCTGCACAAAGCAATGGCGTCGCTGGATGATTTAACATCGCCGATCTTGTCGTGAATCAGCCCATACCGAGCTTCGCTTGAAGGAAGCGACTGATACGTTGCGATAATATTTTCCGCAGCTCGTGATACTACCCGAGATGATTTGTTAGGATTAGTAGGGTTCGAATTAAGGGCAATGGAAAGCACAACCACAATGCCCATAATCGCTACCAAAGACATTAACTTCTTGGCATTTTTCGACATTTCAAGTCTCCTTTGTTGTTGAGAACTGAGGGCAATGCCCTTTCTAATTACATCATATATCATTTTTTTGTAAATGTCAAGAGAAGAGAGCGGGGATAGGTTTTATACCTTTATGAAGCCCTTTTTTCGTTGTCCGCCGGAAGGATGTCGACTATACTATACGTATGCGTCCCGTTAGAGATATTTTGATTGTGATTTTCTAACGCAAGGACAAGAAAAGTTATGGTCGACTTACTTACAAATCAGAAGACGATGTCGGAAACAGCGGCTGTTTCCGATCTCTAACGGGATGCGATTCCAAGTTCCTCAGTTCATCGAGGTCGAGGACAAGATCTTCGGCCCGCTTACCTTCAAGCAGTTCATCTATCTCGGCGGCGGGGGAGGTCTCTCCGTAGTCTTCTATATGCTCCTGCCGAAATTCATTTCCTTCCTTCTCATTCTCCCCGTTGTCGCTTTTTCCCTCGCGCTAGCCTTCTACAAGGTGAACAACAAGCCGTTCATCAACGTGGTCGAAGCCTTTTTCAAATATGTGGTCGGCGGAAAGCTCTATATCTGGAAGAAGCAGCCGAAGAAAGCCGTCGCCAAGGCCGTCGAGACCCCGGCATATTCGCAGGTCTACGTCCCGAAGCTCGGCGACAGCAAGCTCAAAGACCTCACGTGGAGCCTCGACGTGAGGGAAAGCGTCAACCCGGTAACGCCGAATTCGGGGGAGCAATCGAAGACCCCGCAGGCGTGATATAATTTATTCGCATCATGGCACAAACGGCTCTTTCGACCCAGGATTTCGTTCCGATCAAGGAGATCAGGAACGGCATAGTCACCCTGAAGGACGGCTCGCTCCGCGCGGTCGTTCTGGCGTCCTCCCTCAACTTCTCGCTCAAGTCAGAGGACGAACGCAACGCCATCCTCCTCCAGTTCCAGGAATTCCTCAATTCGCTCGATTTCTCGATCCAGATCTTCGTCCAGTCGAGGAAGCTCGACATCAGGCCGTACTTGGCGCTCATGGAACAGCGCTACAAGGAGCAGACGATCGATCTCATGAAGATCCAGATCCAGGAATACATCGAGTTCATCCGCAACTTCACCGAGAGCACCAACATCATGACGAAAAACTTCTTCATCGTCATTCCGTACATTCCCGCGATGATCAAATCGAACGGCGGCCTTTTGAGCGGCATCCTGCCGTCCAGAGGAGGAGCCAAGGGCGCGGCCGCGGGGAGCGGGGAAGAGCAGTTCGAGGAGAACCGCACCCAGCTTGAGCAACGCATGGCGGTCGTCGAGCAGGGATTGGTGCGCTGCGGCATCCGCGTCGTCCAGCTCGGCACCGAGGAAGTTACCGAATTCTTCTACAAGATCTTCAACCCCGGAGAAACCGATAAACCTATAAAATTGAGTTGATAATCAATTTTTAATTTACAATTTTCAATCAATTTTCAATGCCTCAAGGATCCACTTCAAGAG
This sequence comes from Minisyncoccota bacterium, assembly GCA_035545295.1. Taxonomy (GTDB): domain Bacteria; phylum Patescibacteriota; class Minisyncoccia; order Phycocordibacterales; family DASZYS01; genus DASZYS01. The sequence goes on along the minus strand of DASZYS010000028.1, from coordinate 19,344 downwards.
AATATGACCTTGAGGAACGGACAGCGAAGTTCGGAGAAGAAATTGTAAAATTTTCAATAAGATTGCCGCGCACCATCGTTACCGACCCTCTTGTCAGCCAACTTGTCAGGTCAGCTACGAGCATAGGCGCGAATTACATGGAAGCGAACGGCGCCAGCTCGAAAAAGGATTTCCGCAATAAAATACACATTTGCAAGAAAGAGGCGCAAGAAAGCAAGCATTGGCTTCGAATGCTCGCCATTGCGGTCCCCAACGAGGCGGACGCTTTGCGGATTCTTTGGAAAGAATGCCAGGAATTGACGCTTATTTTCCAAAAGATTATACAGACACTCAAAAAATCACGGCTGATTGAAAATTAATCCATTGAAAATTCAATGGAAATTAAAAATTGAAAATTATACAATAAACATATGAGTCTCTTTAGCAATCCTTTCAAAACACCGGAGAAAAAGGCCAGTAATGCCGATCTCTCGTCGTTCCTTCCCAAGGCCGTGTATGAATCCGAAGCGCTCGAGCTTCAGGATGTCATCGCGCCCTCGGCGCTCAAGATCACTCCCAAGGAGTTGAACCTCGGCGAGAAGATCGTCCGAACCTTCTTCGTCATTTCATATCCGCGCTATCTCGCCGAAAGCTGGTTCGCGCCGATCATCAATCTCGACAAGGTCTTCGACATCTCGATCTTCGTCCATCCGATCGAAACCTCGAAAATCCTCCGCACCTTCCAGAAAAAAGTGGCCGAAGTGCAAAGCCAGATCCACACCAGGGAGGAGAAGGGCCTCGTGCGCGATCCGATGCTCGATACCGCCTACCAAGACCTCGAGAATCTCCGTGACAGCCTTCAGCAGGCGCAGGAAAGGATGTTCGACGTCGGCGTCTACATCTCGATCTATGCCGACACGACTGAGGAGCTCGACCATGTCGAGTCGGAAGTGCGCTCGATCCTCGAGTCCCAGCTCGTCTACGTGAAGCCGGCGCTCTTCCAGCAGGAGCAGGGCTACCAAAGCGTCCTGCCGCTCGCGACCGACCTCCTTGCCGTCCACTCGAAGCTCAATTCCACCCCGCTCTCATCGCTTTTCCCGTTCATCTCCTTCGATCTCACCTCCGACAAGGGCATCCTCTACGGCGTCAACCGCCACAATTCGTCCCTCATCCTCTTCGACCGCTTCTCGATGGAAAACTACAATTCCGTCACCTTCGCGAAGTCCGGTTCGGGAAAATCGTACGCCACCAAGCTTGAGATTCTCCGCAGCCTCATGTTCGAGACGAAAGTCCTCGTTATCGACCCCGAGCGCGAGTACGAGTACATGGCCGAAGCGACGGGCGGCCGCTACTTCAAGATCTCCCTCTCGTCCGAGCACCACATCAATCCTTTCGAGCTTCCGGCGGTGACGGAAGGGGAATCGGCGGCGAGCGTTTTGCGTTCGAACATCGTGAACCTGGTCGGCCTCTTCCGCATCATGATGGGCGGCCTCACGGCCGAGGAGGACGCGCTTATCGACCGCGCCATCACCGAAACCTATGCATTGAAGGATATCACCGCGGAATCCAACTTCGAGAACATCGAGCCGCCGCTCCTCTCCGACTTCGAGCTCGTGCTCTCCGGAATGGAGGGCGGCGAGTCCCTGGCTCAGCGCCTCACCAAGTACACCAAAGGCACTTGGGCGGGCTTCATCAACAAGCCGACTAATATCGATATCAATAAGAAGTTCGTCGTCTTCTCGATCCGCGACATGGAGGACGAGCTGAAGCCCGTGGCGATGTATATCATCACCCATTACATCTGGAACGCCATCAGGAAGAGCCGCGAAAAGCGCCTTCTCGTCATCGACGAGGCGTGGTGGATGATGAAGTCGGAGGACACCGCTTCCTTCCTCCTCTCGCTCGCCAAGCGCGGCCGCAAGTACTATTTGGGGCTCGCAACCATCACCCAGGACGTCGAGGACTTCCTTTCCTCGCCCTATGGCACGCCGATCGTCACCAACTCGTCGATCCAGCTTCTGATGAAGCAGTCGCCGACCTCGATCGACAAGATCCAGCAGACCTTCAATCTCACCGACGAGGAGAAATACCTCCTGCTCGAGTCGGATGTCGGGGAAGGCATTTTCTTTGCGGGACTCAAGCACGTGGCGATCAAGATCATCGCCTCATACACCGAGGACCAGATCATCACCTCCGACCCGTCCCAGCTCCTCGCCATCAAGAAGGCGAAGGATGACCTTATAAAATCGGAGGCTGAGAGCGCGCTGGCTCCGGCCGCCCCTCAACCGATCGCGGGAGAGGCGCCGCTTAAGCAATAACGTTATGTTCGGGGAAAGCAAGCTCACAGGAATACAGATCGTCCTTATAATGACGGTCGCAGGCCTTATTGATTTAGTGCAGTTCGGCGTGTCGTTTATTCCTGTTGCCGGAGAGATCATAAGCGTCCTTCTCGATGTCGCGGGTATTCTCATATTCGCCATATGGCTCATGATCTGCGGAATCAGTCCCGCCGAACCGGATGTTTTTCTCGTCCTCCTTGCCGGAACGGTTCTTGAAGCAATCCCTGTTGCCGACATGCTGCCAGGTTGGTTCGGTACGATGTTTTACATATGCATGAAGCACAAAATTCCCGCAGTGGAAGCGGTTACCAGCATCGCGGAAGGCGATGTGGGAGGTGCGGTCGGCGCCTTGAAGAACCAAGCAGCCGTCATGAACGCGAACCGCGCGGCCGCGATGCGCGATCCGGACCTTTATGACGATGAAGAGCAGGCGGAAGAGCGCGAAACGCCGCGCCTGCGGCCGGTCGTGCAGGATATCCGGCCCGCACGGAAGGATACTGCAAAAACGACGCAATAAAAGTAGGAAAATCCTTCCTTGCTCGTACAGGGCTGTTTAATTTTCAATTTGCAATTTTCAATAAATTTTCAATATCCCAATGAACCACTGGCTGGTTGTTGATGTTTGAAAATTATTTCATTGAGACATTCAGTGAAAATTGAGAATTGCAAATTGAAAATTAACCCCTCTGTGCGTTAACTCGACCATTTCCGGCCAGGATTCTATGGTATAATTTTTCGGTATAAGGGCTTTTACGTTCGCTTTTAATGAGAAGGGGATCATTAATTCTACTTGCGGTTGGCGCGCTTTGCGCGACTCACTTTGCCATGGCCCAAACCATCAATCCGGCACGGTCGCTCAATCTCTCCGGCATCAACCTCTCCGATTACGGCTACGGCGACGTCATCGACATCGCCGCGAACCCCGCCAGCCCCGCCCCGGGAGCGCCCGTCACGGTAGTCATCGACAGCAACACTACGAATCTCGACCTTTCGCAGATCGTCTGGAGCGTGAACGGCAAGGAAGTGCAGAACGGCATCGGCATCAAATCCTATACCTTCACGGCGGGAGAGCTCGGCCAGAAGACCACGGTGAGCGTCAAGATAACCACGCCGCAGGGCGCCATCGACAACCAGTCGATCTCCGTGACGCCCGGGGAAGTCGACATGATCTGGCAGACCGACACCTACACGCCGCCCTTCTACGAAGGAAAGGCTATGTACACCACGCAGAGCGCCGTCCAGGTGACGGCCATCCCGCACATGCTCGGCTCGAACGGCGCGGAGATCAATCCCGCAAATCTTCTCTATAAATGGACGAGGGACGGAAGCGTAATAGGCAACCAGTCGGGCTACGGCAGAAACACCCTCACCTTCAGTGACACCGACCTGCCGCGGGAAACCGACGTCTCCGTCGAAGTGACGAGCTACGACGGAACCCAGACGTCCCGCGGCTTCGTGGCGATCACTCCCATTCCGCCCAAGGTCATTTCCTACGAGGACAATCCGCGGCTCGGCGTTCTTTCGAACAAGGCGCTCATCGGCGACGTGACCATGAAAGACCAGGAGATCACGCTCACCGCCTATCCGTTCTTCTTCTCGGCCGGCCTCAACGGCGCGAACATGAAATACGAATGGGACATGAACGGCCAGCCGATCGACAACAGCGGCTCGAACCATGTCGTACTCCGAACGACCACCGACGAAGAGGGGAATGCCTTGGTGGACGTTACCGCCAAGCAGAACAATTTCATCCTCCAGTACGCGGATGCCCAGACGATGCTCTATTTCAATAACAAGCAAAACTAACCAATTATCATGAAGCGACATTTTTACAACCTTCTCCTCTCCGCCACCCTCGTGGCTCTCATGGGAATCGCCATCGTTCCCGCCTTTGCGAATGCCCAAGCCGCGGCAAGCGGCGGAGGCGGCGGCCTTACCACCGACCCGGGAAATTCCGCTTCATACGTGCCGCTTGCGCCGCTCCCGTACGCAGATCCCGGCCCTCAGCAGACGCAAGGCCTTCTGCAGAAGTATCTTCCGGGCGTGATGAAGCTCGCCATCGCGATCACCATCTTCCTCTCCGTCCTCATGATCATGTACGGCGGCTTCCAGTACATCACCTCGACCTCCTTGGGCGGCAAGTCGGGCGGCCGCAATACGATCAATAACGCAGTGATCGGCCTTATTTTGGCGTTCGTATCCTGGCTCATCCTCTACACCATCAACCCGAACCTCGTCTCGATAAATCTCGACCTTACTTTGCCGGCACAGCCTCAAAATGCCGTGACCGCCGGCGGAACGACCGGAGGCACCGGAGGAATCACGGCTGGAGGAGGCAATGGGGGCGGAGCGGTCGATCCCGCTTTAGCGCTTTCCTCCTTTAACAGCGCAGGATTTGATACGAATGCCAATTGCGTTACCCAGCCGGGCTGCAAAACATCTCTCATTGGCATCCAAAAAAATACGGTTGAGGGCGCCAATCTGCTCAAATCCAATTGTTCGGCATGCACTAATCTCGTCATAACGGGCGGCACCGAACCGGGGCATACCGACTCCGGACCCTATACTCACGCCAACGGTTACAAACTCGATATTTCCGATAAACAGGGTGATGGCGCGGCCTTTTCGGATTACATGGATTCAACGATCAAGGCACAGCTTGGGACGGTTCCGCCCGGCAATACATGGGTCACGATTACCCAAAACGGCTACACGTATAAAGTCGCACATGAAGATATAGGCCAATCGAACAGCCACTGGGATATTCAAGTAAACAAGTAGGCATGAAAAAGGTTCTCGTTATCATCTTCATAGCGATCGTCGTAGTAGCGCTCGGCCTCGTCGGCTACTACTATTTCTTCGACTACACGGTAAGCCCGACGACCGGAGAAAAGGAGTCATTCAGGGAATTCCTGCCGTTCGGATCGAATACTGCAGGATCATCCGCGACGACGACGGCAGATAACGGGGAAGAAGCGAATGGCGGCACATCGACTCCTTCGGGGATTCCCGCCGGGCCTCTTCCGCAGCTCCAGCAGATCACCATGTCGCCCGTAGCGGGCGAGACAATGGTCGATGCGGTGAATGCATCGACGACGGTGGTGCGCTATGTCGACCGCGCGACCGGCAATCTCTATGATTTTAATGTCCAAACTGGAGTCATTTCCCGCGACACCAACACCACCATGCCGAAAATCCGCGAAGCGGTGTGGGACCCGAGCGGGGCGGCGCTTATCATGCGCTTCCTGGAAGGGGATACTGACTTCATCCAGAGCTACTACGCGCAATTCGATCCCAATTCCGCGGAAGCGGACGGCAACCGGTCGCTTACGGGCTCATATCTCCCCGCAAGCATCGATTCCATCACGCCGCTCGGCGGCGGAAAAATCTTCAGTCTCATGACAAGCACCTCCGGCTCGAGCGGCTACGTCTCGAGCATGAACGGAGCCGGAAGAACTCTCGTCTTCCAGTCGCCGGTGCGGGAATGGATTCCCCAGGGAATCGACCAGAATACCGTCGCGCTCACCACGAAGGCCTCATCCTACACAAACGGCTTCCTCTATCTTTTCAACATCAAGACCGCAAAGCAGAGCAAGATTATCGGGAACGTCCAAGGCCTCACAACGCTCATGAGCCACGACGGCAAATACGTCCTCTTCGGCGAGAACGACAACGGCTACAAACTCAGGATGCTCAACGTCGCAACGAAGGCGGTCACGGCGCTTCCCGTGAACTCCATTCCCGAGAAATGCGCCTGGAGCGACGATGACGCGGTCGTCTTCTGCGCCGCCTCGAAGAGCCCCTTGAACGCGGACTTCCTCGACCTGTGGTACCAGGGGATGGTCTCGACATCGGACGACCTCTGGGAGATCAATCCGATCGACGGCACGTCGATCGTCATCGCCGACATGTCGGGCAAAAATATCGACGGCGTGGACCTCGTGCCCTCGAGCGACAGGACATCGGTCGCATTCATGAACCGCAACGACTTGTCGCTCTGGATTTACCGGCTGAACTCCCAATGATCAGTTGGTATTCCCTTTGTATTCCGTATTTCAATATTGATACACTGATAGTAAGATAGGGAATTTGCAATTTTCAATTTCCATTGAATTTTCAATGTTTCAATGATTCAGACATTTGAACCTGCCGGCAGGCAGGAATTGATTCATTGATTTTTGATTGAAAATTGAAAATTAAGAATTGAAAATTTTTTGCCGCTCCTATTCCTTATATTTGATCACTATGCGACGGTTTTTTCCCGCGCCGATCGATACCGTTTCAAGATGAGGATCGTCCTTGAGAAAGGAGTGCGCCACCATGCGGTCGTAGGCGCTCATCGGCTCCATTTCCACGTCGGTCTTGAAGGATTTTGCCCGTTCCGCGAGTATGTACGTCTTGTTCCGTATCGCCTGATCCACCGCTTCAAGATAGCCGTTCACGTCGACGGAAATATGCGTCGATTCATTGGCCGAGGAAACCATTTTCTTGACGATAAGGTTGAGGGCGGAGAGCGTTTCGCCGCGGGTGCCGATAAGCCTTCCGGACTGCCGGGTCAAGATATTGATCCGCACGGCATCATTCTTGGACGGATGCTCTTCGATCGCCTCATACTCGATTCCAAGGAGATCAAGAGTCTTTCCGATGACCGATATGATGCCCGCTGTATCCATTGAGTTTTTTTACTTCGCTACTTCTGCCTCCGGAGGATGATTCCTGCCGATCCTCCTTCTCGCGTAGAGCTCCTGGGCGAGCGTAAAGAGAGTGTTCACGAGCCAATAGAGGGCGACCGCGCCCGAAAGGCGGTAGGCGATGATGAAAATAAAGACGGGATAGACGTACTTCATTTGGGTGGTCATGGTGCGGGCCAGGTCGTCGGTAAAGCTCGCATTCGGCTTGCGCACTCCCGTACTGCCCATGGTGGAGGCGGAATATTTCATCTGGAAGAAGGTGGCGACCGCGGCGAGAAGGGAAATCACAATACTGCTCTTCGAGAGATCCATGAGGCCGAAAAGTTCCATTGCAATCGGCCTATTTGCATGGACGAACGGATAGATAAGGTCCGGATTGATGGTCGGCAGGCCGGAATGGAGGAAGACGTAGTAGAGGCTGATGAGGATCGGGAGCTGAATAAGGACGAGAAAGAAGCTCGCGAACGGATTGATGCCCGCCTGCTTGTAGACTTCCATCACCTTGAGCGCCTGTTCCTGCTTGTCGGTGTATTTTTCCCTGATTTTCGCGAGTTCCGGCTCGAACCGCTTCATCTGGATCTGGGTCTTGATCGATTTATAGGTGAGAGGGAAGAGGATGAGCTTCACGATGATCGTGAAGACAATGACTGCAATGCCGATGTCCGCTCCGGGAATGGCGTTCAAGAGAAGAATGAGACCGTTGTAGAGCGGTTTGTAGAAAACGGCTTGGAAAAACCAAATCATTGACTCAGTGTAGCTTATTTCGGATAAATTGCCCAGCTTCCTCCCTTTTCCTTCTTAAGGGCTTCAAATAAGGCGCGATTGCCTCAAAAGAGCTTCGATATCCTGAGAGATTTCGGCGAATTTCGGGCGTTTTCCCGTACGAATCATCGAAAAAAGCCCGATAATTCCCCCGTTTACGGCATCAATATGATTTTTAAGGGCGCTGTAGCCCTGCCGCCTCGTCCTATTGCGATCGACTGCCGACTTGTAAACCTTCTTGGATACGGAAAAACCGAACCTGCTCGGCAGGCCGTCTTCCGCCTTTGCCACTTTCAATATGAAATATCGACCGCGAAACGTAGCGCCGCGGTCGAATATCTCCTTGAAGTATTTTCTTTTAAGCCGGTGTTCTGCCTTAAGCATGGAGCTCTCTAGACTCTAGACCGCGAGCTTGGCGCGTCCCTTCCTGCGCCTGTTGCGGAGGGTCCGGCGGCCGCCCGCGCTTTTGGTGCGGGAGCGGAAACCGTGGGTCTTGGCCCTCTTTTTCTTCTTGGGATTATAGGTAAACGACATAATAGGGGATTATATAAGCAAAATTTGAATTTTACAAGCGGATGTATTCGAATATGCCCGCTCTTTCCATATCAACAGATTGTCAACAGTTTATTAACATACCTCTGCCCTGTATGCAAGTTCTTTAATACCCTCGGGAGTATATACTAGTAGTACTCCGGTAAATTTTAAAACTGATATGGATCCCGTTAGAGGCCGCGATCGCGTTATTTTATCAACTATGGTCGAAATATTTACACAAAGAAATTCTTTTAACTTTGCGGAAAGCGCGGTGAGCGCGATCTGTCCCGTTTAGAAATCTACGAACCATGAATTACAAGCTAATCAAATTCAAGCAGAGCAAAGCTGGAAACGAGCATTCGACCGAATGTGAAATTTCTAACGGGATCTGCCTCTAACGGGATGGACAACAAAACTCTTTGGAATAGCGTTCTCGCGGAAATCGAGATGACCGTCTCAAAGCCGAACTTCAATACCTGGTTCAAGGATACGTTTATCGTGAAGCAGGAAGACGGCACCGTCATTCTTTCGGTTCCGAACGCATTCGTAAAGGAGTGGCTCCACAATAAATACCACTCGGTAATACTTAAGCACTTGCGGAACCTTTCAAGCGGCGTGCATTCGCTTGCATTTACTATCACCAAGAGCGATCCGAATGCCCGGAAGGACGCATTCGAGCGCTTAAGCGCGTCCGTGCCGACAACAGAGCTTCCTTTAAACGACTATTACATCAACAAAGAGGATAACCTAAACCCCCGATACACCTTCGAAACGTTCATTGTGGGGCCTTTTAACGAGCTCGCATTCGCCGCGGCCCAGGCGGTCGTCAAAAAGCCGGGAATCGTCTATAACCCGCTCTTCATCTACGGGAACACCGGCCACGGCAAAACCCATCTCATTCAGGCGATAGGGAATTATCTCAAAAATACGGCCAACAAGAAGGTCTATTATGCCACTTCCGAGAAATTCGCATCCGATTATATCAATGCGGTTCAGACCAATAAAGTGAGTAATTTCAAGGAAAAATACCGAAAATGCGACATTTTGGTCATGGACGACATCCAGTTCTTCTCGAAAACGGAAAAAACTCAGGAGGAGCTGTTTCATCTCTTCAATACGCTCTACGACAACAACAAGCAAATTATCTTCTCATCCGATCAGCATCCGAATTTCATACCCAATCTCGAAGATCGGCTGAAATCGCGCTTCTCGGCCGGCATGATCATCGATATTCCCGCACCGGATCACGAATCGAAGAAGGCGATCCTTCAGGCAAAGTGCAGAATGAACAGTTTCGACCTCTCCGACGAAGTATTCGACTATCTCGCGTCGTCTATTTCGGGGAACGTCCGCGATCTCGAGGGGGTCTTGAACTCGATCATCTTTCAGTCTCAGCTCAAGGGCAAGGAATTGAGCCTTCTTGAGATCAAGAATTTCATCAAGAACAATACCAAGCCCAAGAAAACCCTTTCTCCCAAGGAAGTGGTGAAGATTATAGCTGATTTCTACAATATCGACGAGGAAAGCATCTATGAGAAAACCCGCCGCAAGGAGATCATAAAACCGCGCCAAGTCACCATGTACATCCTTCGCGAGGATTTCAACATCTCCTATCCGTCGATCGGCCAGAAACTGGGGGACAGGGATCATACGACCGTCATCCACTCATGCGAGAAGATCAAAAAAGACCTTCTCGAGGACAGCACCTTGGTCCAGGAGCTGAGCCAGATACGGGCGATGATTGTGTAAAAACCTGTGGATAGTGTGTGTATGGATATTATGGCGAGTTGGAGATAAGGTGTGGATAGGAGAGGCGGTTATCCACATGAACATCCAGGAATAGAGCATTTATCAAGATATTCTCAAATTATATCCTCACATTATTCTGAATAAAGCGCTAAATAAAGGCTAATATTAAAGGTTAATTGAGTTATCCGGATATACACACCCCTAGTATTAGTAATAGATTTAAATATATACATTAATACATACTTACTCACATGAAGATCGAAGTACCGAAAAAGAAAATACAGGAGGTGGTAAGCAGGACTGAGAAGGTCGCCGAGAAGAATGCAGCTCTGCCGGTACTCAAATGCATTCACATGGAGGCGAAGAATAAGATGCTTACGGTCAAGGCGACCAATCTCGAACTCGGCCTTGAAATGCATATTCCCATTTCAATCGTCGAGGAAGGCGCTGTGGCGGTTCCGGGATCGGTATTCAACTCATTCATAGCCAATCTGCCGGACGATTCGATGGTGACTGTCGAAACGGATGGCGAGAATCTCAGGGTTTCCACACCGAACAGCTCGACGGTCATCAAAACAATGCCTACGGAGGAATTTCCCATTATCCCGACGGTCGAGGATGGTGAGGTGTTTACCGTCGATGCGGCCGATTTCGCAAAAGGGCTCAAGTCCGTATGGTGGAGCGCCGCTGTTTCGAGCATGAAGCCCGAACTTTCGTCGGTGTATGTCTATACGGATGAGGAAGAGATCGTATTTGTCGCCACCGACTCCTTCAGGGTTTCTGAAAAGAGGGTAAAAGCCAAAGTTTCAAGGGATTTCGGCCATATTCTCATTCCGGTGAAGAATATTCCCGAGATTCTCCGCATACTCGATGCCGCCAAGGGCGATATCGAGGTGAACGCGAGCAAGAACCAGCTTTCTATATCGTACGAGAACGTCTATCTGGTTTCCCGCGTCATTGACGGCACGTTCCCCGATTACAAGCAGATCATTCCGAAGGGCTTCAAGACAGAGGCGATTATCCTCAAGCAGGATCTCATGAATTCCCTGAAGCTCGCGAGCGTCTTCTCCGACAAATTCAACCAACTTAATATCAATGTTTCGCCTAAGAAGAAGAAATTCGAGCTCACGACGAGAAATTCCGATATCGGCGAGAGTACGAATAATATCGAGAATTCTTCGAGCGGCGAGGATATCACCTTAAACGTCGCCTATAAGTATTTTTCGGACAGTTTCCAGTCTATCGATTCGGAGAGCCTTTCCATCCAATTTAACGGCTTAGGCAGGCCTATTGTCATCAAGGGCGTTTCCGATCCGTCGTTCGTGTATGTAATGATGCCGATGAACAAATGATTGAAAATTTTCAATTTACAACTCTTAATTTTCAATCAAGGCACAATGAATCAATTTCGGAATACCAACAGACATATCTACATGTTTGAAATATTGAAACTTGAAAATTCATTGAAAATTGGAAATTAAAAAATTCGATCCTTATGCAGGATATCACTTCGTTTTTCGGCAAATTTAAGTCTCTTATCGCGAACGGATCGGCACAGCGCGAAGCTATTGCCCGCATCATGAAAGAGTCGATCGGAGCGGAGATCGATCCGAAGAAAATAGTTATTAAGGACGGGATTGCTACCGTGCCGAGCAATCCGGTAATGCGAAACGAGTTGCTTCTGAAAAAGCAGCTCGTCCTGGAGAAATTGAAAAGCGATCCCGCTACAGCCGGATTACGGGGGGTGAAATAACCGCGTTTGACTTGTTCACCTTGAAGCGCATCGTCACCGTTCCGCGATTCCCCAACATATCCGTCGCGACAGCGGAGAGATCATTGGTGTTTTTAGTATCGCCATAGTCGCTCGGAACGAACGAGAAACTGAACGGTTCGTTGGTGCTCGAGCCGATGAACTGATCATTGAGGTAGTAATCGACCCTTTGGATATTAGCGCTCTCGTCGTAATTAAGCCTGATGAGAATTTTTGAGTCGGGATCGTATAGCTTGTCATTCGTCGGATTGTCGAAGGAAATCTTAGGGCCCGCTCCTTCGGTATGTACGTCATCGAAGTCCGTCGGGGGAGTGGTAGTGCCGCTGGTGATATTGTTCGCCGCGGCCCAGGCCTGCACCGCGTACTCCCAGTTTGTAAACTGCCCGTCGGCCGACGGATTAGTCGGAATGGGGCCGCGCGGATCGTCTTTGTTAACCCAGTAGAGAATCGAATGGATGCCGCCGGTAAACATCTCCTGCACGTCTTCCGGCGGAGTATTCGCCGTCGCCAGCTTGCCCGAAACTGTATCGATCGAATACGACTCTCCTCCCTGCCACTGTCCGCGCAGCACAGGCTTTAGGCCGGCGTAATCGATCGTGGGAGGCGTGAATTGGTCGTCCGGCAGCCTGTCAAGCGCGTACTGCATGACCACATGCCACATCGGCGCCACGATGAATCCGGAAATCTTCTTCACCATCGGGGAATTGTCGTTGTTGCCGGCCCATGCGCCGATGACGATGTCCGGCGTATAGCCGATGACCCATGCGTCGCGATAATCGTTCGTAGTACCGGTTTTGACTGCCACGTTATGGCCGGGGATATTGACGGCTGAATTGTAGCCGTATTCGGGGGAGCGCGCGACCGCATCGGAGAGCACATCGTTCATCTCATTGGCAATCTCGGCCGGAAGCACCTGCGACTCGTGCGGCTGAAATTTTTCGAGCACGTTGCCCTGGCGGTCGTCGATCTCGAGAATGCCGACGGCCGGCTCGCGCACTCCCTGATTCGCGAATACGCCGTAGGCGCTCGTCATGTCGAGAAGCGAAACTTCACCGCCTCCGAGGGCGAGAGTGAGGCCGTATTGCTTCGGATCTCCCAGGCTTCCGACGCCCATGGACTGCGCGAGGTTTATGGTGTCCTGGATTCCGGCGAGATAGAGCGTCTTGACGGCTGGGACGTTGATCGACTGGGCGAGGGCGTTTCTCATCGTCATCGGGCCGCGGAAGCCGTCATCGTAGTTTACCGGGCTGTAGCAGCCGTTATCATCCGTCATGTTGTCTGGAGCGCAATTGACGCTGAATTGGGTCGGTACGTCGAAGAGCACGGTCTCGGGCGTATAGCCCTTGAGCCAGCTCTCCGCGTATACGAACGGCTTGAAGGTCGATCCAGGCTGGCGATGGGCCGTCGTCACGTTGAAGTTGCCGTCAATCGAGGTATCGAAGTAGTCGCGGGAGCCGACCATGGCGAGGATCTGGCCGGTTTTCGGGTCGATGGCGATGAATGCGGCATTCGAAGCATTGAAATTCTTCTCGTTCGATGCGGCATATTCCTTGGCGGCCTCCTCGGCTTTCGACTGCAGGTCGTAGTCGAGCGTGGTTATGACCTTGTAGCCGCCTTGCTGCAAGGCGTCCTCGCCGTATTTCTGCACGAGATAATCCTCGATATACATCACGAAGTGCGGCGCCTTGATGCCTTGATTCTGTTGGGGAAGGAAGGTAACCTTCTCGGCTTTCGCCTGGTCGTATTGGTCCTGCGTAATATAGCCGTTCTCGAGCATTTTCTGAAGAACGAGGTTTTTACGCGCTTCGAGCGCATCCTTATGGTTGCCGTATGGGGAGTAATAGGTAGGAGACTGCGGGAGCGCCGCAATGTACGCAGACTCGGCGATATCGAGGTCCGCCGCATGCTTGCCGAAGAATTCCATGCTCGCCTCCTCGACGCCGTACATGGTGCCGCCATAGGGGATGACGTTCAAATACATGTCGAGAATGTCGTTTTTCGACATCTGCTGTTCGAGCCTGATGGCGAGGATCCATTCCTCGATCTTGCGAGGCACGGTCTTTTCGCCGGACAGGACGGTGTTTTTGATGACTTGCTGGGTGATGGTCGAGCCTCCCTGGCTGAAACTCATGCTTGTGACGTCGGCGATGGCGGAGCGGAGGAAGGAAAGGGGGCGGACGCCGTGGTGCTCGTAGAACTTGTCGTCCTCGATGGCGATCGTCGCGTCCTTCACATGCTGGGAGATCTGGTCGAAGGAAACGACGTTGCGCTTGAGGTTCTGGTTTACGTCATAGAGCACGACCTGCCCCGTCCTGTCGTAGATTTTAGTCGATTCGGCGAGCCTGCCGCTCTCCCCGAACGAGTCGAGGGTAGGGAGCTTCAGAGTCGAAACCCAGATAATAAAAATGCCCAGAAGGATGAGGAACACCCCGGCGCTTACCGTAACTATCTTCTTCCAGCCGAGTTCCTTAAATCTCGTCCAAAGTGAATGAACTTTCCTTCTCATATTGGTAAATTGTATCATATGAAGATTTTTGTGGATTCGGGCGCGCGATACCGGAAGGCGGTCAAATATGCTACATTAGAAATACGCTGCGCGGGTTCCGAACGACCCATACCTTATACTCTCAAAATTCCGCGCAATCAAGGCCGATCATCCCGCACGGATACGAAAAACGGAGCAAAATTCCGAGCAGCATCACATTTCCACCAGAATGGATCTCGAAGAAAAAGTCAAAAAAATAGACGATCTGTTTTCCCGGGGCGTGGGCGAGTTTATCGACCCCGACGGAGCGTTCAGGGAGAAGCTCGTAAAGAAAGCTAGGGGAGAATACGACAGGGACATCATCATCAAGTTCGGCGTCGATCCGACGCGCCCAGACATCCATCTCGGCCATGCCGTCGTGCTTCGGAAGCTTCGCGCCTTCCAGGATCTCGGCTGCAAAGTCATTTTCCTCATCGGCGATTTTACCGCGCGCATCGGCGATCCGACCGGCAAAAGCAAGGTCCGCCCCGAAATCGACCAGCGCGAAGTCGAACGCAACATGATGACGTACCTCGAGCAGGTCGGAAAGATCACTCTTGTCGGCGAAGACCGCTTCTCCTGGATCCGGAATTCCGACTGGTTCCTCGGCGTTGCCGATATCCAGCCGAAGCCCGGCAACCTCGTGCGCTTCAAGACGACGTTCATCAATCCGAGCTCGTTCATCGGCAAGGCGGTGCTCTACGACGAGACGCGCATGCAGAAGACCCATCTCAAGAAAGCCCATGTGGTAAGCGTGAGCCTCGCGAACATTCTCTCCACTCTCCGCCATATTACCCATTCGCGTCTTATCGAGCGCGACATGTTCAGGGAGCGGATAGAAAAGAACGAGGAGCTTTTCATGCACGAAATGATGTACCCGGTGCTCCAGGGCATCGATTCGCACGTGCTCAATCTCATCTACGGCTCGTGCGATCTCGAAGTCGGCGGCACTGATCAGACCTTCAATATGCTCCTTGGGCGCGACATCATGAAAATGAACGGCCAGGAGCCGCAGGCCGTCCTTTCCTTCAAGCTCCTCGAGGGAACCGACGGCAAGGAGAAGATGTCGAAAAGCCTCGGCAATTACGTCGCCATAAGCGACGAACCGTTCGACATGTTCGGCAAGATTATGTCGATTCCCGACAGCTCCATCGGTAATTATTTCGAGCTCTGCACGTATATGCCCCTCAGCGATATCGAAAAAATGCAAAGAAAGATCGATTCGGGCGAAATGAACCCCCGCGACGCCAAGGAGCTCCTTGCAGAGCAGATCGTCACCATGTATCACGGAAAGGATGCGGCGGGAAAGGCCAAGGAGGGCTTTTCCAGCACGTTCAAGAAAGGCGGCATTCCGGATAACATTCCCGAGACGTCCGCGGAAAAAGGGGCGAGCCTTGCTGAGGTATTGGTAAACGCGAGCATCGTTTCCTCGAAGACCGAATTCAGGAGGCTTCTCGATGAGGGTGCGATAGAGGACCTCGAAAAAGGCGAGGAGATCAAGGATGCCCATCAGAAAATCGAGGAACCTCTTATCCTCAAAGTCGGCAAGCGTAGATTCATCAAGATCAATATTAAATAAAAGCGGCATACTCCGGGATAAATCCCGGTCGCACGTACTCGCGGACTCGCACATGCGCCGCCCTGAAGGTGTGGGTATCAGCCCTTATATTGCAACGTCTCGGACATGAATGAAAGAAGACTCTCATTCACCGCTCGCTCGTTGCAATAAAAAAAGAAAAACCGCCCCGTGAGATGTTGCGCTTCGCGCTATCTCACGGGGCGGTTTTTCAGTGCAGAAAATTAATAGCTTTCTCCTTCTCCTTCGTCGGTTCCTTCTTCTTCATCCATATCGTCATCTTCCTCATCTTCACCGGAGAAGTCGTCTTCGGAGTCACCTTCGTCGTCTTTGAATTCATCTTCTTCCTCTTCCTCATCTTCCATAGCGAGGATCGGCGATGCGTACTTCAATTCTTCTGCGAACATTTTGAATGAATAAATTTGTAATCTTTCTAAAGTTCCTCAAGCGGTGCGCTTTCGGAATAGCCTATTTTTAGCAGATCCATATATTTTTGCAATGCTCAAAAATGCGTTCTGTGGATAGTCCTCCGGCCATTAATTTCAAGGCTTCGTTAAGGCCTTGATGCCCAGCGTGGCCGAGAGGGTAAGACCGGCCGCGATGGCGTCATATTCATCATCATATTTGATTCCGGGGCGGACTTTGACCAGGAGATTCACCATCTTGATCATCTGATCCTTGTCGCTCTTGCCGTAGCCGGAGAGTGCCATTTTTATTTCCCCCGGCGTGAATTCGTGGATAGCCAAGCCCTTGGAAGCCGCGGCATAGAGAATGGAGCCTCGCGCTTCGGAAACGTGCATGGCGGTTTTCTGGTTCTTGTTGAAAAAAAGCGTTTCGATCCCGAGCGCTTCTGGCCGGAATTCCTCGATCACGCGCTCAATCTCCTGTCCGAGGAGCCGCAGGCGCTCGGGGTGGGGAAGCGAGCTTAAGGTCTTGAAGCACTCGGAAAAGAGCACCTGATCTTTCGCATTCTTTTCCTTTTCGATCACCGCGATGCCGAGACGCTCATAGCCGGGATCGATGCCTAAAATTTTCATCGGAATGAAAATTAAATTTTCAATTTACAATTTCCAATTTTCAAATAATAACCAATGAAGCAAACTTCAAACTTTGGAATATTGTGAAATTGAAAATTAAAAATTGCTAATTGGAAATTATGCCGAATTCTTATTCGGCATTGGTGTACACATCCTGCACCTCGTCGTTGTCCTCGAGATCGGACATGAGCGTTTCGAGAAGAGCGCCGTCGGCTTCGGAGATGGGAACGGTCGAGTTCGGCACCCAGCCTTCCTCGACTGACTTGGTGAATGCCCACTGGGCGGAACCCGGCGCTGCGAGCGCGAATCCGTGCTTGGAAAGAATATGCTTGATTTCCTGGGCCGCTTTGTTGCGGTTCGAGGTGAGAGCGTCGATTATGAGCGCGCATCCTCCCGGGCCGTAGGCTTCGTAGGTGATCGAGTCGAGGTTTTCGCTCGGCTCGCTCGCTTTCTTGATGGCGCGGTCGATGTTGTCGGCCGGCACGTTCGCCGCTTTTGCCGCGTCGACCGCGGCGCGCAGCGACGGCGTCATTTGGCCGTTCGATTTCTTGGCCTCGACGGTGATAACGCGCACCATCTTGCCGAAGATTTTCGATTTCTGCGCGTCAGTCTTCTCCTTTTGGCGCTTTATTTTTGACCATTTATTGTGTCCGGACATACGAAAGTTTCTAGTTGCTAGTTTACAGTCCTTAGATTACCCAGGGAAAAAGGATTTGTCCATCATGCGCCGGTATTTCCGACAACCGCGCCGGCGGAGCTAAAGAAGCTTGTCTTGGAGATTGGCCGGCGGCGTCTGGCCCATATGTTCGTAGCCTTTTTCGGTGACGACGCGGCCGCGCGGCGTGCGGTCGAGGAAGCCGGTCTGGATGAGATACGGCTCGTTGTATTCCTCGATAGTCGCCTGGTCTTCGGAGAGCGATGCGGAAATGGTGTTGAGCCCCACCGGGCCGCCGTTGAATTTTTCGATGATGGTGGAGAGGATCGCGCGATCGGAGGAATTGAGGCCGACCGCATCGATGCCCAGGAGCTCGAGCGCCTGCTCGACGACCTCCTTCGAGAGATCCTTCTTGTAGACCTGGGCGAAATCGCGGCTCCGCTTGAGGAGATAGTTCGCGGTCCGGGGCGTGAAGCGGCTCCGCTTCGAGATCTCGAGCGCAGCTTTCTCGTCGAGGGGGACGCCGAGGATCTTCGCCGAGCGGCGGACGATCTCGGAAATTTCGGGAATGGTATAGAACTCGAGCCTGAAGACGCCGCCGGAAAAGCGGCTCCGCAACGGGGACGAGATGAGGCCGATGCGCGTCGTCGCGGCGATGAGCGTGAAGGGCGGCAGATCGAGCTGGATGGTGCGCGCCGACGGCCCCTTGCCGATGATGATATCCAAGGTGCCCGACTCGAGAGCGGGGTAGAGGACTTCCTCGATCGCCTTGTTCAGGCGATGGATTTCGTCAATAAAAAGAATGTCTCCCGCGGAGAGGTTTGTGAGGATCGAGGCGAGATCGCCGACCTTTTCGATGGCGGGCCCGGAGGTGATTTTCATTTGCGCGCCGATCTCTTTCGCTATGAGGTGCGCCAGGGTCGTTTTGCCCAAGCCCGGCGGTCCGTAAAAAAGGATGTGTTCGGGCGGATGGCTGCGCTCCTTTGCGGCAGAAAGGAGGATGACGAGATTCTTTTTAACCGCTTCCTGCCCCACGTATTCGCTCCAGGTGTTCGGGCGGAGAGTCTGATCCAGATATCGGGAATCAGGCCCCTCCTGCCGCACCTCTTCAGTATTGCTTGACATAAAAATAGTTTCGTGCTAGGATGGATTTCGTAACAGCAAGTTCATCCCAGACAGTAATTATACAGCTGCTCGGCGCAAAAAGCGCGAGCAGATATTTATTTGCCCGAATTTCCCGCAAGGAAGCGCGGCAAATAGCGTGAGGATCGTATCCAAAATACGAATCTCTAAGCGACTAGTGCTGCGAGGCCCTACGAGCTTTTCTGCGAGGACGTCCTGGTTGCCGCTTCGGCGGATTAACTGGAGCTATCCTGAGAGTCAAGCTTAGCTTTTAGTATTTATATTAAAAGTGTCGCTTAGAGATTCGTGCCTTGGATGGGAGAGGGCTGACTTCTGATAATAAGTATACATGAAAGAAGGTGCCCCGCATTAAAAAAATCCGCTATTCCACATAAAAAAAGAAGAATCAACCGGCACTTGCGTGCCGGTTGATTTTTGTATCGGAGTGGGAATCAAATTTGAACCTGCTTATTAAACAGAAAAGAGAAGAAGGCAAGCTGAGAGCGCGAAATCTGAATTTCGCGAAGCGGCTTCGCCAAAAAACGGCGGCATTCCATGGAATGCCGCCGTTTTTTGGCGAAGCCGCTTCGCGAAATTCAGATTTC
>DASZYS010000027.1:0-4566 GCA_035545295.1 Minisyncoccota bacterium | reverse complement strand
GGAAGCGGATTGAAACCCGTTCCGAAATTGCCTTCTCCGAGCCGGCTCATGACGAACGCGGTCTGGGCGAATGCCACATGGTTGATTACCAAAAGCGATTGCCTCGAAGGCGATCCGCCTTTCAAGTCGTCGATTGCGTGTTTGAACATCGCGTTCTGCCCGAAGACGGGCGCGGACGCGCAACATATGAAAAGGACAAGCAGTCTCACTATACACCTCTTCTCTTCTCTGCCTTAATTTTGCAATATTTAAAAAATAGTGTCAAACAAAGAAGCGGCGTGCTTGTGCACGCCGCTTGCTTATCCAGTACCGGCCGGTACTTCCTCATATTTTCTGAAAAAACCATCCACCACATACCCCGGAACATCGTCTTGGGAACGATGAGTGTCGGGATATGACGGCGCATCGATTAAATAAACGAAGAGAACAATCGACGTTCGATTTGCAATGTCGTTGCCTGGCACTCTTCGCACGCGATGCCAAACACGGCAGATTTCACAGCCGGTGAGCTCTTGCATTTGGTACGAACCGAATGCGAAAGTGAAGCCATCCTGCAAGTTCACAGGCTTCCATTCCATCGATGAGTCCCGATTCAGTGAAAGGAACTCAAATCCGGGCTGATTCTCATGAATATGGACGGTTAAGCCGCCGCGATCGTAATGCTGCTTCGCAAGAATATCACCCTCCCCCGTCCCGAGGTAATGGAGGAAGCGAAGGACGAAGCGGTTATGAGGATTGAGAAGAATTGGCGCAAGATCTTGCCGTTCTGCTGCCATACTCGCCAGAATGTTAAGCGCGATTCCGCTGCTGTAATGATAGACACCCTCAGCAAAACTGAAGAAATTGCGGATAACCGGCGTGGAATCGACAAGTTTATTTAAGGAATAATATTCCAGAAATTGCCGATTCTCCGGAAAATAATGGAATGTTTCCTTATTATCCTTCTCTTTCCCTTCCTCCATCTTGAGCACATACCCCGGATCCTGTTTCCTGGCGCCCACAATCTGGTGGTCGGGGTATTTGAAGCGATTTTTAATTTCTAACGGCAAATCGCAAAACTTCTTCCACCTGTTCGCATGAAATTCATTGAACAAAAGACTCAGGAGATGCGGATCATACGGCACCCTTGTTACCAGTTGGTCTTTAAGCGTTTGATAATACAAAGAACTGCTCCTTTCCTGGGCTACCATACCCGAGCCCTCTGTTTTTGTAAATCTGTGCGTGTGCCTGGGCTCGAACCAGGGACCGCCGAGGTATATTTCCGCTGTGCTGCGATACAGATGGTTCGCTCGATCCAAATATAAACGGGCTAAATCTGTGGGCGTACTAGGATTCGAACCTAGGACCGGCCGTGTATATCACTGATATAACGCCGTCGCTCGTACGAACTGCAAACGAGTGTCCGCCCGCCAGGAATCGAACCTGGGACCGGCCGTGTATAAGACGGCTGCTCTACCAACTGAGCTACAGGCGGACACTTGTTTTCAATCGTACTCACTAGGCGTTATAAGACGGCTGCTCTACCAACTGAGCTATACGCCCATTTTTATTTGTCTCTCGCTGCCATCTGTAAGCTCGGTGCTCTAACCAACTGAGCTACACACGCATTTCCGCCAGAATTCACCCTAAAAATTATCACATTCGGAAGAAAAAAGCCCGCGGATCGCTCCGCGGGCCGTATCAGCCCAGGTATTCGGGCTTCTTTTTGCATTTATTGCAATATACGAAGTCCGTTATTTCGAACCTCTCTTCAAACATGCATCTCCAGCATACGCGCACTTCGATGCGCTTGACTCGCAACATCCGCTGGCCGCAGCAGCGCAGAAACGGCGTTCGGGTCCTCCGAAGGAACTTGCTCGGATTCGGTTCGTAATGATGGGAAAAATCGGAATATTCGGGTTCATGGTCGCCCCTCGGGTGGAATGTCAATTGCTTTCTGTTTATGAGCGTTTCGGTCATCAGGTGCTCCGCATACAGGAAAGCAAATCATTTATCTTCCGTCAAAGCCTTTAATGCAACAAAAATTCCGCGCCATGCGCGGTCTTTTTGTTGTAAGAACACCCGACAGTTCTAGACGTGCGTGATCCCCTCCCCTTACTGCTCTGTCTGTTGTCTGATTTGTCTTCGTACTTTCCTACGCGCTTACTTCTCCCTTGTGCTCGATATCCTGCTTTTTCTTGAGCGGAATGTTATGGGCGATGAGGATCTTTTCGTATTCGTCGCGCTCGATCGTCTCGACTTCCATGAGGCGCGTCGTGATCGCGTCGAGAACCGCGCGGTAATCCGTGAGGATTTTGACAGCCTTCTCATGCGCGCCGTGCATGATCTTCGCAACTTCGGTGTCGATCTCATTGCCCACGTTGCCGGCATACTCCTTCTCTTCGAGGCCGTTGCCGAAGAGCGCCCTGCCGCCCTGGCCCTCGAGCGCTACCGGGCCGATCTTCTCCGACATGCCGTATTTGGTGACCATGTCGCGGGCGAGCGCCGTCGCCACCTGGAGATCGTTCGAAGCTCCCGTGGTAACGTCATTGAAGATGAGATTTTCTGCGACGTAGCCGCCGAGGGACATCGCGATATCATCGAGAAATTCCTTCTTCGACTGGAGCTTGCGGTCTTCGAGCGGGAGCTTCAGCGTATAGCCAGCAGCGCGGCCGCGGGAAATTATCGAGATCTTGTGAACAGGATCGGCGTACGGAAGCACCGACGCGACGAGCGCGTGCCCCGCTTCGTGGTACGCGGTGATCTTCTTTTCCATGTCGGTGAGAAGATGCGAGCGGCGCTCGGGGCCGAGCATTACTTTCTCGATCGAGCGGATGAGGTCGAACTGCGAGATTCGGGAGCGGTTTTCGCGCGCGGCGAGGATCGCGCCTTCGTTCATGAGGCTGTAGAGATCGGCGCCGGAGAAGCCCGGGGTGCGTTCGGCGATCACGGTGAGATTCACGTCTTCGGCGAGCGGCTTCTGGCGGGCATGGATCTTGAGTATTTCAAAGCGGTCGGTGCGGTCGGGCGGGTCGATGGTAACGCGGCGGTCGAAGCGGCCCGGGCGAAGCAGGGCGGGATCGAGCACGTCGGGGCGGTTGGTCGCCGCCATGACGATCACTTTTTCGTTCGGCTCGAAGCCGTCCATCTCGACGAGAATCTGGTTGAGCGTTTGCTCGCGCTCGTCGTTGCCGCCGCCCGCGCCGACGCCGCGCACGCGGCCCACGGCGTCGATCTCATCGATGAAGATGATCGCGGGCGCCACCTGCTTGGCGATCTTGAAGAGATCGCGCACGCGCGAGGCGCCGACGCCTACGAACATCTCGACGAACTCCGAGCCCGAGATCGAGAAGAAAGCCACCTTGGCCTCCCCTGCGACCGCGCGGGCAAGCAAAGTCTTGCCGGTGCCCGGAGCGCCCATAAGAAGGATGCCCTTGGGAATTCTCGCGCCGATGTCGAGGAATTTCTTTGGATTGCGGAGGAAGTCGACGATTTCGGAAAGCTCTTCCTTTGCCTCCTTTGCACCCGCCACATCCTTGAAGGTGACGCGCTGGCCCTTGTCGTGCGGCGAGATCATGCGCGCCTTCGACTGGCCGAAGGTAAACGCCTGCATGCCGGCGCCCTTCATCCGCCGCGTCAGGTACCAGAGAAAGAGGAGAATGGCCGCCGACGGAATAAGGATGGGGAGAAGCGCCTCGGCCCAATAGGCGAAGCCTCCCTGCGTCTCGATATTGATCTTCACCGCCGACATCTGCTGGTCGCTCACGCCGAGGTTCTTGAGCGTTTCGGTGAGCCCGACTCCCTGCTCCTTCTGCGACTTCTTCTCGGTGCCGCCCGCGTACGTTACGACGAGATCGTCGTCCTTCACGTCGATCTGCGCGACCGATCCCGACTTCACGTCGAGCGCGAGCTCGGAGAGCGTCACGGTATCGTTGGCGGCCTTTCTGCCGCTAATATATGTATAGAAGCCGACAAGCACGACGAAGATGAGGAGCGTGGTGATAATGTTCTGCCACATCGGGTTCCTGCCGCCGGGGACGCCGTTGGGCGCGAGCTTCTCCTTGGTCTTCTTGATGACGACCTTGATGTCCTTCTTGCCCTTATTGTTGCTTTTTTCGTTGTTATCCATTCTTTTTGTTCAAAATGCCCTGTCTAAATACCGGCGAGGCTTGTCTCTCAATGCTTTTTGCATCCTTGGTGGAAATATTGTCGTTTCAGCACGTACCTACTATACAACAAAAGAACCCTGAGAAAAACGTGAAAATTACTCGGCAGTTCTGGCAACGGATCGCCGGTGAATTCATAAACCAGGAGCTCAATGCTATAGTACCCTCATGGCGGAAGCGCTTATCCGGAACAAAAAAGCAAACTTCGATTACGAGACCCTCAAGTCCTTTGAGGGAGGCTTGGAATTGCTCGGATTCGAGGTGAAATCAGTGCGGAACCACCAGGGCTCGCTCGACGGTTCGCACGTTTCCATCCGCGGCGGCGAAGCCTTTCTCTTAAACGCCCACATCCCTCCCTTTCAGCCTGCAAACGCCCCGAAAGACTACGATCCGTACCGCACCCGCCGCATCCTCCTCACAA
>DASZYS010000026.1:0-10654 GCA_035545295.1 Minisyncoccota bacterium | reverse complement strand
GAAAGCCCCTCGTTCGAGATCATCAGGCACCTGGAGGAACTCGGCGCGAACGTGAAGGTGTTCGACCCGTACGTCAAGGACAAGTCGACCGTCTCCTCGCTTGAGGAAGCGCTCGAGGAAACCGACGCGGTCGTCATCGCGACCGATCACCGCGAATTCACCCGCCTCTCGCCGCAGGAATTCATCTCGAACAACGTCGGCGTCATCGTCGACGGAAGAAACTGCCTCAACGAAGAACCCTTCGTAAGCTCGGGCATCGTTTATAAGAGTATCGGGCGCTAGCCTGCCTAGAAAAACCAATCCATGAACACACGAGCACTGGACATAACCAAATCCTACGAGGAGAAGCGCCGCCTTGATTGGGCCTACGTCACGCTTCTTATGGTGATCGCGGGCATCGCGCTCTTCTTCATCGCCCTCGTGAAATCGAAGACGGCGTCGGAGCTTCTTTCCAATCCGTTCCTTCTCGCCTATTCGATCTTCGTAACGGCGTTCCAGCTGTCGCGGCTGGTGTCGGCGATATTCTTCAAGCACTCGTACGCCCAGGTCCTCTCATCGATTTCTCCGGCGGTTCTCGAGGCGTACGAGCCTACGGTCTCCTTCGTCATTCCCTGCAAGAACGAGGAGGGCGCGATCAGGAACACTGTGACGAAGTGCTTCGACGCGGCGTACCCCGAAGACAAGAAGGAGGTCATCGTCATAAACGACGGCTCGACCGACCGCACGGGAGAGATTCTCGAAGAGCTCAAGTCCGAGTATCCGCGCCTTACCGTCATCACATTCGAGAAAAACCAGGGCAAGCGCTACGGCATGGCCGCGGGGTTCAAGGCGGCGACTGGAGAGATCGTCATCCAGCTCGACAGCGACAGCTACTTCGAGCCGAAGAGCTTCCGCGAAGTCCTGAAGCCGTTCGCGAACCCCGAGATCGGCGGTGTGTGCGCACACGCCGATCCGGAGAATGCCGACCAGAACGTCTTCACCAAGATGCAGGCGGCCTATTATTTCATGTCGTTCCGCATCCTGAAGGCGGCGGAATCGACCTACGGCGTCGTCTTTTGCCTCTCCGGCTGCTCGAGCGCCTATCGCCGCTCCGTCGTCATGCCCCACCTCGACGCCTGGCTCAAGGAAAGGTTTCTCGGCCTCCCTGTCACCTGGGGAGACGATCGCGGCCTCACCAACGTCGTCCTTCGTGAAGGATACAAGGCGATCTACACCGACGTCGCCAAGGCATACACCATCGTGCCTTCGAACTTCAAGCAGCTCGTCAAACAGCAAGTGCGCTGGAAGAAGGGATGGTTCGTGAATTCCATCTTCGCGTCGAAGTTCATAATGAAGCGCGACCCGTTCGTGGCCTTTTTCTATTTTTTCCCGCTCACGTTGGTAACCTTGATGACGCCCTTCATGGCGACGCGCGCCGTCATTTACAATCCGCTCTATCATCACAACGCGACGATCCTCTTCTTCATTACCGGCGTGTTCCTGGTCGCGGCGCTTATCGTCGTCTTCTACCGCTTCGTCGGCCGCGACAATAAATACTGGCCGTACATCTTCGCCTGGACCGCGCTCAACTCCGTCTTCCTGGCGTTCCTGCTCTTCTACGCGCTGGCAACGATCCAGAACAGGAAATGGGGAACGCGCTAACGCAATTTTCAATTATCAATTTCCAATTTTCAATGAAAATTGGATCATTGGAAATTATTTGAAAATTGAAAATTATAAATTGAAAATTTTCGTGCCGTCATGCTCGACAAACGCATCAACAGGATAAAAATATACTTTTTCGCGATATCCGGCATCGTGGTCATCGCGCTTTTCGCCGCGGTCGTCGGCCTCAAGGACAATCCGTACCTCACGAAAAGCTATCTTGAGAGCTATATCACCAACTGGAAATACCAGTTCGAGTTCTCGCGCATGAAAGGGGCGGCGCTCGCAAGCGCGGCGCTCGGCGACGGCACGGGCACCGAGGCGACGGAGGCTGATGTCGAGAATTCCGGCAGCGATATTCCGGTGCTCGTCTACCACGGCGTGCTCAAAAAAAGCGACGGATCTGGCATCAACCTCACGGATGAGCAGTTCAAGAACCAGATGTTCGCGCTGAAGCAGGCCGGATACACGACGATTACTCCCGACCAATTTCTCCGCTACCTTCGCGGGGAGATCGTCCTGCCGAGAAAATCATTCCTCCTCACCTTTGACGACGGAAGGAAGGACAGCTACTACAACGGCGACCCGATCCTCAAAACCGTGGGCTACAACGCCACCATGTTCGTCATCTCCCACTTCCCAATCGATCTCGACGGCACGAACTATTATCTCTCCAAGGAGGAGCTCCAACAGATGCAGGACTCCGGCCGCTGGGATCTCGAAGCGCACACCTACAACGGCCACGGAATGATCCAGATCGATCAAGGGGGCGATACCGGCTATTTCTTCGGCAACAAGGCATGGCTCCCGTCGGAAGGCAGGCTCGAGACCGACCAGGAATACGCGGAGCGGATCAGCGAGGACTTGGCGCAGGTGAAGCTCCAGCTCGAAAACACGTATCACAAGCAGGTGAACTCGTTCGCATTCCCGTTCGGCGATCATGGGCAGGAAGCGACGAACTACCCGGACGCCGACCAGGTGCTCATCGACCACGCCTCCGCGCTCTATCCCCTTCTCTATTTCCAGTACGGCGGAGGCTACCGCTTCAATGCGAACTACTTCAACATCGCAGATGCGGCCAAGCAGTCGTTCCTCGTCCGCAGGATCGACATCAATCCGAATTGGAGCGGCGCCGATATCGTGAAGGTAATGAACAACGCCGAGCCGAAGATACTTCCCTACACCGACGCGTTCGCGACGAACAACGGCTGGATCGCCTCGTGGGGCCTCACCAAGATCGCGAACGGAAGCCTCACCATCACGCCCGAGGAAGCGAACGCCGGAGCCGCGACGGTCCTTGACGGAACGGGAGGATGGAAGGACTACCAGGCGCATTTCGTCGTGAATGCCCAAAACCAGAACGGCGTCTATATCTGGGTACGTTTCCAGGACGATAATAACAACGCGGCCTGCAATTTCGGCAACGGATTCGCCCACGTCGAGGAAACGGTGAATGGCAAGGAAAACGTGCTCCAGGGCGCCACCAACGATTCGATAAGGATTCCGGCCGGAGATTTCGGCGTTACGGTTAAGGTCGAGGGGCGCCGCCTCACCTGCACGCTCGATAACGGAGTGTCGGTTCAAAGCGACTTCCTCGACCCGTCGCTCAACCAGGGCGGCATCGGCTTCAAGATCTGGGAGCATCCGAACGGCGGGAGCGACCTCACCGTGAAGCGCATCGATGCGACCTCCATTTCCGACGTCCCTGTCGCGGCATCGAAAGCGGATGACCCCTCCGCATAAGAATGATGAAATTCGGCGTTATCAAGATCAATAAGATAATTGCCGCGGAAGCCGCCTGCATTATCATTGTCGTCCTTGCCCTCTGCCTCCTGATCCGGAGCGAAATCGAGCGCCATCCCGCGGCAACGCCTCCTATGGCAACAGAACAGCCATCTCCATATCCCAGCACCCTTGAGGAATCGGACGGCTTCGATACCTCCGCAAGCCCCCTTTATTGGCTCAATTCCGGCGCTGAGGCCCTTCTCTCAAGTTCGTCATCCTGGAGCACGGTCAAGGGCGACCTTGCGGCCGGATCGAAATGGCATGAAGAGTATGCAAGTTCGAATTCCACGGACACCGACGGCGGAATCCATCCGCAGAACCTGTTCCGCATCTTCACCCGCGGCGTGTACGGCGACGGCGCATATTCGGCCTATGCGAAAATCGACAGGATCGTGGCAAGCGCAAGCCCCAATAGGAACAGCTCAAACGGAGTCTTCCTCATGATCCACGCGGAGGACAGTGACAATCTGTATTATGCGGGATTGCGCGTCGACGGCAACGCGGTCATCAAGAAGAAAATCGGCGGCACGTATTACACGATCGCGGAAACTCCCCTTTTCGCGTATGCGCCATACAATCGCGACACGCGGCCAGATCTTCTCCCGCTGAATACATGGCTCGGCATGAAGGCAGACGTAAAGACGCTTCCCGACAACTCCGTTCAGATCGAGTTTTCGATCGACTTGAGCGGCGAGGGTAGCTGGATACCGATCCTTTCGGTGACAGACGCGCCGAAAGGCAATGTCCAAACGCTTCCCGGTCCCGGCCACGCGGGCATCCGCTCCGACTTCATGGAAATGAGCATCAGGGATTTCAGGGTAGATAGCCGATAAAACAGCAAAGCCGCACTAGGGTGCGGCTTTTTCCTGAAATCCGAATCGGTGGTAAAACTCGGGATCATAGATGCAGATCAGTTCCATGGAGCCTAGAGGTTCGGCGCTTATTACATGCTGCGAACAAAGATCCTGTCGGGTTTCGCTTTTGCATACGCATCCCTTCGAAAGCGAATATTTTCCGACAGCAAGCGCATTGTGATCGAATATGCACGGAACCTGCTTCCGTTCCACGGGAACAGTCCTAAGTGGTTGCTTTTTCATGGTACATCCTCCAAAAAAATTCTATACCATAAACGCCAAAAGCACACTGAAACAGCTGGATATATAAGCGAAAGCGCCCCGGAGATAAATGGGCGCTTTCTTAATAGGAGTTAGGAATTTAGAGCTTTTTACTTTATAGCATTATGATGCGTGGATTTGCTTTCAGCGCGGAGGAGCGCGTGAAAGCAGATTCTTTCCCGAGAGGAGGTCGAGATCGTTCGACGTGAGTTTGATTTGTGATTGTGTTTGGAACAACATACTCGTTTCGTTGCATTACTATAAAAACCTCAGGTGAAATGAACATGAAGATGGCACATCTTTGGCACTGCATCATGCTTCCAACCTTTTGCAAATCCATTTCTATACGTGCGAGAGCAGCTTTGAATAGAAAATTCCGCACGAATTTGGCCTTGCAAATTCGTTCCGCTTGAACGTTAGAGCGAGGAATTCTAATTTTAAAACATTGCGCAGTCTCGATTTCAGCAGAAATCGGGACGAACATAGCAAAAGCCCGCTGACCGAGCGGGCTTTATGCGTGTTTTAAAATTAGATTTCCGAGCGGCCCTCTATTCCATGCGCATCTTGTAGCCTATACCCCGCACAGTCTCAAGCACCTTGTTGCGCCTGTTGTTGAGCTTCTTGCGGAGGTTCTTCATGTGGACGTCGACGACGTTCGAGAATGAGTCGAAGTCGAAGCCCCAGAGGCTGTCGAGAATCTGATTGCGGTTGATGACTTGGTTCGGATTCCTCATCATGTACTCGAGAAGCGCGAACTCTTTCACCGTGAGCTTTATCTCCCTGTTGTTGACCGTCACCCGGCGGGTCGACGGATCGAGCTCGATATCCTGGATTTTGAGAACGGTTGGAAGGGCGACCTGAGGGCGACGGAGAAGCGCGCGAATGCGCGCGATGAGCTCCTCGAGCGAGAACGGCTTCACGAGATAGTCGTCCGCCCCCATATCAAGAGCGTTCACCTTGTCGGTCGTATCGAAGCGGGCGGTTAGCATGAGGATAGGCAATTTAATGCCCTGGGCGCGCACGCTCTTGCACACCTCGACGCCGTCCTTCTTGGGAAGCATCCAGTCCATAATGACCAGATCATAGTCCTTGTGGCAGAGGGTAATGCGGCGCTCCGCAGCCTCCCCGTCCGTGACGTAGTCGGCGGCATACCCTTCCTTTTCAAGGCCGATCTTCAGCGACTTCGCGAGCCTCTCTTCGTCTTCAACGATTAAAATTCTCATAGGTGGCAAGATTTAATGTGCTAAAACTGCCCCTTAATCCTATCTTTTGGAGCATGAAGTTTTAGTGAATCGTCTTCATGAAATGCCATTTTGGCCTTATTCTAAAACATTTTTTGGCAATTTTCAAGGTTCATGAAGGGCTCGCGGCCTTACTTTCGATAAAAAATGGCGCACAGTAGAGCTGTGCGCCATAAATATAAAGAACGAGGAGGCTATTTCCCTGCGTAGGCCATGATGTGCTGGGAAAAGTGCGAAAACACGATGTCTGGCGGGTTGTCTGCGGAGACTACGACATATGTCGTGTTCTCGCGAAGGTAAGGATCGAGTGTCGGAAATTCATTATCGAATTCACGGATGCGATTTACCACGATTTCGATTTTATCGTCAGCGCGTCTGATTACTTGCTGATTATGTTTTTCATTTTCTGGTTTGTCCGGCCTAAGCGGGTCGCTTTCGGCCAGAGAACGCTTTCTGATCCTGTCGATGACTGCGCTTTTGTCTCTTAATTCGAAGAATACGGTTACGAGTTCGTATCGATGCACTTCGCGCATGAGCGAGACAATATACTGCGCCTGGCCCAGCGTGCGCGGGTACCCGTCAAATATGAAGTCGCGATCGGCCAAAAGTTCATCGATCTTTTGATACGCAAGCTCATTGAGTACATGATTCGGCAGAATCTTACCTGCATTCATGGCAGGCTGCCATTTTTCGGCGAATTCCCTATCGATCGTACAGCGTCTGCGGAGCAAATCTCCGGTCTCAATGTAATGTATCGGATGATCCGAAGCTTCAGCGACATAGCGTTTTCCGTTCGTGCCCTTGCCGCATCCCGGCAATCCGACAAGAATGAAGGCTGTTTTCTTTTTCAAACAAATACCCCTTTCAGAGAAAAAATCCGGGTAAAGAATACACCTGAAAAAGCCGCCTGGCAAGGCATTTTTAACAAGCTCTCTGTCCCCTTTTCCAGCATGGTACTACGATATATCGTAGTAACTTATCCGATAGTAATAAAACCTTTCGATATATCGAAAGGTTTTATTACATTCATTTCTCAATTCTGGTTTAAAATCCGGAAATCCTTATTTCTTAAATGCGTCCTTTCCGGCGTAAACCGCCTTTTTACCAAGCTCCTCCTCGATGCGGAGAAGCTCGTTATACTTCGCGATGCGCTCACTGCGGCACAAGGAGCCTGTCTTGATCTGACCGGTGCCGAGTCCGACGACGAGATGCGAAATGGTAACGTCCTCCGTCTCGCCAGAGCGGTGCGACACGACGGCGGTCATTCCGTTCTTATGCGCGAGGTTTATGGCGTCGATCGTCTCGGAAACCGTGCCGATCTGGTTGAGCTTGATGAGGATCGAGTTGCCGGCCTTCTCGTCGATGCCGCGCTGGAGCCGCTCGATGTTCGTCACGTAGAGGTCGTCGCCCACGAGCTGGACTTTCTTGCCGATTTTTTTGGTGAGAAGCTGCCAGCCCTGCCAATCGTCCTCGGCCAAGCCGTCCTCAATCGAGACGATCGGGTATTTCTTAATCCAATCGGCATAGAGGTCGACCATTTCTTCGCTCGAAAGGGTCCTGCCTTCGATCTCGAGCTCGTACTTTCCGTTCTTATAGAATTCGCTCGACGCGGCGTCGATCGCGATGGCGATATCCTTGCCCGGCTTGTAGCCCGCGGCTTTGATCGCCTCCACGATAAGTTCGAGCGCCTTTTCGTTGCCGCCGAGAGCAGGAGCGTATCCGCCCTCGTCGCCCACGGTCGTCGAGAAGCCCTTTTTCTTCAAGAGGCCTTTAAGAACCTGGAAAACCTCCGCGCCGTAGCGGAGCGCGTCGCTCCAGCTTTTGGCCCCCACCGGCACAATCATGAACTCCTGGAGATCCGTCGAACCGGCCGCGTGCGCGCCGCCGTTCAAGATGTTCATGAGAGGAGTCGGGAGCCTCATGGCCTTGGCTTTCGAAATGTCTTTGAAGTATTTGTAGAGAGGCTTCTTCTGGCTTGCCGCGGCCGCATGCGCAAAGGCCATCGAAACGCCGAGAATCGCGTTCGCCCCGAGCTTGCCCTTGTTCGGCGTGCTATCGAGCTTTATGAGCGCGGCGTCGAGCGAGCGCTGGTCGAAATCCTTTCCCTTGACCATCTTCTTGATCGCGCCGTCCACGTTGGCAACCGCTTTCCGCACGCCTTTGCCGCCGTAGCGCTTTTTGTCGCCGTCGCGAAGCTCCACCGCCTCGTGCGTGCCAGTCGATGCTCCCGAAGGAACCGCCGCGCGTCCGAAACTGCCATCGGCAAACATTACGTCCACTTCGACCGTCGGGTTGCCGCGCGAATCCAAAATTTCACGTGCCTTTACGTCCTTTATCTTTGCCATCTCTACGATTATTTAAGTTTTTAACGCGAAAAGTATATCATCCGCCGCTTTAATATTGAAATAACTGGACAAAAAGACTGAAAATTGTTTAAATAAGGCTTCGCTGTTTTGCACCGGAAGGTGTTTTTTATTGAGCGATAGTTAGGAAGGACTCGCAGATGTGGATGTAATCCAAGGCGCGAACGAAATTGGCGACTAAGCTGTACAAACAAACTAGTACTGCGCAGAAGCAAATTTCACGAGCAACGCAGGAGAACGCCAAATTTGCAGTCCGCAAAAATATGGAGATAAGGAATATAGGAATAATCGCGCATGTTGATCATGGTAAGACAACTCTTACCGATGCTTTGATGCGCCAGACCGGAATGGTCGAGGAAGGCGTTACCATGGACTCGAACGCCCTCGAGCAGGAGCGCGGCATTACCATTT
Organism: Minisyncoccota bacterium; assembly: GCA_035545295.1. Lineage (GTDB taxonomy): Bacteria > Patescibacteriota > Minisyncoccia > Phycocordibacterales > DASZYS01 > DASZYS01. Next base: position 2,095 of record DASZYS010000026.1, on the reverse strand, counting down.
ACGCCAAGAACGCTTCCCTCTTTTATAAGGGCACGAAGATCAACATCGTCGACACGCCGGGCCACTCCGACTTCGGCTCCGAAGTCGAGCGCGTGCTCCGCTCCATCGACACTGTCCTCCTCATAGTCGACGCGCAGGAAGGCCCGATGCCCCAGACCCGCTTCGTCTTGAAGAAGTCGCTCGAACTGGGATTGAAGCCTATCGTCATTTTGAACAAGATCGACAAGCCCGCCGCGCGCCCCGCGGAAGTCCATGACGAAGTGCTCGAGCTTTTCATGGAGCTCGGCGCCTCGAACGAACAGCTCGATTTCACCTGTGTTTATGCCATCGGCCGCGACGGCATTGCCAAGAAGAATCTCACGGACGACTCGAAGGATCTCACTCCCCTCCTCGACACCATTCTCGCCGAAGTGCCTCCGGCTCCCGCCGACACGACGAAGCCATTGCGCCTTCAGCCGTTCAATCTCGCGTACGACAATTTCCTCGGACGTCTCGCCATCTGCCGCGTCTACGAAGGTAAAATCAAAGTCGGCGACACACTCACCGTCTTCAAGGAAGATACGAAATCGACCGGCAAAGTGACGAAGCTCTTCACCTTCGAAGGCCTGAAGCGCGTCGAATCGCAGGAAGTGGAAGCCGGCGACATCGTCATGGTGGCTGGCTTTCCCGACATCTACATCGGCGATACGCTCGCAGGCTCTCCCGATGTCGAGCCGCTTCCTCGCATTCGCGTCGATGAGCCGACCATCTCGATGAATTTCCTCGTCAACGACTCGCCGTTCGCCGGGCGCGATGGCAAGTTCGTCACCTCGCGCCAGATCCGCGAGCGCCTCGAAAAGGAGCTCGAGGTAAACGTGGGCCTCAAAATCGACTTCTCATCGGCCGACGCGTTCGCGGTCTACGGCCGCGGCGAGCTCCATATCTCGATCCTCCTCGAAAACATGCGCCGCGAGGGCTTCGAGCTTTCCGTGTCCCAGCCCAAGGTCATTATCAAGGAAGAGGGCGGCGTGAAGCTCGAGCCGTATGAGGAGGCGACTATCGATGTGAAGGACGATCTCGCTTCGACCGTCATCTCGAAGCTCGCCGAGCGCAAGGGCATCCTTATGAATATGAAATCGGCGAACGGGATCACCCGCCTCACCTTCGAAATCCCGACGCGCGGCCTCTTCGGCTACCGCGGGCAGTTCGTGATCGACACGCGCGGTTTAGGCTTGCTCGCCACGCGCTTCATCGAGTTCAGGCCGTACGCCGGAGAAATCCGCAAGCAGGCCTTCGGCTCGATGATCTCGATGATCGGCGGCAAGGCGCTCGCCTATGCTCTCGACAACCTCCAGCAGCGCGGCACGCTTTACATCGAGCCGGGCGACGAGATCTACGAGGGCCAGGTCATCGGCAACACCTCGAAGGGCGACGAGCTCTACGTGAATCCGGTCAAGGGAAAGCAGCTCACCAACATGCGCGCGTCCGGCTCGGACGGCACGATCATCCTCGCTCCCGCCTACAAGCTCAATATCGAACGCGCCATGGAGATCATGGCGGACGACGAATTCATCGAAGTCACGCCGAACGCGGTGCGCCTCCGAAAGCAGCATCTCACCCAGATCGACCGCACGCGAGCGATGAGAAAAGAGGGCGCGGCATAAAAGCCGGCCGAAGAGAGGTAAAAAAGAGATTTCAAAATTGGTCCGGAACACATGCATGTCCGGACCTTTTTCTGCTAGACAAAGCAGGTAACTGGCCATCCGTAGGGTTGCAACAACCCCATGAGTTTGCGCCAGGTCGCCCGAAAGTCAAACTGTTTCCGAATAAGTCGCATTATCCTGGCCGAATATTGGGCCATGGTGCGGAGGAAATTCTTGTCCTCCTCAGTGACCTTTTTAGGGTTGTAGTCGCTATCGTGGGCGATTTTCTTGACCTTTTCTGCTGCCTCTTCAATGTTGGGCGTAGTGATGGGTGCACTACCTGTCATATGCTCTCTGTACTCCTTTAAAATGCAGTGAAACTGCTCTTGTATTTTTATACGCCTATCCGACTGACGAGTCAATGCTTTTGTCAACAACCCCATATAACAAAAACCGCTCCGTTTAGGAAGCGG
>DASZYS010000025.1:0-3728 GCA_035545295.1 Minisyncoccota bacterium | reverse complement strand
GAGATATGGATATCGCGCATTCCGGAAAATTTGCTCGATATGAAAACGATCGAGAAGCTCTGCCCGAATGGAAAAGCCGAGAACATGCACTATCTTTCCCCGGAAACGGATATAAGCGGCTCTTTGCTCGCTGCACGATGCCTCAACCCCTATTCGAGCTGCGATGGAAAATATCCGCCGCTCGACGAAGCGGATCTCATATCTCCGACTGAAGCTCCGCGCATGCGGCTCTTTCAGTTCGCATCGCGAAACGCGAGCGACGCATCAGCACTGGAAACGGCGCCTACCGCAACTCGCGATGTCGAATTGCACGAACCGCCATTGCTCTCCGCACCGAAGTAATTCAAGAAGCCGCCGAACCTCTCAAAGAGGCTTCGGCGGCTGTTTTTTGTCCTCCGTCGTCCCGCTACTATGGGATGACGGAAAAACGAAGATACTGGATCCCGCCACAGGTCTTTCTCTGCTGAGAAAGCCTGCAGCGGCCGCCTCGGCTCGGTCAACCTCCGGCCTTGCGAAAGTTCCAGGCATTCGCTTTCTCACTGCTGCGGGATGACCAAAAATATAGTCGCACTCAGAAGTGCTTCTTATTTTTGGTCAGTTGAAAAGCGTCATCGCCTTTTCCCTGCTTTCGGCAATCATCACTTCGATCGCTTCGGCGATTTTTTTGGAGGCTTTCTTGATCTCGTCCATTTCGTCGGGCTTGAACTTGCCCATGAGAAATTTGATCACCTTTTCCTCGCCTGAAGGCTTCTTCGCCTTGCCCTTGGGAGTCGCGGGCGATACGCCGACGCGGATGCGCGCGAACTCGCGGGTACGGAGCGATTTGATGATCGACTCCAGGCCGTTGTGGCCGCCGGAACTGCGATTCCAGGCGATGCGGAAGGAGCCCAGCGGCAAGTCCATGTCGTCATAGACGACGATCATGCGCGCCGCATCCTTCGGATTCTTCACTGCCTCCTTAACAGACGATCCGCTCTTGTTCATATAGGTTTCGGGCTCAATCGCGAGAACATCCTTGCCGCCGATCTCGCCCTTGGCAGAGAGCGCCTTGAGCTTCTTATTCTCGCCCAGATCGTCGAAATCGAACTTCTTCATCACGTGCGAGAGCACGATGCGGCCGGTATTGTGCCGCGTATTCTCGTATTCGCGTCCCGGATTGCCGAGCCCAACAAGGAAGTATTTCATGGATTTAAGTGTACTTAAAAAAGTCAAAAGTCAAAACTGCTGTCCGAAGCCAAAAAATATCGTTATCATTTTTTAAATTTCTTTTTTGCATTTTTATTTTCATTTTTCGCTCGCAACACGTTCAACTCTCTTGCGTCAAATATCCTTTCCATAATAAAATCTTTGTAATCATTCACTATCAAATGGAAGATAATCGCACAACGACCTCGCATCCGGTTCCACCCGTCACTCCTCCGAAAAAGGATCGCGAACAAGGCGGCGGATTTTTCTCCGAACTCTTCAAGTTTGCGCTGATCGCCCTTTTCATCGTCCTCCCCTTCCGCATCTTCATCGCCCAGCCTTTCATCGTAAACGGAGCGTCGATGGATCCCACCTTCAAGAGCGGCGACTATCTCATCGTCGACCAGCTCTCCTATCGCTTTGAGAATCCGCCACGCGGCTCGGTCGTCGTCTTCAAGTACCCGAAGGACACGACCAAGTACTTCATCAAGCGCATCATCGGCCTCCCGGGCGAGACAGTCTCCATCCAGGGCTCTTCAGTGACTATCAAGAACGCGGAAAATCCCGCAGGATTCACCCTCGACGAGCCGTACATCCAGTTCCCGAAGACCGACGACAATCTCACCGTGACGCTTGGACCGACGCAATATTTCGTCATGGGCGACAACCGCCTCGGCAGTTCGGATTCCCGCGCGTGGGGACCGGTAGACAAGAGCCTCATCATCGGCAGGCCGATTCTGCGGCTCTTCCCATTGGGCGAGATCGGTATTTTCCCGGGCGGATACGATGAGACCGGTGCGGCAGCGCAGTCATAGGAGACGGAACAGAGAAGTTTTTCCATACGTCGGAAGGATGATTACAAGTTAACTTCGCACAAGCGTGAAGAACAAACAGGCTCTTCAGGAAAACGGCGGAGCGGCGCGGGCGGCGGGAGCGCTCGCGGTCAAGGGATTTGCCCACATGATCGGCGAAGCTGATCGCACTGCGGACACGTCGATGTACTACGGCTTCACGCCGGTGAAAGCTCCGGAACTTAAACAGGAAGATCTGGCGCTCGCCAAGCAGCTCGCGAGCCGCGAAGCCCTGCGCAGGCCTGAGATTGCCGACAAAGAAGAGCTTGAGCCCGTTTCCAACGCGGAAGAGAAGATCGCTATCATCCGCTCCTACATGGAGAACGGCATGCAGGAGCTTCCCCATCCCTTGATGCTCTACTATCGCAAGCCGTTCCCCGGCTCCGGCCTCCGCCGCCAGCCGCGCGACGCGCACTTCGGCCTCGATATCATCGGCAGCCCCCGCGGCGTGAGCGAAGCGATCATCATCCAGACGATCGTCGCATGCCTCAAGGAAGACGGCTTCGACCAGTTCATCGTCGAGCTGAACGGCGTCGGCGACAAGGACGCGATGGCGAAGCACGAACGCGAGCTCGGCCTCTACTACAAGAAGCACTCCGGAACGCTCGACCAGAAGTTTAAGACGACCTTCAAGCAAAGCCCGTTCTACATGCTCACCGAAACGGATGCCGAATGCCGGTCGTTCTGCGAAGGCGCCCCGAAGTCGGTAAGCTACCTCGGCGAAGCGGGCCGGCGGCATTTCATGGAAGTCCTCGAGTACCTCGAGTCGCTCGACATCCCCTACCGCCTCAACCACGCTCTCCTCGGCCACCAGCACTTCGCGTCGCATGTCCTCTTTAAAATAAAGATCGTACGCGATGACGGCAGCGAGACGACAGTCGCCACGGGAGCCCGCTACAACAACCTCTCAAGAAAGCTCGGCTTCAAAAAGGAGCTTCCGGCAATGAGCGCGACGGTGCGTTACCGCCGCGCCGCGGCGGTTTCCGACAGGTTCAGGCCGATCGCGCCGCCGAAATTCTATCTCGTCCAGTTCGGAAACGACGCCCGCCGCAAGTGCCTCTCCCTCATCGACATGCTCCGGCGCGAGCGGATCGCGGTGCATCATTCCCTCACCCGCGATAAGCTCCTGCCTCAGATGGCGGCGGCCGAAAGCCTCAAGGTGCCGTTCGTATTGATCATGGGCCAGAAGGAAGCCCTCGACGGTACGGTGGTCGTCCGCAATATCGGCACCCGCGCCCAGGAAACCCTCCGCCTCGACGAACTCATTCCCTATCTTAGGAAGCTGAAATAACCATAATCTCAGCTTTCGGAAAAACGCCCCAGCCGGGGCGTTTTTTACTAAAGTTGACTTATTAATAAAAAATGGTGTATAATTAAATCAGGAGGCGGCAATGGAATTTCTGAAACTCGTACTTTTAGCTTTTTTGGGCATGGCGTTCGCAGTCGGAGGAGTCACAAGCTTCTCTCGACCCAAACAGCAGCGGCGGCGGTGGTATCAAAAGATACTGCGAAGGATATGGGAAAGCGCGTGCATGGTTGGTGGTTTTGTGCTCGCTATCTCCAACGGCGCCAACCTAGTGTACGCCCTTGAAGAATCGGGTCCGTTCATACATTACGGAATTCCGATTCTGCTCGGAATTTTAGCCCTCGGTTTATTGAAAAAGTTCCTGGACATCTACCATACGTATTACT
>DASZYS010000024.1:0-6935 GCA_035545295.1 Minisyncoccota bacterium | reverse complement strand
CTCGCTTCTGGTATACTTTGATGCATGAAAGCATTCCGCATTCTTTTGATTGCCGCGGTCATAGTCGCGGTCCTTCTGATTGCAGTCTCCGCGTATGGACTCATTCAGGCCCGATTGCAGGCTAATGCGCCCCGGGACTTCGGCCAGGTTGCGGAGCAGAGCGCGAATGCCTCAGGCATCTTCCTCGATCGCGACCTCGGCATCGCGTTCCAATACGGGCCGGGCGTCGAAACGGAAGCGACGGGTACGAAAGTGTATGTCTATGAGAAAGGCAGCGAGCCGGCGTCCGGCCAATCGGTAGCGGTGTTCAAGAAGGATCCGAAGGAGACGTTTGAGGCAGCGATCCGCAGGATCGCGCTCGCCGGAAATTCCAACGACTGCACGATCGATATCGAGCAGACGAATAAATATGAAGGCGGCTACATGACCGCCGAGATCGTGCCGCCGACGGCAGCATCAAGCCCTTCGTTGCCCGCATGGGCGAATGCTTCGCTCTGCAATGAGGCGTATGCGAAAACGAACGGCCTGCGCTACTTTCTCTACGATACAAATCATCCTGGAATTTTCGCCTTTTTCGACATCGGCCAATATGCCATTCCAAGCGGGGAGGGGAATGAGCCGTGGGAGGATACGTTCCGCTTCGCTCCCTAACAAAATTCCCAAATTCGGCGCATTTCTGCGTGAGAAAGCGAGCAGGCGCAGCTTTCGCAAGGCCGGAGCGCGATGGCGCAAGGCGGCTCGCGGAATTCGCCAGCAGGCGAATATCCGTGAGGCGAGCGGCAGCCGCAAATATTATAGATTGAAATTTTGCTAAAAACTTGGCGTATAATTTAAATAATGCTTCTGCTTCTCATCACATTCCTTGCGGGAATCCTCACCGTCATCACGCCGTGCGTTTTGCCGATGATTCCCGTCATTGTCGGCGGCTCGGTCGCGGGAGGGGCTAATAGGAAGAAGGCGTATGTGGTGACGCTCAGCCTTGGCGCGTCGGTCTTCCTCTTCACCCTGCTTCTCAAGGTGTCAACGCTTCTCATCAGCGTGCCGCAGTCGGTCTGGGAATGGATCTCAGGCGGCATTATCGCGCTTCTCGGCCTCTCTTTGCTCTTTCCGGACTGGTGGGCGAGGATCGCCCTTGTGGGCGCTCTCGGCCGAAAATCGAACGCAATCATGGCAGAAGGGTATCAGCGCCACGACTTCTGGGGCGACCTTCTCACGGGCGCGGCGCTCGGGCCCGTCTTCTCGAGCTGCAGCCCGACGTACTTCGTGGTGCTCGCGACGGTCTTGCCGCAGAACCGCGCCTTGGGCATCGTCTATCTTCTTTCGTATTCGCTCGGCCTCTGCCTCACGCTTCTCATCGTCTCGCTCGCCGGGCAGAAGCTTCTCATGAAGCTCGGGGCGGCCGCCGATCCGAAGGGCTGGCTCCAGAAAACGGTCGGCGTGCTTCTCATCCTCGTCGGCATCGCCATCGGGACGGGCGTTGACCGCGCGGCGGAGACGAACCTGGTAAATAATAATTATTTCGATGCGACGAAAATCGAACAGAGATTTTTGAGCAACGATCAAATGTGATGAAAAATCTCAAGAAGCCGGAAGTGATAATTTCAGCAGTCATTGCGCTCGCGATCATCGCCGGAGCGGTGCTGTATTTCAAGACGCCGCAAGGGAATATTACGGCGGCGCGTCCGGGCGGCTCGCTTCTCCACGACGAAGGCCCCGCGCCCGAGATCACGAGCCCCGACGGGTACATCAATACCGGCGGCAAGCCGATAACCTTCGGCGAGTTCAAGGGGAAGAAAGTGGTACTCGTCGACATCTGGACGTACAGCTGCATCAACTGCCAGCGCACGTTGCCGTACATCAAGGCGTGGTACGACAAATATTCCGACCAGGGGCTCGAAATCATCGGCATCCATACGCCCGAGTTCTCGTTTGAGAAAGTCCAAAAGAATGTGGAGGACGCGGTGGAGCGGCTCGGAATCAAGTATCCGTTCGTGCTCGACAACGAATACGGAACGTGGAATGCCTTCGGCAACCAGTACTGGCCGAGGAAATACCTCATCGATGTCGACGGAAATATCGTCTACGATCATATCGGGGAAGGCGGCTACGAGGACACTGAAAAAGCGATCCAGGAAGCGCTCATGGATCGCGACGCGAAACTCGGAATTTCTCCGGCCGACGTCACTGCCACGAGCTCGGCGCCGGAAAATCCAATCGACGCCGAATTCAGCGCGATCGGCAGCCCCGAAACGTACTTCGGTTCGGCCCGCAACCAATATCTCGCGAACGGCAAGGAGAGTGCGTCGGGCATCCAGTCGCTCATATTGCCTGCAAATCCCGAGCTTAACGGGTTGTATCTAGGCGGCAATTGGGATTTCTTCCCTGAATACGCTGAAAGCTCCGCGGGCGGGAAAATCGTGTACAAATACGATTCGAAGAATGTCTATTTCGTGGCGAGCGCGAAGGATCCGTCGAGGCCGGTGAAGATCAAAGTGCTTGTCGACGGCAAGGAACCCGGCGATATGCACGGCGCGGATATCGCTCCGGACGGCACGGGAACGATAAGCGAAAGCAGGCTCTACCATCTTCTTGGCGGAGAGAATTATGGGACACATACCGTGGAGATTGACGTAATTGACGGAACACTAGACGCCTTCACGTTTACTTTCGGATAGAAAATTAGAATTAGCATATGGAAAAATCTGAAATTGCGGTTTTCGGCGGCGGCTCCCCGCAGCAAAGCGCAGACGCTTGCAACGGGGCAGGGCTTTTTCCAAAAACAACCAACTAAATTTATCCTTATATGAATATTCTCGATGCAAAATCTGAAATGAATGAAGTCGCCGTATTTGGCGGGGGTTGTTTTTGGTGCACTGAGGCGGTCTTCAAGGCGATCAAGGGCGTGACAGCCGTGTGTCCCGGCTATGCGGGCGGTACAAAGAAGAATCCGACGTACGAAGAGGTGTCGAGCGGCAACACGGGCCATGCCGAGGTCGTGGAGGTGGAATACGATCCGGGCCTGGTCGATTACGATACGCTCCTCACGATCTTCTTCGCGTCGCACGATCCTACGAGCTTGAACCGCCAGGACGCGGACGTCGGCACCCAGTACCGCTCGGCAATTTTTTATACGACTCCTGAGCAGAAGGAAAAGGCCGAGAGGTTCATCAATGATCTCAACGCATCGTCGGAAACGGGTCGACGGATCGTTACCGAAGTCGTGCCGCTTGATAAATTCTACGAGGCGGAGGACTACCACAAGAATTATTTCGCGAATCATCCGGAAGCGCCGTACTGCCAGCTCGTCATCAATCCCAAGCTCGAGAAGGTCCAGGCGAAATACGCTGATCTGTTGAAGGGAATAAAGATATAAAAATATCCGACATCTTGCGATATTTTGAATGAAGCTTTCCATACTTTCCGCGATCGCGGAAAATGTGGAAAGTTCAAGATGTGAGATATAATTCAAGCATGAGTCTTGCAATAAAAATTCTTAACGAGCTTTGGAATGCAGAGCTTTCATATAAAGGAGTTAAGGTAAATGGTTTCGGAATCCCCACTGTATTTACTGGTTATGAGAAAAAATCCGTTTCGACTGTCGTTTCGAGTTTGAAACGGAAAGGATATATAGTTCGCTCTGGCGATGGATGGATGATAACGCAAATAGGAAAAAAATATCACGATAGGCGCAAGTCATTCCAACAATTCGACTCGCCGTTTGCGAAGAGTGCTCCTAAAAATCTCATAGTCATGTTCGATATTCCTGAAGCGAAAAAATACAGTCGTGAGTGGCTCAGAGATCATCTGCGAAAGTTCGATTACAAGATGATCCAAAAAAGCGTGTGGGTGGGACCGAGCCCGCTTCCCAAGAAATTTAGTGATTATGCCAAAGAAATTGGAATCTGGGATGGAGTTAGAACATTCAAATTGGCCCGTCCATATCGAAATAAGTAAGTATAATTATCAATACTTTCCGCGATCGCGGAAAGTATTGAGTGAATACAAAGGCGAATTGAATTAGATTGAGAGGGGATTCGCCTTGAGAAGCTTGGCGACTGCGACGAGGTTTTTGGCGGTATTTTGCGCCATATGGTCGACCGATGCGTTCGCGCGGCGGCGTTCCGGATCGGTTTTTGAGTCTTGACCCACTTCGCCGACCCAGTAGGTGCAGCAATTCGGCGGCAGGGTGAAGTTCATAAAGGTGAGCACTTCCATGATTCCCGCGAGCACCGCCTGCGCGCCATCCTCGCTTCCGGTGATGACGATGCCGGCAACTTTGTTCAAAAGCGCGCTCCTGCCTCCGGCGATCACCTCCTCGTCGAAAGCGTCCATTCGTTCGATTATTCTCTGACAGAGGCTCGAACGATTGCCCCACCAGATAGGCGTCGCGAAAATGACGATGTCGGCTGCCTTGATCTTCTCGACGATCGCCGGCCAGTCGTCATCGTCCGACTCCTTGAAGCCGAGCCCCACCGGAATATTCTTGTCCGAGAGCCTGATCGTTTCGGCGGCGATATTCGCATGCTCTTTCATATGGGAGAGCACGAGCTCCGCCGCTTCTTGCGTGTTTGATTGCTGATCTTCGTGCTTGAGGGAGGCGTTCAGCACGAGGGCATTGAGCGTTTCGTTCATGGTGCTTGCATTATCTTTGCTTAAATCATACCACTCGGACAGACAAAAATACCCGCGGAAGCGGGTATTTTTTGAGGACATTTACACCTCGACGTCCTGGGCGTCGAGCTTGCGGTGCGCCTCTTCGGTCGAAACAGGCTTGCCCATGACGATGAGCCGCACGATGCCCCAGGCGATCACCCAGTAGACGAGCATCGCAATGAGGGTGGACCATTCGATCGTCGAGCCGAAAACGCGCGGCGAGCCCACGACATAGAGAAACGGCGCCGCGAAGGGATAGGAAATGGCGTAGACGAACTGCGTGAATGCCGCACCGGTATTCGCTCCGATGAGCTTCAGGATAAAGCGGAAAAGCAGGATCGTTTCGACGACAGAAAAGATATACCACACGACTTGGGTCCCCCTATAGAGCGGCTGTACGCGTTCGCGGCGTTCATGATAGATGACTGTGTCTGCCATGGAAAATTATTAATGCTTATAAACGTATTAATTTTGAACCGGCGCGATTAAGCCAGAATGAAGCAAAACCGCCCGGAAAGGCGGCTTGTGCCATGAAGAGCTTTAGCCTTCGTGCGCCTCCTCGTCGGCATTGTCGGCCATGCGCTTCGATTCGTCGGCTTTGTCCTGATGGAGCTCGGCTTTGTGCCCCATGTAATCGGCTTTCTCGTCCTTGAGCTCGCCTTTTTTCTCATTGTGCTTCTCCTTCCATGCCTCGTGTTCTTGATCTGCCATATATTTGTTTCGATTAAAAAATTGGTAGGACGCGACTCCGTCCTACTCATGAGCTTACCTCTCTTAATTGAAAAAGCGGTGAAGAAACTTAAGAGAGGCGGAGCTTTGTCCGCAGGGGGAAATGGTCGGAATTCTTCACGTCGTATTCGATGGAGGATTCGAGAATCGAGATGTTCTTTACGTAAACGGCGTCGAGCATCATCTTGATGCCGAAGCGCATCGTGTAGTCCTCGCGCTTGGGCTCGATGAAATGGAAGCCCTGCTCGCGCATGTAGTTGTCGATAATGAGTCGCTGTCCCATGCGCCAGATAGGAAGGCCGTCCTTCGCCCATTTGAGGGAGGGAATGGTATTGATGTCGCCGGCAATGACGATTTTTTCGCCGGGAAAGCGCGACGCGTCGCGTACGATCGGCTCGAGCTGGGCGATGCGCTCTTCCGCGGTGATGCGCGTGTCGAGATGGGCGTTGTAGATGCGAACCGTTTCGGATCCGAGAGAAACTTTGCACGTCATGCAGATGCGGCGGCGCGTCTTGGGGCCGAGCTCGTAGCGGGGGAGCTCGAACACGTCGATATCTTCGAGCTTGTGCCGGGAAAGGATGGCGAGTCCGTGCGTTCCCGTGCGGCCGCGGCGTTTTTGCTCCCGCGCCGGCGCGTAGAGGGAGTGATAGCCGCAGAGGCGAGCGATCGTCTCGATGCGAGGCGCCGTTTCGTCCGGGTAGGCCTCGACTTCCTGAAGCGCGATCATGTCGCACTCCTTGAGCGCGGGGCACAAGTTGATCGCTTCCGCGATCTCGCGGGGCCGTTTCGCGAAATGCGCGTTATATGTGGCGAAATTGAACGTTTTCGGGATCGCTGGCTTGGCCGCGAGCCTTGATATGGGAGTATAAAAATAAGGCGTTTCAGTGGAAAGAACGAATGGAGTCATGATTTATCGCGAGTATTGCGCGTAGGGTCCCATCACTTTCCCTCCATTATATCGCATCATCCTGGTGGGTCGCAATGCCGTTCATGAAGCCTCCTTTGGAGCCTTTTTGATATAGAGAAAAACGTTTTCATCACGCTCTCCCTCCCATGAAGGGAAGGGAAACGAATGGGAGACGACGCGGGCGCCAACCGGGAGTTCGGCAAGGAGCTTCTGTTCGAGCTTCGGCATAATCGACGGCACGCCGAAGATTGTTACGACCTCGCAGTTCCGGAAATCAGCCTTCCAGAAACTCGTCCTCCGGATACGGGCGCGTTCGGAAAGGCCGCGCTTCGCGATCGCCCGCTTGGAAAGGAATACGAGGAGAGGGTTGATCTCATATCCTTCTGCTTCCGCGCCAGCGAGCGCCGCGGCAATGACGAGCCGCCCGTCTCCCGATCCGAGATCCGCCATTCTTTCGCCCGGCGATATCCGCGCCGCGCGCATCATGCGCTCCAGGGTCGCGTCATTGGTCGGCAGATACGGCGCTCCGCGGAAAAAGCCTCCGAGCTTGAGGAGGCAGAGGAGAAGGAATGCGAGCGCTAGGGCGGCGAGTGCGGCAAGCATGCGATTAAGCAAATCAGAATCCCTGCGAAATTTTGAACGCGAG
>DASZYS010000023.1:0-3754 GCA_035545295.1 Minisyncoccota bacterium | reverse complement strand
ATCATCACGCCGCTCATCCTCACCTGGGTATTCCAGAAGAAAGGAGTGCACACGCGGATGCAGCGGGCGGAGGCCGTCCTCGCGTTCGCAATACTTATCTTCCTCGACTACGTCCTGTTCTGGACATCCTCGACGCAGGTCGCGCATATTTCGCTCGTATATTTCATCCTCGTGCCCCTGATGTGGATCTCCCTGCGGTTCGGCGCCCGCTATACGACCCTTTCGCTTTTCATAACCGCTCTTATCGCTTTCGGCGGCCTGCTTTGGGGGCGGATGACGCCGCCGTCCGACATGCTCGGCCTCAGGCTTTTCCAGGACGAGACCTTCATCGACATCATCGCGGTCCTCTTCTTCATCCTGGTCGCCATCGAAGAGGAGAGGAAAACCGCCCTTCGCAATCTCAAGTCGCACATCGTGAAGCTCGAGGAAGCCGTCGGCATGCGCGACGACTTCATCTCGATCGCGTCGCACGAGTTGAAGACGCCGGTCACGACGCTCAAAATCTATTCGCAGACAATGGAGCGCGAGCTTTCGCAAAAAGGACAGGAAACGCTCGCGGGCCAGGTGTCGAAGATGGACGCCCAACTCGACAAGCTCATTTCGCTCGTCGAGGACCTCCTGAACGTTTCCCGCTCCCGCCTCGGCAAGCTCGAATTCCGCAAGGAAATCTTCGATCTCGAGCACTGCATCCGGGAAACCGTGGCGGACATCCGCTCCACCACTCCGCAACGTACCATCGAGATCGACGGCGAGCTCAGCCATCCGGTCTACGGCGACAGGGACCGCATTGCCCAGGTCGCGGTGAATCTCGTCAACAACGCGCTCAAATATTCCCCGAAGACGAGCCCTGTCTTCGTGCGGCTCTCCGACGAGGACGGATTCGTGAAAGTGAGCGTCCGCGACTTCGGCATCGGCATCGACGAGGAGCATCATCAGAAGATCTTCGAGCTCTTCTACCGCGTGCCGGATGCCGGAGAGAAGACCTACCCGGGCTTCGGCATCGGCCTTCATCTCTCGAACAACATCGTGAAGCGCCACGGCGGAAAGCTCCACGTAAAGAGCCGGAAGGGAGAGGGTTCGGAATTCAGCTTCACACTTCCCTTCGCCCATGTGCGGCGCGACGAGCGGTCGCGCGCGAAGCTGCAAAAAAACAAGCTGACCTCATAGCTCTGCCGTTGACTTGCTTGCCTGAAATGGTACAATCGCATGTTGGAGGTTGTACAAGTGGCAGAAACACCACCGATCGAGGTTAACGATGAGCAATTCAGGCTCTATGCAAAGAAGGGGCAATTAAGCATACGGAACCATTCTTCCCCGCCGCCTTCTCACGGCCAACCAGTAACATTGGTATTGTTCGCGCAAAACAAAATTGGCGCTGCTGTAATGTTCGGCACCGTCATCTCGTCAACCCAATACACCCTTGAAATCCATCGTCCGGCTTCTTAAGTCCGGACACGGCCCAATAAGCCGGCTCACGCATGTGAGCCGGCTTTAACTTTCCTTTGCTTTTGTTGGCATGCGCCGCAACCGTCGGCATAGTAGAATTAGAAGATGGAAATCGAAGAAGAGAGGGCGGATACGCTCCTCAATGCCGATACCCGCATCTTTTTTCTTTTGAACAGCCTCGCCGGCAAAAGCAAGGCGGGTGATTTTCTGATCGCGCTTCTCGCCGAATACATGGCCTACGCGCTTCTCGGCGGCTTTCTCCTCGCGCTCTTTTTCGCGCCCGCATTCGAATACCGTAAATTCCAGGCCTTTGCCATAGTTTTCCTCGCAGGTCTTGTCTCGCGCTTCGTTTTTGCTACGCTCATCAGGGTTTTCTACAAGCGCCGTCGGCCACACCATGTTCATAAGGTTCATGCCGTCCTTTCCGAAAAATCGTTCTCGTTCCCTTCGGGCCATTCCTCGTTTTTCTATGCGTTCTCATCCGCCATGTATCTTTTCGACCCGGCGCTCGGAGCGTGGTTCGTCGCGGCGACTGCCGTCATGACCGTCTGCCGCGTCGTCGCCGGCGTCCACTATCTGACGGACATCCTGGGCGGCCTTTTTCTCGGGATCATAACGGCGATTCTCGCCTATTTCTTTCTCGCTCCCCATATCGTTCCTCATATAGTTCCTCTTGCCGCTTTCGCCCTTCAGCTCTAAATACCTTCATTGACAATTGCCGAGCCTGTACTATTATGGAGGCACGCAAGTGTTTAGGAACCCTAAGTATTTATGCAGACCCCACGGAGAAACAACGGATCCGATGACAGGCTCGCAGGAATGATATTCACCATGTCCCGGCTGCTGCGATCGCACGCCGGACCCCAGCGCCCGAAAGACATGCAATCGCTCCTGCAAGTGAAAACGCTCGGGCTTGTCGCGGAAATGAAGAACCCTTCGATGAAGGACATCGCCGAATACCTGCACATCCTTTCCCCTTCGGCCACCGACATCGTGAACAGGCTCGTGCGCGACGGCAAGCTCGAGCGGCGCAAGGACAAGGCGGACAAGCGGATCGTCAGGCTCCACCTCACTCCGAGCGGCAAGAAGATGCTCAACGCCGGACTGAAGCAGATGAAAGAGCGGCTCCAAGCGGCCCTTTCGGTCCTGAATGCGGAGGAGAAAAGCGAATTGGCGGCATTACTCGAAAAAATCATAGATAGAAACAATGAAGGACATACTGAAGCGTCATAGCAAGATCGTTCTCGCCGTCCTCGGCGTGATTCTCATCGGCGGATCGGTATATGCGAGCGCTAAGATGCTCTCGCCGAAGGCGGGTGATTTCCAGGTAGCCACGGCCGAGGAGAAGAATCTCACCGAAACGATTTCTACGGAAGGAAAAGTCACCGCCGCGCAAAACGTATCGCTCTCGTTCGAGCGAAGCGGGAAAGTCTCGTATGTGGGCGCGAATGTCGGCGCGACGGTCAAGGCTGGCGACGTGATCGCCTCCCTCGATGCGAGCGATCTCAACGCAGAGTTGCGCCAGGCGCAATCGGCCCTCCAGACGGCCCGCTTGAAACTCCAGAGCCTTCAAGGCGCGGGCAGTGGCGCGATGGGCTCCGACGTCGGCGTTTCCATTTCGAATTCCCTCTCCAACCTCAAGGACAAGATCGTCGACAGCTACGTGAAGGCCGACAGCGCCATGGGCACCTACGTCGACCAGCTGTTTTCCAATCCGCAGAGCGACACTCCCGATTTCGGCATCACGATAAGCTCAGGCTCGACCCGCTACTCCATCAAGGGAACGGCGAGCGAAGAATTGAACATCAACTCAGAAAAACGCCAGATCGACGCCGAGCTCGCCGCATGGCAGTCTGCAAATGCGAGCCTCGCGGACGAGACAGCCATCATGAACGCCGACGCGAAGGGAAAGGCAGCGCTCGAGTCGTATCGCGAGTTCCTTGCCGATCTCGCCGCCGTGGTAAATTCCTACGTCCCGAGCGACACGTCCGCCGCAACCGTCTACGGCACATATCAGACCGGCGTCGCGGCGGCGCGCGCGAGCGTCGATACGGCGATCTCGAATCTCACCTCGGCAGAGGAGCAGTACAACTCCTCGAAAGCCGGCGCGAGCCCGTACCAGATTTCTCTCCAACAGGCCGCCGTCGCAAGCGCGGAAGCGCAGGTCGACGGCATACAGGCCGAGATCGCCAAGACGACGCTCCGCTCGCCGCTCGACGGCTTGATCACGACGCAGGACGCCAAGGTCGGCGAAGTGGTTTCTCCGGGCACGGTCGTCGCGAGCGTCATCTCAAACGGCAATTTCCAG
>DASZYS010000022.1:0-18190 GCA_035545295.1 Minisyncoccota bacterium | reverse complement strand
ACTGCTTCAAGCAAACGCGAGGCGGCGACAAAGAAGCACGCTCAAATTACAAACCTTGCAAAGGGTCGATCATTGTCGTCTGGATAGTCTGCGCCCTCTGCTGTACGCTCTGCGCATAGCTCATGCCAAGCGTCGCCCAGTTGCCTCCGGCATAGTAGCGGCCGGCAGCCTCGATCTCGCCCTGGGTGCCGTTGCGGGCGCCAAGATCGGAGAGGAAGATCGCCGTAGCGAAGAATGCGTCGCGGGCGTTCCACGGATTCGGCACGGCGCTGCCGGTCGCCGCGGCGATGCGTCCGGCGAGTCCGGTCCACGTCGATGCGATGAATTGCGACGGGCCCATGGCGCCTCCCCAGCCGACGCCCTGCGGACAGGAAACGACCTGGTTGTGAGGATCGAAGCCGAGCTGGGCGGCCAAAGCGAGGAACGGCGGCACGTCGCGGGTCGGGCTCATGACGTTCGAGAACGGCGTGCCGGTATTCTTGCCGATGCCCGCGCCGGTCGTGTCATTCTTGAGATAGCACTGGCCCACGTTCGCTCCGAGGTTCGATTCCTGCTGGAGAATCGCGAGGATGAATGCCGGGCGCACGCCGGTCGCCTTCGACGCCTCGTTCGCGTAGTTCAAGGCATCGCCGAACGGAATCGCCTGCGTATCGCGGAGGGCGAAGAGCGCGGCGCGGATCTGCGCGGCCTGAGTCTGCTTCGCTTTGATCGTCTGCTCGTATGTCTTCTCCTTGTTCTTGGAATCGGCAAGAAGCTGCTGCTTTTCCTTTTCTTTCTGGTTGATGATCGCCTGCTGGGCGCTGATCTCGGCGCGGGCGGCCGTGGCGGCGTCCTGCTGGGTGTGGAGCGTATTCTTCTGCTCCTCATTGTCGCTCTTGGCCGCTTCGATCGCGTCGAACGACACCTTCATCGATTTCTCGATCTGGTCGAACGAATCGAGGTCTTCGAAGAAGGACGAGAGATTGGTATCGGAAAGCATCACCTCGACCATCGACGACGAGTCGAGCTGATCGGTCTTGCGAAGAAGCTGCGAAAGCGATTCCTTTCCGGAATCTATCTTGTCGCTCAGTTCGTTTATGGTAAGGGTCTTGAGATCGATATCCTTGCCGAGCTTCGCGATCTCAATGGTTTTCGCCTGGATCTGGAGCTGGGCCTGCTTGATCTGAGTATCCAAAATGGAGATGTCGCGCGAATATGACGCGGACTGCTGCTGCTGGCCGGCGAGAATCTGCGACTGCTGCGCGATCTCCTTCTCGACTTCGTCGAGCTGGGCCTGGAGTTCCGCTTCGCGCTGGGGGTCGACTTGCGCGGACACGGGTTGGGTCAATAAGCTTCCCGCAAGCAATGCGGAAAGAAGGCCCAATGCTATATAGCTTTTATAGTTTCGTACAAAATGCATGAGATAGAGCTCCTGCGAACGCGCCTGCCCGAAACTCATTCCGGATCCGGACTACTCCTCGGCGACTGCAGGCTCCTCGCCTTCCTTCGCCTCCTTGCCCTTGGCCTCAACCTCGATAGACTCGAGATCGACAGGCGCTTCCTCCACTTCCTCCTTCGGCAGTGTCGCAAGCGCGACGACGTCTTCAGGGTCCTGGACGAGCTCGACGCCCGCAGGAAGCTTCAAGTCCGCGGCAGTGATCTGATCGTCGATCTTCGCGAGAACGGAGAGATCGACAATGATCTCATGAGGAAGATTCTGAGGCTGCGCCTTGATGTCGAGTTCGTGGAGAACCTTCACGACGATGCCGCCTTCCTTCTCGGCAGGCGCCTCGCCTTCGAACGTGAGCGGAACCTTGATTTCGAGGGCATGTCCCTTTTCGAATACGTAAAAGTCGGCGTGGCGAGGAAGTCCCGTGACGGGGTCGATATCGACGTCCTTGATAAGCGCCTCAACCGTTCCTTCCGAGCGCTCAATAGTGATGACGGAAGACTCTCCGGCCTCTTTCCAGATCTTGGCGAACTCGGCCGCGGGAATGGAAATGGGAGTGGATGCCTCTTTCTTGCCGTAGAAAACGGCCGGTATTTTGCCTGTGCTGCGGAGCTTTTTGAGGCTCGCGGACGCATCTCGCGTTTCTGCGTGTATAGTATTCATCCTGTTGTGAAAAATGGCATCGCTCCCTTGGAGCAGGCCTTATTTACTTGCCTAAAAATTATATTTAATCGCTATATCCCGTTTTTCCCGCATTCCATCATTTAAAATGCCATTTTCTACAACGGGATTCTTGAGGCTCATTATAACCAGCCTTTTCAAAAAATCAAGGGTTCTGGCCGTCCGCGACGGCCAGCAGACTTCGGACAAATCCATTGACTGAGGTGCTTGGAATATGTACTATGGCGGCAGATTTATCTTCTTTTTAAGGAGTGGACATCGATGAGCCAGGAAAAAGGGCTGAAAATGCTCTGCACGCAAAACTTCAAAGACAGAATCGCACTGTCATACCCGCTATCCGAATTCCCGGAAATTCACCGGCGCATGAATGAGGGAGATCCTGGACTTATTCCGCTTCTCCAATGCTCCACCTCGATAAGTTTCCAATTGACGGACAGCCACGGCAACGTGCCGGAAGGTACGCTTGACGAGCTTCTCCGCTTTGGAGTTACGCAGATCGAAAAACTCAACATTTACATGCAAGCTCTGAACATTTTGCAAACGAGCTTGGACCATTGCAAAATGATGGCAACGATGTAAAACCGACAGCCGGAGCGCTTACGCGCTCCGGCTGATTTTTATGGCAACTTTTATTTCTCCGCCGCCTTGATCATGCACTTGATGCACGATTCCTGGTTCGGCCGCGTCTTGATGTATTTGGTGCCGCATGCGCACTCCAAAATCCTGGTGGCGCCGGGATGCTCCACCCACTTGCCGTTCTTCTGAAATGTCTTGATAGGCTTCTTTTCCATGTTGGTTACTCGATAAAGGTGAGCGCCTGGCCGCGCTTGCCGCCGCGGCCGGTCCTGCCGATGCGGTGCACGTAATCCTCGTAGGTCGCCGGAAGGTCGTAGTTGATGACATGGCTCACGCCGGAGATATCGAGGCCGCGCGCCGCGACGTCAGTCGCGATGAGCACCTGCACGTGATTCTCCTTGAAGAGCGCGAGCGCCTTCTGGCGCTTGCCATGCGTCTTGTCGCCATGGATCGACTCGGCCTTGAAGCCGCGCTGCTGCAAGAGGCGCGAGAGCTTCTCGACGCCGTGCTTGGTGCGGCCGAAGATGAGAACCTTGTCGAAACCGGGCTTGATGAGCAGGTCGTGGAGGACCGAGAGCTTGTCCGCGCCTCCGACCCGTATGACGTCCTGGTCGATGCTTTCAGGGGTGGTTGTGTTCTCGATCTGCACTCTCACCGGCTCGCGAAGAAACTGCGAAATGAGCCCTTCGATCTCCTTCGAAAGCGTCGCGGTGAAGAAGAGAGTCTGCTTCTTTTCGGGCATCTTGGAAAACATGTAGCGCACATCGTTGATGAATCCCATGTCGAGCATCCTGTCCGCCTCGTCGAGAACGAGATTGCCGAATTTCGAAAGGTCGATCGATCGGCGCTCCATGAGGTCCTTGATGCGGCCGGGCGTGCCGATAACGAAGCTTGCTCCGCGGCGGAGCTCGGAGATCTGGCGGCCGATCGGCGCGCCGCCGACTACGACTACCGCGGAGAGCGGCAGGTCGAAAGCGAAGCCCCTGAACTCCTGCTCGATCTGGATGGCGAGTTCGCGGGTCGGCACGACGATGAGAGTCTTCTCGCCGCGATGCTTGAGCGTTTTTTCGATAAGCGGAATGAGAAAGGCCGCCGTCTTGCCGGTGCCGGTATTGGCAATGCCGACAACGTCCTTTCCTTCGAGCACGGACGGAATCGCCCTGTCCTGAATGGGCGACGGCTGAGCATATCCCTTGGCGGCAATATTGCGCTTAAGCTCGGGCGCGATGGCAAAGTCGGTGAAGAGATGCCGGGGCGCGAAAGCGGCGCGCTCCGACTGGGGCGCGGCCTTGTTAATGAAGCGGGAGACGTCGATATGCTGTCCGACTCTCCGGCCTCTGCTATGAGTATTGGAATTAAACCTCGGCGAAGGGCCGCGGCGGCCATGTCCGGCGAACCTGCCGCCAGACCTGCGCCCGGAATCCTTCGACCCGAATCGATGCGTGTACACTTCAGAAAAATGGAGAACGAGCCGAATCTCTCAATAAGCTGACACCAGCTTCCCGCCTTTATAATTGGATGCAAGGCGGCGGGATCTCGAAAGTTTAGATGGCTCGAAGTCTTCGGGCTTAGCGCCGCATGCGCGGCAACCGAAGCAAAACTCAAGAGAATTTACTTACGTTTACATTATATAAAAAATAAACTATTTGTCAACTGAGGGTTCTGCCGGGGCGGCTCCCCTCTTCCGGTACCGCGCCGCCGCCATCGAGAAGATCGAGAGGGCGATGAGCGCCACGCCGATGACATACGCCGCGAGCGGAAGGGCGCTGCCGCTCACGACGGTACTCGTCGCGGCAGAGCGCGCCTGAATGATGAAGTCCGTCGCATCTTCCGTCGAGGTTGAGGCGCCGGCAACCGCAAAGGAGAGCACGACGTCATAATACCCTTCGTCCGGAAACGCGTAGTGATAATCGAGCGAGCCGTTCTCGTCGGTTACGAAGTCCTTCGATTCGAGCGTTTCGTCCTTCGAAGCGTCGCCATATTCTGAACGAACGAGCGTGAGATGCACGGGAAGGTTCTGAAGCGACTCGAATTTTCTATCTTTGAAAACCATATTCACATGCACTTCCTCGCCGGTAAGGGGCGAAACCGGCGCCTGGTTCACGTAGATGAACGCATGATCCGTTATCTTCTCGAAGCCGCCATGGGCAGTGTACGCACTCGCCGCGGGAGCGCAGAGAATGAAGAGCGACAGGCAGGAAACGGCAAGGAGTTTCTTCATATAATGAATACTACCACGGCAATTAACGGGCTTATCAGTATTGAAAAATCGCAGATTAGTGGTATTATTTCCCCGGAGGGCAAGATGCCGAATTTAGAGATAATCTTAGGTGTGGCGGCATTGGCCGCTATCATCGCAAACTTCTTTCAATACAGAAGCAGGAGAAAACTTATCGCGGAGAGCCGGGAATCCGATCTGCGGGAAATCAGATGGCGCAAAATGCTGGTCGATTACGTCGAACAGCAATACGGAAAAATGTACGGGGAAAATTATCAAATTTCCTCATACGGCATTCCGGATATACGAAAAACGCTCGAGAACAATCCTTTGCATTCGACCATTCTTGTCAGGGAGCACGACAGGGAGTACTCGCTACTGGAATTCAGGATCGAGTGGGGTTTCGACCCGCGGCTTACGGTAACCGTCGACCATTCGAGGGTTATGACCGAAAAGTTTTCGTTTGAAAACTTGGAGAGAGTTTTTTCCGAGCATACGATTCGCATGCCGTTGCCGTTTCTCATTGATTCGAATGTGAAAGCAGCAAGGCGGTAGAGACACGAGAAAAGCCGAGGCGTCAAAGCCTCGGCATTTTTTATCTCTTTTATGCGCTTCCGATGAGAAGTCCGGCCGCCAGCACGAGAAGGCCTCCGAAGACAACCTGCACCATCGAGAAGAAGAAATTCATCCTGAAATATTTGTAGCGGATGAAGGCGATCGCCAGAAGCTCCGCGCCGACCACCATGTATGCGACATATAGCGCGGTCGAAAGGTTGCCGAGGAGAAACGGGAGAGTGTGGAGAATGCCGCCGACGAACGTGGTGGCGCCGACGATCGCGCCGCGCGTCACCGGGTGGCCGCGCCCCGTATGCTCGCCGGTGTCGGAGAGCGCTTCGGCGAACGCCATGCTGATGCCCGCGCCCGTGGCGGCCGAGACGCCGATGATGAACGCCACGTGCGAATCATGCGTCGCGAAAGCCGCCGCGAAGATGGGCGCGAGCGTCGAGACCGATCCGTCCATGAGACCGGCAAGCGCCGGTTGGACGACCTTGAGCAGAAAATTCCTGTCGATGTGTTCCTGTTCCATCCCGTTAGAGATAGGAAATGCCGAGCATTTCCGTAGTTATGCGGCTAATCATTTTTATTTTCATAATTGTCTTAAATTTGAAACGATATCTGACACGCTACATTCCGGATCTCTAACGGGATCCATAAGAATAGTCCTGCGTGATTACACGAGGAAGAAGGATATCAGAGCGGGGAAAATGGTCAACCGCCGCCGTATTTTTTATTTATTGCGCCGCCTGAAGATAATTTCCTACGCTCCAGCCGGAAAGGCCGTCGTCATAATTGATCTCCCACCAGGTGTAGCCGTTCGCGGCCGCGGGATCGGAAACGACCGTGCCGGTGCTTCCGGTATTTTCGGCGCCCGCGATCGATGCCCCTGTCGACGCCGCGGAGCGCACATTGAGCACATCGAGAACCGTCACTTTCGCACCCTTCGCGAGCGGGCTTTGCGCCACCGCACCCGACGGAAGCAGGTAATCCGCGGCGCTCCAGCCGTCGAGTCCGTTGTCGTAATTGACCTCCCACCATGCGTAGCTGTCGGCGATACTCGGACCCGACACGACCGTTCCCCCGCTTCCCTGCGGCACCGCGCCGAGAAGCGCCCCTCGAAGAGTCGCCGACGATCTCACATTGAGCGTGCTTGCCGTCGCGATGCGCGCTCCGGCGGAAAGGCCTGAAGTTCCGCCTTGGGAAGAAGCAGGCGAGCCGGATGTGCCGGAAGGAGTTGAAGCGGCCGTAAGATAATCGCCGACGCTCCAACCGGAAAGACCGTTGTCATAATCGATCTCCCACCACCTATAGCTGTCGGCAATGATAGGACTCGCCTCCACGGTGCCGCCGACGCCCAAGGGCGCCACGCCGAGGGTAGGCGCGCCGACCGACGCGCTGGTGCGCACATTGAGATTCGACGTCGTGCGGATGCGCGCTCCGATCTCAAATGCGGGAGCGCCGTCTTGCGGCGAAGAAGGCGGCACGGGCTCCACCACGCTCGTCGAGCTATGATGGCTCGACGATGATCCTGAAGACCCCGATGATCCCGAAGATTGCGGCGGAGGGGAAGGCGGAGAGGGCGGAGTGAGAAGAACGATGCCGCGAGCCGAGGCGAGCGTCACGGACGTCGTCGCACTGCCGGAGTCGATCGTGTCGTACGCTTTGGGCAGGGTGATCGTCCTCGTTACGCCGTCGGGAGGATTGACGAGCGCGATGCCGCCGGAGTAATCGCGGCGGATAAGGCCGCTCGGATCGTCGTAGCGCGCGCCGCTGGGCGTTCCCAGATCGGTATCGAAGCCGTCCCACCAATTGTCGGGCGTCATGTCCTGCGCGCCGAGCGCGTCGCGGCCGGTGCTTATGAGGTAGTAGCTTGCGAGCGAATACTGCCAATCAGTCTCCGTCCCCGCATACGCGTCGAGGACGACTCCCTTGCCGAGGGCGTGGATGCGGTCAATGTAATTTAAGACTTCCCTATACGACCAGTAGCCGGTGCCGCCGGTAAGTCCCGAGTCGTTCACGCCGCGCTCGATGTCGACAAGATCGGCGGCGGCTTCCTCGCGCTTTACGTATGGGTTCGACGCGCGCGACGCGATATCTCCCCCGCCCGCGTACCAGATTGCATTATGCAAAATTTCTATGTCGGGAAGCTGGGCCCTGATCTCCTCCATGAATTCCGCCATGTATTTCTGCCAATTCGCCTCCGTCATCGGCGCGCCGGTATTCGGATCCCAGGGCGTTACGCCCGAGGAGCCGTTGGTGAAGCGAAATGCCATGTTGACATCGTCGATCCAAAGGCCTTTGTAGCGCCCGCGCGCGAGAAATTCCTTTGCCTGATCGATCCACGCCTGGCGGAAATCCGGATTGCTTACGTCGGCGGCATACTGCGGGCACGTTCCGCCGCTGCAGCCCCAGTCGATGAAGACCTTGTCGCCCGTTCCGTTCGCGCCGGTCGTGAGAATCCATTCGGGATGATCGGTCTGCCACGACGAGCCCTTGTAGATGGCGTAGGAATCGTCGTAAAGAAGCGCGTGGGAATAGAGCGACGTCCTGCTATCGAAATATGTCGTGTATTCCATGGCGCGCCAGAAGTGCTCGTTCATCCAGCTCCAGAGCGTGGCATTGCCGGTGTCGTTTGTATAAGAGTCGAACGACGGAAGCTGGCGGAAAAAGAAATGCGCTACGCCGGGACTGTCGGCGGCAATGGATGCCTGGACCGGCTCAGCTCCGGCAATACCCGCGAGGGCGAAAAGGACGATAAGTGCCGCGGCGGTGTTCCGAAACGGCATGCTTCGGCAGGCGCGGCTAAACGCGGCTCTAAGTGACGTATGCATTTCCTAAATTACTAACTTCGTTAACCTAAGTGTAACAGACCGTCCGAAGGAAAAAGCGCCGTTTGTCCCCACCGCGCTTTTTTTATTTCTCCGTGGCGATGTGATCGTGGAAGTATTGAAGCGTGCAGTTCGATTTCTTGCCGGGATTGAAAATGTCCTGCGGATCGAAAATATCCTGCGTTTCCTTGAAGAGCTTCACCATCTCGGGACCGAACACCTTGAGAAGATACGGCGTGCGGACGATGCCGTCGTTGTGCTCGGCGGTGATCGAGCCGTGGTACTTCACCACGAGATCGTAGATCTTCTCCGAGACCTCCATGATCACGTCCCTGTTTTCAGGGTGATGCATGTCCATGAGCGGAATGATGTGGAAGTTGCCGTTGCCCGCGTGCCCCGCGATGGTGTAGACAAGCTTGTAATCATCGAGGATCTTGGTAACCTGCGGCACGAACTCGGGCATGAATTCCGGCCGGACGATAATGTCGTCGATGAAGGGCGCGGTGCGGCGGCCGTGAACATGCTGGCGGAGGAGGTTGAAGCTCTCGCGGCGGATCGTCCAGTATTTCTCGGCTTCGGTCGGGTTGTGCATGACGCGCGTCTTGAAACCGAAGTGCTTGATTTTCTTGGCGCAGGCATCGAGTTGCGCGTCAATTTCCGCGTCATTGTTTCCGCCGAATTCCACGAGGATGATGAGCTTCGGCAGGCCGCCGGTGAGCACCATCAAGGCTTCCGGCCAGAAGCTCCACATGAGCTTCAAGAGCCCCGCTTTCATTTTCTTCGCCATTGACGGCATGAACTTGATCGCGAGCTGCATCGTCTTGTCGTCGAACGACTCGAGGCTCTCGGGCTTGAACGGCAGTATCTCGTTCACCAGATCGCTCACGTGCCGTATGTCGCGAAGGAAGATGACCATGAGCTTCGACTTCGGCTTTACCGGCACGAGCTCGAGCTTCGCTTCGGTGATGATGCAGAGCGTGCCTTGGGAGCCGGTAATGAGCCGCGTGAGATCGAAGAGGTCGCCCTGCTCGATGTTCCAGAGCGCGTAGCCGGAAGAATTCTTCGAGACGTTCGGCTTCGCCTTCATGATTTCGTCGTGGTGCTGGCGGAGCATGAGGGAAATTTTGCGGTAAATCTCTCCTTCGAATCCGCCTTGGCGGATTTTCACTTCGAGCTCGTTCTGGCTGAGCGGCTTGATAACGTACTCGTTGCCGTCGGAAAACACGGCTTTGATCTCTCGGACATACGCGTCGGTCTTGCCGTAGGAAAGGGTTTTTTCGCCGGCGGAATTGTTCGCAACCATGCCGCCCACGGTATTGAGGCTCTTCGAGGCGGTGTACGACGGCAGGATGAGGCCGCGCTTCAAGGTTTCCGGCTCGAAATCGCGGTAGAAAGTACCCGGCAAAACCGTCGCGACGTTTCCTTCGAACGAGAAGCCGTGCATGTAGCGGCACATCTCGAGAATTATCGATTCGTTGAGCGGTCCGCCCGACATGTCGGAGCCTGCCGCGCGCGCCGTGATCGAAAGATCCGGGTATTCGGATTTCTTTTCGTTCACATATTTCACGAGCGCCTGGATGTCGGCGCTGTCCTTGGGAAAGACGACGAGTTTCGGGCGCACCTCGAGCAGGCTCGCGTCGCGGGAATACTTGTCGAGCGTCTCGGCGCTGTCGTCGATATCGCCCTTGAAGAATTTCGATATGTCATCCTTGATAACGGCATAATTCGCGACAGCGGCGCTAACCGACGCAACCGTCGGTTCGGGTTTCGTGATTTCGGCAGTATTCTCCATAAGCTCTAATCTAATTTGTTACGAAATTTTATTAAACAGTTTCAGCCTCTCCAGCGCCACCGCTTTCATATTCTCGACGCTCTTTTTCATGATCCTGTACGGCGCGACTTCGTCCGGATTCTCCCGAAGCGTTCTCTCCATCCCCTTCCTGTAGGCGACGCGGAGCTCGGTGGAGATGTGGATGATCGACATGCCCGCGTCGATCGCCTTCTGGAAATCCTCGTCGGGCGTGCCCGAACCGCCGTGAAGCACCATCGGCACGCCCGCCGCCGCGCGTATTTCGGCAATAAGCGGGATGTCGAGATGCGGATCCTTGCCGACCCCCATCATGCCGTGGATATTGCCGACGGAGGGCGCGAAGAGGTCGATGCCGGTCGCCTGAACGAACGCCGCGGCGACTTCCGGCTTCGTAAACGTCGCGGGATCGATCGAAACTCCTTGCGGAATCTCAGACCATACCTTCGACGACTGGCCGATATAGCCGAGTTCGGCTTCGACAAGGACGTCGCGGCCGCTCGCGCGGGCATACTCGACGCACTGCTTCGTGATTTTCTGGTTTTCCTCGACGGAAAGCTTCGCGCCGTCATAGATCACCGAGTCGAAGCCCGCGTCGATCGCTTCCTTGACGCGGTCGAACGAGTAGGTGTGGTCGGCGTTGATAAAGACGGGATAGTCGAATTCTTCGCGGAGGCTCCTTACGAGCGCCACGGCCTGCCGTACGCCCACGAAGTCGCGCTCGCCTTCGGAGACGCCGATGATGACCGGCACGGAGAGTTCCTGTGCGGCGCGGAAGACCGCCCACAAGGCTTCGATATTGGAAATGTTGAAATGGCCGATGGCGACGCGCTTCTCGCCCGCTTCGGCTATGCTTTCGCGCAGTGTTTTTGTCATCCCGTTAGAGAAAGGAAATGCCTTACATTTCCGTTAGTAAAGTAATATAAATTCCACAATCACCGTCAGATTCTAAATTCGCTCTTAGTATTATAAACCACACGAATCTTCTCTAACGGGATCATATCGAAATTTTACCACAGATGAGCGCGAAAAAACGCAACGCCGCGATTACTTTTCAAACCGTGCGTGGTACAATACGGAATATATGGAAAAAGCACCTTTGGATTTCGTATCAATCGGCGATATCACGACGGACGCGTTTATCCGCATCAAGGACGCGACGGTGAATTGCGACGTCAATCGCGAGCGATGCAAGCTCTGCCTCGATTTCGGGGACAAGATCCCCTATGAATTCGTCGAGGAAGCGAGATCGGTCGGCAACAGCCCGAACGCCGCCGTTTCCGCAACCCGTTTGGGGCTCAAGACCGGCCTCGTCACCGACGTCGGCGACGACCACAACGGCGGCGAATGCAGCGCCACCCTCCAAAAAAACGGCGTCTCCCTCGAATTCGTCACCGTGCACAAGAGCCTGCCGACGAACTACCACTACGTCCTCTGGTACGAGGAGGAGCGCACCATTCTCATCAAGCAGCAGAACTACCCCTACAAGCTTCCTCCGATCGAGCCCGCGCCCCGCTGGATATATCTGAGCTCGCTTGCCGAAAATTCGCTTCCCTATCACCACGAGATCGCCGAATATCTCAAATCGCATCCGGAAACGAAGCTCGCCTTCCAGCCCGGAACGTTCCAGATGAAGCTCGGCACCGAAGCATTGAAGGACCTTTACAAATTATCGAAGATTTTCTTCTGCAATGTCGAGGAGTCCCAGCGCATCCTCGGCGAGTTCGAGACGACGGACGTGAAAGTTTTGCTTAAGAAAATGCATTCGCTCGGTCCTGAAATCGTCGTCATCACCGACGGTCCTAAGGGAGCATACGCCTATGACGGCGTCGACGGGTACTTCATGCCTCCTTATCCCGATCCCAAGCCGCCTTACGAGCGCACCGGCGCGGGCGACGCGTTCGCTTCGACCTTTACCGCCGCGCTCGCCCTCGGCAAGACGATTGAGGAAGCTATCAAGTGGGGTCCCGTCAACTCGATGTCGGTCGTCCAGGAGATCGGCGCGCAGAAAGGCCTCCTCACCCGCGAAAAGCTCGAGGAATACCTCGCGAACGCTCCCGCGAACTACGTCCCGGCGAAGATAATGTAAACGGAACCAAGTAAAAAGTAGCGAAAATGAAAGCGGCGTTCGAGAATATTCTCGAACGCCGCTTGATTTTATCCTCCCACCAAACTTTTAAAAAAAGTGTGAAGCGGTGGAATGTAATACTTGCTGACAAGGATCAAAATGACCAGAAGAAACCATGCGCTGATAGCGGCCAAGGCCAGATTTTTCTTTGAAACTACTTTCTGCACGATTGTATCGTCTCCTTTACTATTACTACCACATTTTTATTATTTGAGCAAGTACTAACGGCAGCATTGTATACCAAAATAGGCCAACGCCAATCAGAAATAATCGGAAGTATTCAGTGTGATCAAGTTCAAGAAATGTCGTTTTCGGAACATGCGTCAGACGGACGAACAACCCCGGCATTTCTAACCGCTCTTCTAATAAAGCGCCGAAATTGATAGCTTCGATGTAATAATCCTTGAGCCGCCCCTCGATGAGCCTCAAGCCTCCCAAGAGAACCAGACCGAGGACAGGAAGTGCGACTAATCCGATTATCGAGAATAATTTGGTAAATACCGTCGTAGGACTCGTGTGCACCAGAAAGCTGAATGCTGTTACGCAGCCAACTTCAAGCGTCGCAATAAATCCAATAGCAAGGAACCTTCGATCCTGGAACACGCTCCATTTCTCATGCGTAACTTCGTAGTACTTCAAAAGAACTTCGCGCTCGCGCTCGCGACGCGATAGAAACGAACTCATAAATTCTCCTTTCGGAAAAACCGATACCGGCATCACATTACAATATATTTTATAGTTTGTATATGGGTGTCATATCGTTCGACACTGCCGAGGCTTTGCTGATACAATTATCCCGGAAATCAAAAGGAGAAATCGTGATACTCTTGAAAGTTCTCGCCATATCTTTTTTTCTGCTCGCGCTTGTTCCGCTTGCGCTGTCGCATTACCGCAGGGCGTCGAAGCGTTACATCTTTCTCGCCCTGCTCGCCATCATCGCGGCGCTCGAATTGACGAGGCCATACATCAGCATGCGCGGCGGAGCATGGAATATCCCTCTCCTTCGCTTGCATCTCGCATTCGCAATACCTTCCTTCGTGTTGCTCGTCCTCTGTTTCGCGCTTATTTGGTACAGACAATGGAAAGCTCGGAAGCTCGAACGGGATATCGTCCCCATTTCTCCCGTTCTTTCCTACGCCTACATTGGAACCTACTCGATAGCATGCGTCCTCGGCCTTACGCTGTTCTACGGCCATTAGGCTCAAAATAAAGTGTCCGGCATTTTTAAAATGCCGGACACTTTTCATATTCAAACGATTCAATTTATTTCTTCCTCTGAACTACCTTGCGCACCGCTTCGGCGATCGCCTTCTCGCCCATTCCGTAGTGCTCGATGAGCTCGTCGGGAGTGCCCGACTGGCCGAACTGATCGCGCACGCCGACGAATTCTACCGGTACCGGAAATTCTTCAGATAGACACTCAGCCACGGCGCTTCCCATTCCGCCCGCGACCTGGTGTTCTTCGACGGTGACGATCGCTCCCGTTTCTTTCGCAAGCGCGACGACCGCTTCGCGGTCCAAGGGCTTAATAGTCGCGAGGTTGAGAACCTTCACGCGGGCGCCCGTGCCTTCGAGCATCTTCGCGACCTTGAGCGCCTTGTGGACGAGCGCGCCGGTGGCGATGATGCCCGCTTGCGGGTTCTCGGTATTCCAAAAAATCCTCGCTTTCCCGATCTCAAACGGAGTTTCCTCGGTTGTAATGACCGGAGTCTTTTCGCGAGCCAAGCGGATATAGACCGGAGTGTTCGTCTTCGCGGCAGCGAGCGTCGCCTTCTTCGCCTCAACGGCGTCACAGGGCGACAAAACGCACATGCGCGGCACGACGCGGGTAATGGCGATATCTTCGATCGCCTGGTGGGTGCCGCCGTCGGGACCGACGGAAACGCCCGCATGCGAGCCGACGATCTTCACCGGCCGGTCGTTGTAGGCGATTGTCGTTCTGATCTGCTCCCAGTTGCGGCCGGGGCTGAACATAGCGTACGACGTGATGAACGGGATCTTCCCCATCGCCGCCATTCCCGACGCGACTGACGCGAGATTCTGCTCAGCAACGCCAAGCTCCACGAACCGCTCCGGAAACTTCTCCTTGAAAAGATGCATTTGCGTCGACTCGGTAAGATCCGCGCAGAGGCCTACGACATTCGCATCCTGCTCGCCTGCAATAACGAAACCTTCGCCGAACCCTTTGCGAATAGGCACTTTCTCTACATCATCATTGAAAATATTACTATTCAGTTTTGCCACTTCGTTTAACATATGGTTTGTCGAAGGTTAACCTTTCCCAAGTCACGGATATTTTTCTGCTGAAAAATTCCGCGACCCCGCCTCGGGCCGACGCCCTCCGGCCTTGCGAAGCGCTTGCCCCCAATCAGAATTGCGGGTTCCCATACGCGCTTCTCACCTTTGCGTATTGGAGTTTGTTCTACGTCATCATTAAAGACGTTCGGATTTAATTTTTCAGGATCATTAAGCATATTATTCACCCTTTTGAATTCTTCCTCCGAGCGTTCGAAGCTCCTCAAGCGCGATCTTCGCCTGATCGGCCTTGGGCGGCTCTCCAGGCATATCTGAAATCCCAGGCGGCGTGCCGTGCCATTTGTAATCGCGCTCCATGTAGGACACGCCCTTGCCCGGAATGGTGTGGGCGATGATCATCGTCGGCTTCTCATATGTCGCCTTCGCTTGGCTCACGGCATTCGCGATCTCGCGGAAATTATGCCCGTCGATTTCCAACACGTTCCAATTCCACGCGCGCCACTTCGCCGCGAAAGCCTCGAGCGGCATGATATCCTCAGTGAATCCGTCGATCTGGATATTGTTGCGGTCGATGATAGCAATAAGATTGCGGAGCTTTTCTTTTCCTGCAAGCATCGCCGCCTCCCAGATCTGGCCTTCTTCGCACTCGCCGTCCGACATGAGGCAATAAATATAACGGTCGCCGTCATTGCCGCGCTCCATTCTGTTTGCGATCGCCATCCCGACAGCCTGCGAGAGGCCGGAGCCGAGCGGCCCCGAACTCGTCTCGAGCATCGGCAGCCATTCGCGGTGCGGATGGCCCTGAAGGCGCGAGCCGAACTTGCGAAGCGTCTTCAATTCATCTACGGGAAAATACCCGGCATATGCCATTGTCGCATAGAGCACCGGCGCGATATGGCCGTTCGAGAGTACGAGCCGGTCGCGGTCCTCCCACGAAGGATTCTTCGAATCGTGCTTTAAGATACCAAAATAGAGGGCGGTAAAGATATCTGCCATTCCAAGCGGCCCCGCGCTGTGGCCCGAACCGGCGGCAATGAGCATTTCGATGATCGAGGTGCGAATCTCATTCGCTCTTATGCGCAAGGATTTTATTTGATCATCTGTTAACATGCTTGTTGTCGGCCTGCCCCGTACGAAGCCGCCTTGGGCTTTCGTGCGGGGTAAGCATTGGCGTATATCAAAGGTTCTTGAAATAATCGATTGCCGATTTGATATCGGTCGAATCGAAGAGTGCGGAGCCGGAAACGAGCCGGTTCGCGCCCGCGTCGACGAGAAGCGGCGCCGTCGCCTCGTTCACGCCGATATCGATTCCAATTATACTTTCCGGATACTTCTTCCGCAATGAGGAAATCTTGCCGAGAACCTTCTCGTCGAGCTCCACGCCATGGAAGCCGATCTTATCGCTCCCCATGAACTGGACGAAATCTATTTTCTCCATCCATTGATCGAGCGCCTCATTCGGCGTCGAAGGATTGACCGCCAATCCGACCTCGATATCGAAGGAACGGGCCTTCTCGATCGCCTCTTCGATGCGCTCCGTGCTTTCAAGATGGATGACCGCCGACGAAATGCCGGCATGGATCCAATCCTCGAGCTTTTCCTCGGGCTCCATCACCATCATGTCGAGCTCGTAGTTTACCTTCTCCCAGTAGGGCAGCCCTTCGTCCTCGTGAAGCAATGCGTCGAAGTCGCGATCGGGCGTCCTCTTGTACGGCCAAGTCCGCAACGGAGCGAATTTGCCGTCGGTAATATCGATCTGCACGCGATCGACAAGCCCTGCGACGCGCGCGACGGCAGTCTCGATATCCGAGAAGCTTTCGGGGATGATTGCGGGAACTACATCAATCATGGAAATTTTTAATTTACAATTTTTAATCAAGGGTCAATGAATCAATTCCTGCCTGCCGGCAGGCAGGTTCAAATGTCTGAATCATTGTGACATTGAAAATTCATTGGAAATTAGAAATTGAAAATTAATTTTATCTCGTCATTTCCTCCATCTTTCGGAGGCGGCGGACATGCCGTTCGTCGTTCGAGAACGGCGTCGCGAGCCAGAGCTTCACCGCGTCCTTCGCCACTTCCTCGGTGATGAAGCGAGCTCCCAGAGAGAGGACGTTCGAATTGTTGTGCATGCGGGAAAGCTCGATCTCATTGGGCATTTTCCTGCCGTCACCCGGCGCGTACTGTCCGTTGAATACCACCGCGCGGACGTCATGGAACCTGTTCGCCGCCATGGCCTCCCCTTGTCCCGATCCGCCGATCACGATACCGCGGGTATTGTCGGGATCATGGGCGACGAGGCGCGCCACGGGAATGACGAAGTCGGTGTAGTCGTCCTGCGGGTCGGGTTCGAAATCGCCGAGATCTTCCGCCTGATGGCCCAGCACCTGCACGAACGGAATGAGCGCCCTCTTGATCTCGAAACCGGCATGATCTGAACCGAAGTATATTTTCATAAATTTTGAATTTTGAATTTAAAATTTTGAATTAAATTCTTCAATGATTTAATGTGCCGTCGTGCTACTTCTAAAGATTTTACTGAATATAAGCACTAACTCATGCGCCTCTTTCCACAATATCCGACACTGATCGCTCTTTTCGGGATTGGCCCTGGAAATCATTCTGAGCCAGTGTTTGGTTTCATTTGATTCCTTGTTGCAAATGGAGATCTTATTACGGAAATCCTTTTTTGAGCTGGCTCTGTTTGCTTCTAAATAATTTGCACCAATACTCGTTGCCGAGCGTATAACCTGGGATACAAGTGGCTTATTGTAATCATTATGAGACAGTTTCTTCACAAAATCTATTACAGATTCCCCGAACACATCAGTTCTTTCTTCCAAATCGTATTGCATGTTATTGCCTTACTGCTCTTTTTTCAAAATTCAAAATTGGAAATTCAAAATTATTTCTGAATGTGATTACCTGTCATAATGACGTGCTCCACGAGCGAGTTCGTGTATCCCCATTCATTGTCGTACCAGCTCAGGACTTTCACGAGATTCCCCCCGATAACGCGGGTGAGGCCGAGATCGGCGATCGCGGCATAGTTTGATCCGACGATATCCGAGGACACCAGCTCCTCGTCGGTCGCGGAAAACGTCTTCTGCCAGCGCGGATCGGCCGCGGCCTTGCGGAGGATGTCGTTCACTTCCTCGACGCTCGTGTCGCGCTTGGCGATGAAGGTCACGTCGGCGATCGATCCGGCGATGACCGGCACGCGGAGCGAGATGCCGTCGAACTTGCCTTCGAGATCCTTCACCACCTTGGTCACCGCGATCGCGGCGCCGGTCGACGTCGGCACGATGTTATGGGCGGCGGCGCGGCCTTCCTTGAAATCCTTCTTCGCCGGGCCGTCGACGATCGATTGCGACGCGGTGTACGCATGCGTCGTCGAAAGAACCGCTTTTTCGATGCCGATCGCCTCGTGGAGGATCTGGATGAGCGGGCTTGCCGCGTTCGTCGTGCAGGAGGCGTTCGAACTCACCTCGCAGGTCGCCAGATCGCCTTCATTGAGTCCCAGAAGAACGGTGCCTTCGGTCGAATCCTTCGGAGCGTCCTTAGCCGGCGCGGAAATGACGACGCGCTTGGCGCCCGCCGCGACATGGGCGCGGGCATCGGCGAATTTCGTGAAGAAGCCGGTCGATTCGACGACCACATCGATATTGAGATCCTTCCACGGGAGCTTCGCCGGCTCCTTCTCGGAGAA
>DASZYS010000021.1:0-6466 GCA_035545295.1 Minisyncoccota bacterium | reverse complement strand
GAGCATGTCGTAACCCGCGTCATGGCGGAAGAGCTTTTCACCCAGGCGGGCTTCCAGTTCGACCATGAGATCCAGGCCGGCGCGCATCATTACGGGCTTATATTCTCGAAACCATAACTCCACCCGCATGCTGAAGGACATGACAAAATTCCAGCTCATCCTCACCGGCGTGTTCGGCGGCTTTCTCGTGCTCGGCATTATCGTGTTCGCGATGCACCGCGGCGGCGGCGCGGCAGACAGGGCGCCCGTCACGATCTGGGGCTTTGTCGACGAGAACGACATGTCGAAGCTCCTCGAGGATGCCGGCCTTCAGAACGATCCGTCGACTCCCGTCACGTATGTCCGCAAGGATCCGGCGACATTCGACAGCGATTTCGTGTCCGCGATCGCTGATGGCGACGCGCCCGACCTCGTGATGGTGAGCCAGGATCAATTTTACAAGGAGAAAAACCGCCTGTTTCCGATTCCGTACTCGTCGCTCGATCAGCGCACTTTCAAGGATACCTATGTCGAAGAGGCCGAATTGTTCATGCAGCCTGACGGCATCTACGCCATTCCGTTCGTGATGGATCCGTACGTCATGTACTGGAACCGCAATATTTTCCAAAACGCCGGCATATCGCAGCCGCCCCAGTATTGGGACGAGTTCTACGATCTTGCCCGCACCCTCACTAAGAAAGACGGAGCGCTGAACATCACCCGCTCGGCCGTAGGTCTCGGCGAATACAGCAACGTAACGCACGCCAAGAACATGCTTGCCACGCTTATCATCCAAGCGGGCAGCCCGATCACTACCGCCGATTCCTCGAGCGGCCGCATCATGAGCACGTTCAACGACCGCGGTGACAATCCGACCGTGCCGTCGGAAGCCGCCATCAATTTCTTCACCGAATTCTCCGATCCGGCGAAGGACACCTACAGCTGGAATAGGTCGCTTCCGGATTCGAAAGACATGTTCATCTCGGGCGACCTGGCGACGTATTTCGGCCCCGCCTCTGAGCTTTTCGAGATCCAGGCGAAGAACCCGAATCTCAATTTCGACGTGACGTACATGCCCCAGTCGCGCGACGCGCAGAACAAGATGACCTTCGGCGACCTCCAGGGCCTCTCGCTCGTCAAAAGCTCCCAGCATATCGCCGCGGCTTTCCGGGTGATGACGCTTCTCACGTCGGCGAAGTCGCTCGCGCTCCTTTCCCAAATGACCTCGCTCCCGCCGGTGCGCCGCGACCTGCTTTCCACGAAGCCGTCGAGCCCGTACGGAATCGTCTTCTATGATAGCGCCATCTTCGCCAAGGCGTGGACCGACCCGGACAACACGGCGACCGACAAGATCTTCGGCGACCTTATCGAGTCGATCACGTCCGGCAGGTCGCGTCCGACCCAGGCCATTACCAACGCGGGCCTCGAGATCCAGCAGCTTCTCGATGCGAACAGCACGGCGCCGAAAGCCCCGTCATCCGTTCCGACGGCATAAACGCACATGAAATCCATCACTCGCGCATTCACATATTTTGTCCCGACCGTAACGCTTATCGGCATGCTCATTACGCCGTTCTCGGCTGTGGCCGCATTGCCGGGCATCAAGTGCGGCGTACAGGGAGCAGGCGACAACTGCCTTATTCCATGCGATGGCGTCGACAATCCGTGCGATTTTGCCGACTTCGAACAGCTCGCGATGAATCTCATGTACTACATGGTCTATATTTCCGTGCCGCTTGCGGCAGTCGCGTTTGCGTATGCGGGCTTTCTCTATATCACCTCCGGCGGCAATCCAGGTCAGGCTAGCCGCGCCCGCAAGATATTTACCAATGTGGGCATCGGCTTCGTGGTGATACTTGCCGCGTGGCTTTTGGTGTATACGATCACGAGCGCGCTGCTTGATACGTCCAACTATGACAATCCATTAAAACCGTAAATCCATGAACAGACTCCGTACAATTTTCTGGTCAGCGCTTCTCATCTTCGTCCTTTCGCCGCGCGGCGCGAGCTTCGCTCAGGAAACCACATCGGGCGGCTCCGGTCCTGCCCAGCCCGTCAATTTCCCGAATCCTTTCAAGGCTGGGACGAGCCTCTATGACTTCATCAAGACCATCGTGAATGATATCCTGCTTCCGGTAGGCGGCGTCATTATCGTCGTCATGACGATCTACGCCGGCTTCCAGTTCGTGACAGCGCGCGGAAATGAATCCGAACTTCGGAAAGCGAAAGCCAACTTCTTCAACGTCGTGATCGGCGCGGCAATTCTTCTCGGGGCTTGGACGATCGCTACCGTTATCGAAAACACCCTTAACCAGCTTCGCTCTGCCGTATGAAATACTTCCTGTACAAATTCCGCGGCCTCATTCTTGCGGTCATCGTCTCGCTTGCGGGCTCCGCGCCGCTCTTCGCATCCGCGGCGCCTTCGACCTTCAGCGATTTCGTGCTCCTCATCATCGATCTCATCAAGACTGCGATTCCCCTTATCTCGTCGCTCGCCGTCCTGGTGTTCATCTGGGGGCTTGTGAAATTCATCGCCGCGGCAGGTGACGCGAAGTCCCATGCGAACGGCAGGCAGCTCATGGTGTGGGGCTCGATCGCGCTCTTCGTCCTGGTCTCGATCTGGGGCATCCTGTCATTCCTTTCGCAGCAGTTCGACTTCGGCAATAATGCCGGCATCCCGCTTCTGCCGGAAAATTGAGCTGTGGAGGGCCGAATGAGGCGGAATATCGAATAATGATTTAGAATTAATACAACATATGAAAAGTACGAAATACATTCTGGCGGGGAGCGTGCTCGTATCGGCGGCGGCTTCCGCGCCGCTCTTTGCCTTCGCGGCGTTTAGCGGCTTCAAGGAATATCTGACCGATATCGACTATATGGTTCATACGCTCATCTATATCGCGGTGGCCGCCGCGGTACTGGTGTTCATTTGGGGGCTCGTGAAATTCATCGCAAGCGCCGGTAACGAACGATCGCACGAGAGCGGCAGGCAGCTCATGATCTGGGGCTCGATCGCGCTCTTCGTCATTGCGTCGGTGGGCGGCATCATCTTCTTTATCCAGGACAATCTTGGCATCTACGGCGATCCGATCGAAACCCCTTCGTTTATGAGTATCGCTCCGTCCGCTGGGGACACTAATGCTTAAATCCAATCTCATGAGGCTTTTCTCAAAAAAGAATGGCAGTGCGGCGGCGCTCTTTCTCATGTCGCCGCTTCTTGTAGCGGCACAGACGCAGGCGGATATCGATGCGCTCACCGCCGACGGCTCGCCGCTCGCGCCCGTTGCCAAGCTGCTTATCGCGGTGGGGAAGGTGGTCAACCTTCTTATCCCCATCGTGCTCTCGATCGCCCTGCTTTCATTCTTTTGGGGCATGGCAAAATTTATCGGCAACGCGGGAAGCGAGGAGGCGCGGACAAAAGGCAAGCGCCTCATGATCTCCTCCATCATCGCGCTCACTGTCATGGTTTCGATCTGGGGAATCGTGGGCTTTATCCAGGAAAGCCTCGCGATCGGCGGCGCTCGGAACATCGCTATCCCGCAAGGCGCGATCCCGGCGTCTCCCGCCCCGACCGAATAATGGAAGTAATCCACAGCCGAGCAGTATACTTTTAAGGCCGCCAAGGTATCATTATTACTGAAGCATTGTTTCGACACGCGAGCGATGATGTGTTCCCAAGCGAACGTATTGTCCAAGCTCTGTCGAAATGGGAAGGGTAGGATCCCTGCCGCTTTAATCGAAAGATTGAAAGGTCGTTTAGTATTCGTTATTAATAATTTTTTTAGAAAATGAAGAAAATAATTGCAGCTTCCTTGCTCTTTGCTCCGGCTTTTGCG
This sequence comes from Minisyncoccota bacterium, assembly GCA_035545295.1. Classification (GTDB taxonomy): domain Bacteria; phylum Patescibacteriota; class Minisyncoccia; order Phycocordibacterales; family DASZYS01; genus DASZYS01. The sequence continues at coordinate 2,651 of DASZYS010000021.1, read as the reverse complement.
TTCGCGCAGACCGGTCCTCAGCTGGAAAACGTTCAGACCCTCATTCAACGGGTCGGACAGCTGGTCAACCTTCTTATCCCGATCGTCGTCGCGATCGCGCTTCTGCTCTTTTTCTGGGGCTTGGCGCGCTTCATTATGGCGGCTGGCGATGAGGGTGCAAAGGAACAGGGCCGCAACCTTATGATCTGGGGCGTTATCGCGTTCGTCGTGATGCTCTCCATCTGGGGAATCGTTACCTTCATCCAGAGCGCCTTGGGCATCGGCGGAAGCTACACGATCCAGATTCCGCAGGTCTAGCGTCTAACGGATATCAGCGTACCTTAATCTTGCAGCATGCTTTCCATCACACCGCTTCTCAATGCCGTCAACAGGTATATCCTGAATCCGATCATCGTTCTCATGTTCATGGTGGCGCTGGCGATGTTCTTCTGGGGCATCTTCCAGTTTATCTCGAACGCCGAGAGCGACCGGGGCAGGGAAGAAGGAAAGCAGAACATGCTGTGGGGTATTGTCGGAATGTTCATAATGATATCGGTGTACGGAATCATCCGGGTGGTCCTCGCGACCTTCGGCCTTCCGACCCCTCCATATCTTCCATTATGACTCTCGAAGCGAACCGCCTCGCCTATGCGAGGCAGTTTTGCGTATATGAAAAAGCCGCACAAATTTTGTGCGGCTTTGTGTACTGACATAAAGAGCGGGCTACCTTTGCGCGGAGCAGGGACTGCTCTCGGGAGCGAAGAAATAACTGAACGTTACTTCTATAGGCTTATCGATGCCGGAAGCGAATCGGATTCGCTTGGCTCTGACGGGCGATGGTTCGCCGAATTTCAACCGTACTGTCGGTCCGCCGTTTTCAGGGTCGATTTCTCTAAAGGCTGGTTCGCCTTGAGGCTGAATCTCCATTGCACATGTGTGCTCAAAGGAATACTTAGCGCGCGGTATCGTATACCATTGCGACCAAGTACCGGTCGGGGCGGTAAGGTGCACGATATACTCGATCGTACCGTCCGGCACGTTGTCGTGAACGTAGGGGTATGCTTCCGCCGCCGCGCCTCCGAAGAGCTGGCTGCTTTGAATGGCCGCCAGATTCTCTTTGTCGGTGCCGATTTGAAGCTTGGCAACCTGGTCCCAGCATCCGCGGGAGCTTTCCCACGGTGTGAGGCCCAAGTGCTGATATAGCCAGTCGGCGCTTCTCAGATTGCCTTCAAGTGTGGTGCGGTCATAGCCGAACTTCTTCTCGCCCCAGGCTTCCCAGTCTTCTTGCGTAAGATGGTATTCCTGGCGTCCGATCTCGGCCGACGTGCCGCGAAGCACCTGGTAGAGACCGAGCGAGGTCGATTTCGGATTCGATGTCGGATTGCCGTTCGAATCGAATTGCTGGCCGCTGCTTTCGCACCAGCCGACTGCGAGCATGACAGGAGTATTTCGGAAATACGTTTCCTGCGCGTACTTGAGATCCGGCGTAAGCTTTCCGAGTTTGTTGAATGCTTCGTATGCCAGCACCGAATTGCCATGTTCCATTGCGGTCGTAGGACGAAAGTATGCAATGGTGATGTCTTTAAGGGTTTTGTTGAATGAGACCCTTGCGAGCATGAAGATCCATCCGACCACCAGGAGCCATTTTACTTTTCCGGTAATCGATTTCTCTTCCTTGAAGTCGAAGAGTACTCCTGCCAACATCACATCCAGCAAGCCGTTTGTGGCAATCATGAATCCAGGGTATTGGGTCCAGAGCGTCGACCACAGCCCGTAGAAGGGCGCGTCAATGAACTTTATCAGAAATATATTCATTAGCGCCTGGATAAAGAAGACGAGCACAATTCGACGCAATCTTTTTGCCGTAATGAGGCTTTTCAGTATCGGCTGTAGCCACTTCCTTTTGAGGCCCCACCAAAATAGGACGACAAGACTTGCAAAAAATGCATAAATCAATGTTCTGCGTGTCTTGCTGCCAGTAAAGCCGCTCCATGTCCACCATGGTGCCGCGTTTTGGACCGGTTGTGATGCCGGAACAGTTGTAGACGGCGGTTTCGATGGGGGAGAGGTGTTCACTTGCGAGGCTGCGGATTGCGACAATTTTGCAGCCGCTTCGTTGTTCGCAGCAGTTCGTTGCTGCGATGCTCTTAAATCGGCTTTAAATTGGTCGATCTGCTTCTGCATCTCCACCATTTTTGCCTGCGTCTCAGGCGACTCCTGATGTGGGTCTCGATTGAGACGCATGAACAAGAACACTACCAGAGCTGCAAACAAGACGAGCGCGATAGTCCGGAGAACGTTCCCAAAGATGGGGTGACGTTTTTTGATCTGTCTCCACATCTTTACACAAGCTCTCCAAAATCCATATACTTCTACGCCTACATTCTCTGTTTTTGTTGGCACGAATGCCTCCTTCTTAAATTTTCAATTTCCTTTGGGTCTGGTACAATTATATCACTAAACTTATATAAAGTCAAATAGAAAAGCCGCCAATCTGCGAGAGATTTGGCGGCTTGTTTTCAAAAAAGAAAGGTCGAGAGTTACTTCTTGTCTCTGCGATTTCCTTTGCGCTGATCGCTCGGTCTTGAACCGAAACGTTCTAAGGTTGGCGCACCGGTCGAACCCTGCTGTGAAGCGGAAGGTCCTGACGGTTGAGAAGGTTGTTGGGGTTT
>DASZYS010000020.1:0-5743 GCA_035545295.1 Minisyncoccota bacterium | reverse complement strand
TGATCGCGCTGGTTTGCACCATGTATGCTCCTTTCAATAGTGTGTCGGAATCGGTTTCTTGTTTCGGCAGGATTCGCATTTCGTGGACTGCCGGTTGTCTGATGGCGGGGTAAACATGAAAGCGCAAGCCGGGAAATTCCTTGAGGCGGAAAGAGGCCGTTCTGCTTCCTCCGATGCAGGTGATTTCGTAGGCGGTTTTGGCTCCATGTCCGACGTAGCCGAATATCGCGTCGATGCGGGATATACATTCCTCATCCCTGTTGAATGTGATGCGAATAACCGACGATGGGTCATTCTGGATCATGAAATCTTCGGCCCCGTATTTTCCATGGACCGTATGACGAATGAGTTGTAAAAGGGCCATGAGCTTTTCCGAGGTTATTGTGAAGTAAGGAGTGTTTTGCGTCAACTTGTTGCAAAAGGGCGCGTAAACATTACGCGCCCGTGCCTTCCTTTCGTATTTCGAACATTTTGACGGCATATCCTTCGTTTTCCCTGAAGACACCGTAGAGCCGGACAGGTCCATTCATCCATGCTGGCAGAGGGAACAATGCTTCGATTTGGTAAAATGCGATATTTTCGTAGGGAATGCGAACCCCGACCGTTTCCTCGTTTTGTTCATCGCGTCGTACAAACAGCAGAATGCGTACAGTTCCGCACTTGGCAGGAACTTCGATTTCGCGTTCCCAGAAACTTTCAGCTCGCTGTTCGAGTAAAACCTTCTCTTTTCTTTCGAACGTAATAGTATCCATGAACCAGCCTCCCGCTCTAAGGGTGCCTGAGGCAGTTCCTGCTGTCAATTATGTCGGTGTGTCCGGCTTTTGCCTTTTGAAACGCTTTATATTATAGTCATAGCACTTGAATACTCTGCCGGAGTGTTTTTGTTATGGAGTTATAAATAATTCGTTATGAACAGAGATTACCCATTAGAAAAAGTCCGAAACTTCGGAATCATCGCCCACATCGACGCAGGCAAAACGACGACCTCGGAGCGCATCCTCTACTACACCGGGGAGAGCCACAAGATCGGCGAAGTTCATGAGGGCAATACCGTCACCGACTGGATGGAGCAGGAGCGCGAGCGCGGCATCACCATTACCGCGGCCGCCATCACCTGCTTCTGGAATCCGACCTACATGGGTACGGACACCTCGAAGAAGGTCCGCTTCAATATCATCGACACTCCGGGCCACATCGACTTCACTGCCGAAGTGAAGCGCTCTCTTCGCGTTCTTGACGGCGCGGTCGTCGTCTTCGACGGCGTCGCGGGCGTCGAGCCTCAGTCGGAGACCAACTGGCGCTACGCCGATGACGGCAACGTGCCTCGCATCTGCTTCATCAACAAGCTCGACCGCATGGGCGCTTCCTTCGACCGCTCGTTCCAGTCGATTCTCGACCGCCTCAACAAGGGAGCCGTCCGCATGCACATCCCGATGGGCCTTGAGGAGAATTTCTCCGGCATCATCGACCTCCTCACGATGAAGGCATACTACTTCGAGGGCACGATGGGCAATACCATCCGCATCGAGGAGATTCCGGCCGAGTACCAGGACGAAGCCAAGAAACAGCGCGCCGACCTTGTCGAAAGAATCGTCGCCGAGGACGAGAAGCTCATGAACGACTATCTCGAAGGCAAGGAGCCGAGCCTCGAGGACCTCAAGAGGGCGCTCCGCAAGGCGGTCATCGACGTGAAGATCATCCCCGTGTACGCCGGCTCTTCCTTGAAGAACAAGGGCGTCCAGCTTCTTCTCGACGCCGTCGTTGACCTTCTTCCGTCGCCTCTCGATATTCCTCCGGTTCATGGCATCGATCCGGTTTCCGGCGAGGAGATCACCCGCAAGGCGAGCGATGAAGAGCCCTTTTCGGCGCTTGCGTTCAAGCTCCAGACCGATCCGTTCGTGGGCCAGCTTACATTCTTCCGTGTATACTCCGGCTACATTGACGCGGGAACCTATATTTACAACTCGACCACCGGCGACAAGGAGCGCCTCGGCCGTATCGTGCGCCTTCAGGCGGACAAGCGCGAAGAAGTGCAGCGCGTATTTGCCGGAGAAATCGCCGCGGCAGTAGGACTTAAGAGCGCTAAGACATCGCACACCTTCTGCGACGAGAAGCATCCGATCATTCTCGATCCGATCAAGTTCGTCGAGCCGGTCGTTTCGATGCGCATCGAGCCGAAGACCAAGGCCGATCAGGAGAAGATGGGCATAGCGCTTAAGAAGCTCTCCGACGAGGATCCGACGTTCAAAATCACGTCCAATCCCGATACCGGAGAAACGATCATCTCAGGCATGGGCGAACTCCACCTCGACATCATGGTCGACCGCATGACGCGCGAATTCGGCGTCGAGACCAACATGGGCCAGCCGCAGGTCGCGTATCGCGAGACCATCCAGGGCGAAGCGGAAGCGGAGCACAAATACATCAAGCAGACGGGAGGCAAGGGCCAGTACGGGCACGTGAAGATCACGCTTCGTCCGATGAAGCCGCTTGCCGAGGGCGAGAAGATTCCAAAGAACGTGAAGCGGTATGATGACTTCGAATTCATCGACTCGATCAAGGGAGGCGTCATTCCGGCGGAATTCATTCCGGCAGTCGAGAAGGGAGTCCATGAAGCTATGGAGCGCGGCATCGTTGCGGGCTTTCCCATGGTGAATGTTTCCTGCGAGCTCACCTTCGGCTCCTACCACGACGTCGACTCGTCCGAAATCGCATACAAAATCGCCGGTTCTCAGGCTTTCCAGGAGGCGGCGAAGCGCGCGAAGCCGGTCATTCTCGAACCGATCATGAAAGTCGAGGTTACCGTCCCAGAGAAATTCATGGGAGACGTTACCGGGTCGCTCTCATCCAAGCGCGGCATGATCGAAGGCTTCGAGGATCGCCCGGGCGGCATCAAGGTGATCCGCGCCAAGGTGCCTCTTGCCGAAATGTTCGGCTACACCACCCAGCTCCGCTCGATGACCGAAGGCCGCGGCAACGCGCCGATGGAATTCGATCATTATGAAGTGGTTCCACCCAATGTTGAGAAAACAATCGCCGAGAGTCGCAAGTAAAAGGGAATCCGAAACTCAAAACTAATAACAAGTCCCCGCAGGCCGTACGGCCTGCGGGGGCTTTCGTGTCTGTGAATATCCGTATTGAATGAAGCTCATCCTGGAAGAAAATTAAAGCAGGAGGTTTCGTATGGGCTACATGCAGGACAACCCGTGGTGGTGCGTAGTTGCCGTGCTTTGTTTTTTGGGAGCGTGCATCTGGGCGCGGCTCGTGCTTAAGGACGACGACGCGCACAAGGAAAATCCTCGATTTTATGATTCATGAGCAAGGCCTGCCGATTTTACGGAATCGGCAGGCTGTTCATTTCGGCTATTGACGACTTCAGTGGTTTCCTAGTTATATACATGAAGGAAAGGCGGTGTGGATGCTTAAATTTCCGGATCCCGGGCTTCTTGGCACTCTTTTGATAATGTTGGCCGTGCTCTTAGCTCCTCTGTCGGTGAAGCCTACATGGCTCTGGCTTAAGAAAATAGTTAAAAACGGTCGTGCTAGATCCTCATCCGTCGAGAACATCGAAGTGTGATATATCTGTCCGATCATCCGTGTCCCGCCTGAAGCTCCGGCTTCCGGCGGGACTTTTTATGAAGAAAGCATTCCGCCTTGCATTATCTTGACTATTGGAGGCCCATTGTTTAAGATTGTGGTTACGCGTTTGACGCTGTTTTTGTATATGGGCGCTCGGCCGAGCGTTCGATAAATCCAGCTCACGAACAGTTATTAATAGTTTATTAACACAATAGTTTTCGAAGCTAGGCACAGGTTCTCGCGCGCCAAGCTTCGAAAATTAATTACACAAGAATTATGGCAGATTTCGATCGCAGCAAGCCGCACGTCAACATCGGCACTATCGGCCACGTTGACCACGGCAAGACGACCTTGACCGCAGCCATCCTCCACACCTTGGACATGAACAAGGACAAGGGATACGGCGCCCGCGTCGAGGAAATTGACAAGATTGACAACGCTCCCGAAGAGAAGGCGAGAGGCATCACCATCGCCCTCCACCACTCTGAGTACTGGACGCCGAACAGGCACTACGCCCACATCGACGCTCCTGGCCACGCAGACTACATCAAGAACATGATCACCGGTGCCGCTCAGATGGACGGCGCGATCTTGGTTGTCGCCGCGACTGACGGCGTTATGCCCCAGACCCGCGAGCACATCCTTCTCGCTCACCAGGTCGGCGTTCCGAAGATCCTCGTATTCCTCAACAAGTGCGACATGGTCGGCGACGCCGAGCTCATCGACCTCGTCGAGGAGGAAGTCCGCGATCTTCTCACGAAGAACGACTTCGACGGAGCGAACGCTCCCGTTATCCGCGGCTCGGGCCTTAAGGCTCTCGAGGCCAAGGATGCATCCGATGAGTGGAGCCAGAAGGTTCTCGAGCTCATCAACACCTGCGATACCTACATCCCGAATCCCCAGCGCGACACCGATAAGTCGTTCCTCATGCCTGTCGAAGACATCTTCTCGATCGAAGGCCGCGGCACGGTCGTTACCGGCCGCATCGAGCGCGGCGTCGTGAAGGTCGGCGAGGAAATCGAAATCGTCGGCTTGAAGGACACTCAGAAGACCACCGTTACCGGCATCGAAATGTTCAACAAGTCCCTTCAGGAGGGTATGGCCGGCGACAACGCAGGCATCCTTCTCCGCGGACTCAAGAAGGAGGACATCAGCCGCGGCCAGGTCCTCGCTAAGCCGAAGACCGTCACCCCGCACAGCGAATTCGAGGCTGAGGTGTACGTCTTGAAGAAGGAGGAAGGCGGCCGCCACACTCCGTTCTTCTCGGGCTACAAGCCGCAGTTCTATATCCGCACGACCGACGTTACCGGCGAAGTCACTCTCGCCGAGGGTGTGGAAATGGTCATGCCGGGCGACACCGCGAAGTTCAAGGTGAAGCTCGTCGCTCCGGTCGCTCTTGAAGACAACACCCGCTTCGCCATCCGCGAAGGAGGCAGGACGGTCGGCGCAGGAGTCGTTACGAAGATCGTCGCCTAGCGCGCGCTCCTGCCGCGCAAGCGGCAACTACCATGGCTACCAAAGAAACCAAACCGAAAAAAGAAAAGGCGGCAGCGAAGAGCGGAGGAGTCTCGAGGCTCCGCATCAGGGTGAGGGCATACGAGTACAAGATACTCGACATGTCGGTGAAGCAGATCATCGACACGGCCCTCCGCCATGACGCGAAAGTGCTCGGCCCCATTCCTCTTCCGACTGACATCAAGAAGTACACGGTGAACCGCGCCTCCTTCGTCTACAAAAATGCGCGAGAACAGTTTGAGATGAGGGTTCACAAGAGGCTCATCGATATCATCAATCCAACCCCGAAGATCATGGAGGCTCTCACGAACCTCAATCTCCCCTCTGGTGTAAACGTGGATGTGAAGATCATGTAGTCTTGATCTCGCGTTGTTGGCGCATTTCTGCGTTGCTCGCTCGTTTGCTCCCGCAATGTACTCACTGTACATTTTGGTCGCAAGCCTCGCTTCGCGCCTTGAACTGCATCCAACACCACGACCTCAAGACCCGCACAGAAAGAAAACACCCGCCTCGCGCGGGTGTTTTCTTTCTGGTTTAATGTTTTGCATATAAAAATAAAGGAGCTTCCTGCGAAGGAAAACTCCCTGAATAATCTAGGCCTATCTCCTCGATATGTGCGAACGGCCGCCAAACAGGAGAACGCCGAATA
>DASZYS010000019.1:0-22986 GCA_035545295.1 Minisyncoccota bacterium | reverse complement strand
CTAAAACTGCATTTCGTTGTAGATGCAGATCTTTGAAAGAAAAAGGAGAAAATGTGAGATCCACATTATCACTTCTGTTTATTATGGCATGCTGCCTGTTGTGCGGCAGTAATGCAAACGCAACTGAATACCTTGTCTGGGGGAATGACACATTAACCTCTGGATGGAGTGTGGCTGCAGCAAATGGTGCGACGATAACCGAAGAACCGGAGTTATATGACTATCTGGTCACCTCGTCTTCGGCTCACGGTACGATTGAATTTACGACAAGTACCAATTTTTCCACCAGCGGCTGCACGGAGCTAATAGTAAATGTGACTAATAACGATTCGTCTGGATCAGCCGGTGATATCATTATTCATTTATACGATGGAACCGGTGCTGAGATCGGAACCGGAGTCCATGCAACTGATTATTTTGGCGCAACGTTGCGTCAGAATACGCCGATGGATATGTACATTCCTTTGTATCGGTGGAGTTCGAGTCCCATGACTATTTCGAAAATAAGTTTCGAAATGTCTGCGGCGTCGACCATGCAGGTGGCAATTGTTCAGTTTTATGATGAACAAATGCCCGATCCGTATCCGTTGTACATCTATCACTACAGTTTATACAGTGGATGGACCTCGACAAACTCATCAGGTGCGAGCGTAGACGAAGACAATACCGGATCCAGCAGTTTTTACATTAATCCTTATCATATTCGTGCTACATATTCTGTTGCAAACGGAATAGTGGATCTTGATAAGAGTTCAGGATATGTGAATGTAAATTCCTATGATTCCCTTGCATTTGATATGGGGGTATCAGCCAGTCCAGATATTCTTGTTGCATTACGTGATGAGAACGGGAATATTTTTACCGATCAAGGATCACCTGCCAATGAAATTTGGCAAGCGGTAAAAATGCATTGTCTGGACGGATCCGGTTCTCCGGGTACTTGGCCAAGCTTTGGTTGCAGAGCCCAAATACCCTTCGCTATGTTGGGCGTTGGTGAATACGGAAATAACACTCTGGTCTCGGGGGTAGCTTTCAAAAGCCCCGCATCAGGTGTTGGAAATGTCGATATTTCAGATATTCGTTTTGTGAATGGATATTCTACAGGAGGGTACATGCAATTTCCTCTCAAGGGTTCGTTCGGTAGTACTCTTATGACTCCATATAACACAGAAGTTTTTGCGGTTATGGATCATAACGATGATGAGAATATCTCTACCACCGGCGATGCCAACTCGATTGTGGCATACAACGGAGAAGAGGGGTTAGCTTCGAATGGTGATCAAAATGATAGTGGCCTTCATGGATATAAGAAAAACGGAGGTGCACAATTTCTATTGCCACTTTTGACATATCGGGACGAACATCCTGAAGTCAACACGAATCAACACACCTTTCTGTTTTATGAGAACGGTTCAGGTAGTGGCCATCGCGGTTACGATTATGCACATTCAGGTATTGATGGAGCTGATGTGCATGCAGCTGAATATGGAGTCTTGTGTGTGGCGACAGATAACACCAGCTATGACGGTACAAATGTATGGAGAGATCCCTCAAATTGTAAACTTCATGATCTTAATAATGACCAGTGGAGTAAATACCATGCGGTCTATATTATTCATGATAAGGGCGTATGGGGTAGTGATTCCTCAACATTTCCTAACACTGGCGATTCCAGTAGAGGTTGTTTTACTGGCAATTATTGGCGTTCATACATCTCAGTGTATTTACACATGTCTGATCTCGACCATCCAAGTACAGGATTCGATTTAAGGCAGCAGATCATTGATCATGGTTATGCAGTAGTAAAACGAGGGCAAGTAATTGGCCAGGCAAGCGATTACGATACTCAAGAAATAATACCGCCACATTTACATTTTGGGTTTTATATTGGGTGTACTCCAAGTGATCCTTATGGGCCAGGCTCCGGTGACTCCAATGGCGGCATTCCTTCCACGTTTAGAGTGCTGTGGGAAGTTCAACCTCAGTAATTGTTCTTTGTATTTTTTATCAAGCACCTCATCCACATTGTGGATGAGGTGCTTTCTTTTTTATATCTATTACTTATACTAAGCAGTATGAAAATAAAAACAGCCTATTACATTCTTGCTGGAATTGTTTTTCTCTTTGCAATCATGGCACTTTTCCTTGTCTCCTGGATGGGAAAATTGAATAACAATATGATATCCGACACCACTTCCTCAACAACAACCGGAACACCTAAGACCTATCATAGCGACAAGTATGGAATCGAATTCGAGTATCCAGAAAATGTGAGAATTGATGAGGGACAAAATATGCACAATTCTTCATTAGATATTGGTGAGATCAGCTACTACAGCGGTGTAAACACTGATCCAAAAGGTTTTGGTATAAGAATTGCCACGACGACAGTGCAAGATGTTAGTAATCTGGAGTTTGATTATCAGAAAGGTGTATCAAAGGATAACCCTGAAATTCAATCAATCAAAATAACCAATGGAACTACGCCAGTAATAGAATCGAGCGAGATTATTACTGTGGCAGGCAAGCAGGCACTAAAAGAGGTAATTAGTGATGGAAACACACTTCATCCCTCAGAATCCACATGGGTCCACATAATAAATAATGGTAAGTTATATTCCCTATATTCAGGAATCAGTCATGGATACGATGGCACGCCATATGCCGCAACTCCTCAAGATGAAGCAACAGTTCAGCAATATCTCAACCTATTCCTTTCGACAGTGAAATTCTTTTAAGTAATAAACCAGCTTAGGCTGGTTTTTATTCCCACGTGCCGCAGAGCAGTGGGATTTTTTATGCGATAATATATGAATGTTTCGAGGGAAGAGCGGCTCTTTTTCTTTGAATGTACGCGCGATGCGGCGCGTTTCTTTCGGTTTCCCCTGTAGTAGATTTCGGCTTGGTTCCGTCCATGATCGGAACGGACAAAGTCCAAAGCCGAAATTCACTACAGGGTTCACCCTGGTCGAGCTTCTGGTGGGCTCGGCAGTCTTTCTTATCGTCGCGCTTTCCGTCTACCAGAGCTATACCTCCATCTATAGGACGGTCGAAGCGTCACGCTACAAGGTGGATGCCGCGGCGCTCGCGAACGAGGAGCTCGAGATCGTCCGCAACATGCCGTACTCGGATGTCGGCGTCGAGAATTCCATTCCCGACGGCGTGCTCGCGCATTCGCAGGTGCTCAACCGCGACGGCGCCGATTTCACGGTCGTTACGACCGTGCGCAACATCGACGATCCGTTCGACGGCACGCTCGGCGGTACGCCGAACGACACTTCGCCCGCCGACTACAAGCTTGTCCAGCTCGATATCAGCTGCGAGGCCTGCAAGAATTTCACGCCGATCTCCGTGGCGACTCACGTGGCGCCGAAAAATCTCGAGACGGCGTCCACTAACGGCGCGCTTTTCATCAAGGTATTCGACGGCAACGGCAATCCGGTTGCCGACGCCAACGTGCATGTGGTGAACGACACGGCCACGTCGACCATCACCATCGACGACGTGACCGACCAGGGCGGAATGCTCGAGCTTGTCGACGTACCGCCCGGAACCGACGCGTACCACATCGTCGTGTCGAAGTCCGGCTACACCACCGACCAAACGTACGCGCCGGGCGATCTCGGATCGTCCACGCCGTCGCACACCGACGCTACCGTGCTCCTTCAGCAGGTGACGCAGACCTCGTTTTCGATCGACAAAGTGTCGACCGCGAAGATCACGACTGTCACGCCGACCTGCTCCGCAGTGGGGAATATCGGCTTCACATACGCCGGCTCGAAGGTGATCGGCACGAGTCCCGACGTGCCGAAGCATACCGTCGCCGCCACGACGAATTCCGGCGGCGCATACTCCGACAGCAATGTCGAATGGGATACGTACACCTTCGCCATGACCGATTCGAGCTACGAGCTTCTCGGCATGAATCCGGTGAATCCGGTGACGATCGGTCCGGGGGCTAGCCAGGATATCCAGATGATCGTCCACTCGAAAACGCCGCAGAGCGTGCTCGTGTCGGTCGTCGACAGCGGGACCGGACTTCCGGTTTCCGGCGCTTCGGTCGAGATTACCGGCCCGGACGGATTCGACGAGACCGAAACGACGGGCGAAGGATATCTCCGCCAGACAGATTGGTCGGGAGGCGGCGGGCAGAACGATTTTGCCGACGAGACGATGTGGAGCACGAGCGACGGCAACGTCGAGACCGGCGAGCCGGAGGGGGAATTGAAGCTCGCGAACCGCCTCGGGCAATATGAATCGTCGGGAACGCTCACCTCGTCGACCTTCGACGTCGGCTCGTCGACGAACTACAACGAGATTTCCTGGACGCCCTTGGACGAACCGCCCTCTGCCGGCGCCGACGCGGTGAAATTCCAGCTTGCCGCGAACGACGACGACCTGACCTGGGTCTACACCGGCCCCGACGGCAGTACCTCGACTTACTACACGCTCTCGAACAGGACGATCGCGCCGTCCTTGAGCGGCCATCGCTACATCCGCTACAAAGCGTTCCTGTCGACCGACGATACGTCGGTTACGCCGAACGTATCCGACGTCGCGTTCACCTTCACCACCGCCTGCACGCCGCCCGGGCAGGTAATCTTCACCAATCTCGAGACGGGAACGTATACCATCACCGTCACCAAGAGCGGCTACCAGGATTACTCGATAGGGCACAGCGTGGGATCGACATGGTCGTCGGCCAATATCAGCCTCAATCCCGAATAATCATGAACCGCACGCCGCTCCAAAAAGGCTTCCCCTGTAGTAGATTTCGATTCGGGTCCGGCGGCGGCCGGAACGGACGAAGTCCAAAGTCGAAATTCACTACAGGGTTCACGCTCGCCGAACTCGTCATTGCCATCGCCATTCTTGTCGTTGTCGGCCTTGCCGTGTCGACATTCCAGAAGGACGTTTTCTCGCTCGCGTTCAACTTCCAGGGCAATCTCGATTTCCAGCTCGGCGCCCGGGCAATGCTCAAATCCTTCACCTCCGAAGCGCGCGAGGCGTCGCCGTCTTCCGTGGGCTCGTACCCGATCGAGGAAGCGTCGACCTCCGAGTTCATCTTCTACAGCGACATGTACAACGACGGCAAAAAGGAGCGCATCAGGTATTTCCTCTCCGGCACCGATTTCAAGAAGGGGATAACGATACCGACCGGCTCGCCGCTCTCGTACAATATTGCGACGGAAAAAACCTCGACGCTCCTTTCCAATGTCTCGAACGGCACGAGCTCGATTTTCGAATACTACGACACCAATTACACAGGCACCTCCTCGCCGCTTTCCCAGCCGGTCGATATCACGTCCATCCGCCTCGTTAAGGCGACGATCTACGCCAAGCCCGACGCGCGGAGCTCGTCCTCGGAAGAATTTACGACCGAGGTGTCGATACGAAATTTGAAAGACAATTTATGAAAAATTTGCAATTTCCAATTTTCAATCAAGATCCAATGAATCAATTCCTGCCTGCCGGCAGGCAGGTTCAAATGTTTGAATCATTGCAAATTGAAAATTCATTGTAAATTAGAAATTGAGAATTTATTCAAGCATGAACTTGCAGAGCATAAAAAAGCAAAAAGCAGCCAAAGGCACGATCCTCGTGCAGACGCTTGTCTTCTCCGCGCTCGCAGTGCTTCTTATGTCGGCGCTCGCTGTTGGCGCCGGAGCGGCGGTCAAGGCATCGCGTGTGGCGACGATCAGGGAGCAGGCGATCCAGGTCGCCGAAGCCGGCATCGATTATTACCGCTGGCATCTCGCCCATGCCCAGAGCGATTACCAAGACGGCACCGGTGCGGCCGGCCCGTATGTGCATGATTTTTATGATGCGGCGGGAGAGAAAGTGGGAACATACACGCTCACTATCACGCCGCCGCCCACAGGCTCGACCATCGTTACCATTCAGTCGACCGGAGCGATGGATGCAAACCCGGAGGTCACGCGCACCATCGTCGCCCAGCTCGCCATTCCGTCGCTTGCAAAGTATGCCGTGGTCGCGAACGACGATATGCGCTTCGGCGAAGGAACGGAAGTTTTCGGCCCGATTCACTCGAACGGCGGCATCCGCTTTGACGGCGTCGCTCACAATGTGATCACGAGCGCCCTCTCAAGCTACAACGATACCGACTCGGACGACTGCAACGGCAATTCTTCCTTCGGCGTTCATACCTGCGTATCGCCCGCGGATCCCCGCGCTCCGGCTGCTGTTCCGTCCCGATCCGATATCTTCATGGCGGGCAGGCAGTTTCCCGTACCCGCGGTCGATTTCGTGGGCCTCACGACCGACCTTTCGGCGATGAAGGCGGACGCGCAGTCCGGCGGCGCTTACTACGCCAACTCAGGAAAGCAGGGCTATCACATCATTTTGAAAACCAACGGCACCTACCAGCTCTACAAGGTGACATCGGTCAAGGGGGCGACATCGAACTGCATGAACTGGTCTGGCGCCTCGGGCACCGACGGCTGGGGCCTTTGGACGATTCAGAATCAGACGCTTATCGGCACGTATTCGTATCCGTCGAACGGCATCATTTTTGTCGAGGACAATCTCTGGGTCGACGGGCAGATCGACAACGAGCGCCTTACTATCGCTTCGGGACGTTTCCCCGACAATCCGTCGACGCGCACTTCGATTACCGTGAATTCCGACCTGCTCTATACCAATTATGACGGTGCCGACGTCCTTTCTCTCATCGCGCAGAACAATTTCAACGTGGGCTATTCGAGCGACAACGATCTCGAGATCGACGGCGCTATCATCGCCCAGAACGGCCGGGTGGGAAGGTTCTACTATGCGTCGCAGTGCGGCACGAGCTATGTCCGCGACACGATTACCCTCTACGGCATGATCGGCACGAACGAACGCTACGGCTTCGCCTACACCGACGGCACGGGATATCAGACGAGGAACCTCAACTATGACGCGAACCTCCTCTATGGGCCGCCGCCTTCCTTCCCGCTCACGAGCGACCAGTATCAGATCATCAGTTGGAAAGAAATATAGAAAAGAAATCTAGCTGCAAGCTAGATTTCTTTTCTATATATTGAGTTTTTATAAAGTTCCACGACTTTTTTCGTGACCGGTCCGAGCGGTGGGAGATTTTCGGGCAGGAACCACTGCGCGCTCTCGATTTCGAAATTCTCCGTCGAAATGTCCCGCTTTTCGAGAGCGGCGGCGAAAGCGTAGACGGTGTTCCTGTGGTAATCGTCAGTCGAAAGAAACGAGCCGAGGGGAGTTGCCGCGGAAAGCGCTATTCCGATCTCTTCAAATACTTCGCGCCGCACCGCTTCCTCGGGCGTTTCGCCGCGTTTCAATCCGCCGCCGGGGAGGCCCCAGCCATAGCGATAGGTGTGGGTGAGAAGAAGCATCTCGCCGTTGTTCGTCAGCACGATGAGCGCTCCCGCCGTTTCCGGCCGGACGATAAACCAATAGGCGCGGCAGGCCGGCATGATAAAAGGTTTGAAAAGCTGTAGAAGCTGCTTGAACATGCAGAAAGTATACCAGCACTTTTTCAATGTATAAGAAAAAGGCCCCGCAATTCGGGATTGCGGGGCCGTGGTCACTCTTCCTTTAAACCAAGCGCGTCGAGAATCTTTCCCCGCACTACGGCGGCTCTGGCAAGATCAAGATCGTTATGCGTCGCATGAGCGATAAGCTTAGTGTCTTCGTATGACAGCTTGAGCATATAAGCGAGTACATGGAGATTTGTCGGCTTGGTAAAGTTCTCGTATTCGTTCAACATGAATGCGGCTGCGCCCTGGAGCACTGTAAATGTTATGTTCCCAATTCGCGTGCCGATGAAGATGCGTTTATGCCCGTTGATATAAGGAAAGTATTTGTCGCGCGGCAAATTTTTGAGAAGCGCAGCGAACTCATCGATTGACATTCTGTCCTCCGCAATATGAATATCATTACATATTTAAATTGTCAATGAACGCGGCTTGTCAGACGGCAGCGGGGATTTTTTCTTCGGTTTCCGCGGTCCGCTCGGGTATCGATTCTTCCGTCGGCTTCATGTGCCTGCGCGCCTTGAGGAGCATTGCGACTTGGCGCAGGAGGGAGGCGGGATTCCGCTCGGCAATGAGCGCTGCCGCCCAGTCGAACTTTCCCCGAAGCGCCCTCCGAGTGTCCTTTTCTGCAGGAGCGAGCGGGACGTTTCTCATGCCGATCTCGTCGCCGTAGTAAATGAAGGGGGTGCCCGGGAGGCCGAAGAGAAGGCGGTATGCGTCGAGCGTTTTGCCGATGTCGTTCTTCATCATGTCGGAGAGCCGGAGCGACGTGCCTTCGCTGAAACGCCATTTTCTTTCCGGATCGTAATAGTCGAGAAGTTCGGCGCGCACGCCCGGCGCGAGCGTCGCCAAGGAAATCTCGTCGTGGTGCCGAAGGAAGAGGGCCCAACTGCAGTTGTCGGGGATGCCCGCCGAGAGCTCCGCGAGCTTTTCGATGCCGGCGCTCGTGCCGCGGATGAAGGAGAGGAAGATCTGCTCGACCATCGGAAAGTGATAGACCATGTGGCACTCGTCGCCGTCGCCGAAATACCTGATCATTTCGGCGAGGCTGTCGTGCACTTCGGCGAGGATGGCGATATCGGGGCCGAGCTTCTCGATGTGCGCCCTGAGGCGCTTCAGGATCGCATGCGTTTCGGGAAGCCCGTGCGAATTCGTGCCTTCGCGCTTGATGAGGTGCGACGACGCGTCGAGCCGGAAGCCGTCGACGCCAAGCGCCGCCCAAAAGTCGATCACCCCCGTCATTTCGTCGAAGACCCTCGGATTGTCCCAGTTGAGGTCGGCCTGCTCCGGATAGAAGGTGGAGAAATAATAATCGCCTGTTGCGGGGTTCCTCACCCAATTGCTCTCCCTGAGATCGGGAAAAGGGCTCGGGGTTGTCGCGAATTCCTCGCCCGTTTCGCTCCAGAGGAAATAATCGCGCTTGGGATTTTTTTTCGACGAGCTTGCTTCGACGAACCACGGGTGCGATGTGGAAACATGGTTCAGCACGAAGTCGATCATGACGCGGATGCCGCGGCTATGGGCGGCCTGCACGAAATGCGAGAAATCGCCGAGCGTGCCGAGTTCGGGACGGACATCCCTATAGTCCGACACGTCATAGCCGTCGTCCACCATGGGCGAGGGATAGTGGGGCAGGAGATGGACGCAGGTAATGCCGAGGTTGGCGAGATAATCGAGGCGCTTGGAAAAATCTGCAAACGTGCCGGCAAAGCGGTCGACGTAGACCTCGTAGAACACCGCGTTCTTCCACCAATTTTTTTCCGCGCCCGTCTCGAACGTTTCCGAGAGTACGGCGCTTGTCGTCTCTTGCATATCGCTCCTTTATACCTCTAATACTAACGCCGAAAGCGCCTCATACGGGCTGTGGAGAGTATGGGGGTGCTTCGGGGCCGTTTCTTCGGAGTGATATAATTGCCATATGAATCCCGTTAGAGATCATTCAGTCAGAGTTTGAGATTATTGGCGGGTATCTCTTTTTGGGGTGATGGAAAATTAGAATTAAGTTACAACGGAAATGCGGAGCATTTCCTATCTCTAACGGGATGAAAAAAAAGAAGCGCATGTTCATCGCGGGCAACTGGAAAATGAACCCGCAGTCGCTGGAGGCGGCCAAGGAAGTCTTCAGGCAGATCAAGAAGTCGGCAGCTAAACTCAAGAATACTGACGTGGTCATCTGCCCGCCCACCCTTTATTTGAGCGAGCTCAAGAAAATCGCCAAGGACGATTTCGCGCTCGGCGTGCAGAATATCCATTGGGAACTGTCGGGCTCGCATACCGGCGAGATATCGGCGCGCATGGCGGCGGACGTCGGCGCGCACTATTCCATTATCGGCCACTCGGAGCGCCGCGCCATGGGAGAGAGCGATGAGGAAGTGTCGAAAAAGATCGCCGCCGCGTTTGCCGAAGGCCTGGTCGGAATCGTCTGCGTCGGCGAGCGCGAGCGCGACACCGAAGGACAGTACCTCGAATTTCTCAAAAATCAGATCGAACATTCTCTTGCCGGTGTTTCGAAATCCCAAGTGAAGCGCCTCATTCTCGCCTATGAGCCGGTCTGGGCCATCGGCCGCAAGGACAATGCGGCGCTCGGCGGCAAGGAGCTCTACGAAACGGTCCTCTATATCCGCAAGGTGCTTCTCGGGATCTACGGCAAGGATATTGCCTTCGGCATACCGGTTCTTTACGGTGGCTCGGCGACCTTCCAGAACGTCGGCGACATTCTGAGCGAAGGCGAAGTTGAGGGACTCTTGGTAGGACGCCAGAGCCTGGAGCCCGAAGGATTCGCCCAGCTTCTGCGAATTGCGAACAGCCTTTAATTTACAGTGCAATGAAAACTCTCAAAGAGATTGAAGATATCAAAGACAAAAAAATCTTTCTCCGCTGCGATTTTAACGTGCCTGTGACTGATGGAAAGATCGACGACGATTACAGGATCAAAAAAGCTCTTCCCACTATCCACGAACTTCGCGAGAAGGGAGCCAAGCTCATCCTCGCGAGCCATATCGAAACCGAGGGAAACCCGACGCTCGCTCCCGTTCGCGACTATCTCTCCAAGATTTTTCCCGTCGATTTCATCACGGACTTTTTTCCCGAGGACATAGCCGAGCGGGTGAACGTGCTTCCCGAAGGCGGCGTCATCCTCCTCGAGAACCTGCGGAAGTATTCCGGAGAAAAGGCGAATGACGAAAGCTTCGCCAAGCACCTCGCGTCGTTCGCCGATCTCTATGTCGATGACGCGTTCGCGACCGCGCACCGCCCGCACGCCTCGATTGTCGGCGTTCCGAAATTCATTCAGGGCTTCGCGGGCTTTCTTCTGACGGACGAAGTCACGCGCCTCGCTAGCGCCTTCAATGCGCCGCATCCCTTCGTGTTTATCCTGGGCGGCGCGAAGTTCGAAACCAAGCTCCCGCTCGTCTCGAAATTCTTGGGCGAGGCGGACACGCTCTTTATCGGGGGCGCTCTCGCGAACGATATCTATAAGGCGAGAGGCTGGAATGTCGGCGCGTCGAAGCTTTCCAAAGACGCCGACGTGAGCGCGTTTGCAACGAATGAGAAGATCGCGGTGCCGATGGAGGTGGTCGTCAAAGCCAGTGCGAAACAATCGGAAAAATCAGTGAAGGAAATCGGCGATGACGAAATGATTCTCGACGCGAGCGTGAAATCGCTCGAGCTGTTGCGGCAAAAAATAGCGGATGCGAAATTCATCCTTTGGAACGGACCGCTCGGCGTTTTCGAGGAGGGGTTTCGTGAGAGCACCGAAGCGCTCGCGAAGATGATCGCCGAATCACCGGCGGAGTCGATCGTCGGCGGCGGCGACACGCTCTCGGCAATCCAATCGCTCCATATCGAAGACAAATTCTCCTTCGTTTCGACCGGCGGCGGCGCAATGCTCGATTTCCTCGCGAACGGGTCGCTCCCCGGCATCGATGCTTTGGGATAAATCGCTCTTGCTCATGCCGGATGAGCCTCCAAGCTCATCCGGTATTTCATTTTATTGAAATTGTGCTACCTTCATTGGAGGGAGGTACCTATGCCAGATGTACACCGTGAGCCTCTGTCTCCTGAAAGGCGGAACTTGATCGAAGACGAAGTGCTTAAGATTTGCCACAGACGCGGTCGTTCAATCCAAGAAACCACGGGAATTATGAACGCCGTCCGCCGTATTCTTGGTTCCGGAGAGAGTGAAGCTGAGAACAATTCAAACCTGCCGCAATCGGCGGAGAGCAACCAGGTAGCGTGAATGCGACACCTCGGTTTTTATCAAAAGAATCTCGGCACATCGCGTGCCGGGATTTCCTTTTATCAAAATCGTGCTAGTCTCAAAGCGGAGTGTCACATGAGATACAGGACAAAAGTATTTGTTAAAGACGCCATGTACAACGTATGGAGAGCGGCGTTCCCGCTTCTTTTCGCCGCGGGATTAGCGCTTTACTTCGAGTACCTTCACACATAGTTATGACGAAATTCCGGCACATCGCGTGCCGGAATTTTCATTTTCCCATTTTGATTTCTTCGAGCGCCGCGCGCAGGAGTCGCGCGTTTTCCACGAAATTGCTCGGATCGCCGGCCACGTCCCGGTGCGGATAGACCCAGATATGCGCATGCTCGATTTCGTCGCCGACGATTTTCGAGAGTACCCAGTCGGTCTTCCAAACGCGGCGCTCCGCGAGCGCCACAATTTTCGCCGCCTCGAAATAATCGCCGGCGTTCGGCACGTCCCAGACCCAGCGATAGTGCTTCTTGGGGATCACCTGGGCGTGGCCGGGTGAACTCGGATTGATGTCGAGAAAGGCGAGGAAGTCGTCCGTTTCGTAGATCGTATGGGATGGGATCTCACCCCTCACTATTTTACAAAATATGCAATTTTCCATAACTCTATTATACGTCACTTGCATTAATGCAAAAGGCAAAAATCAAAATGCAAAATTTTAATCCAAAATTTCCCAATTTTTTACTTTTGAGTTGCAATTTTGACTTTTGATTTTTGGATTTTGATTTGTTGTAAGATATACGAATCATGAAAGCCACTAAAGCCGCAGGTACCGGCCAAAAGCGATGGAAATCCTCAAAAAACGAATATATCCTCCGCGACCTTCCGGAACATGCGGAGCTCGGCGTCGCTTCTCCGCTCACCGGTTTTCTCCTCCGCACGCGCGGCATCGAAACGCCCGAAGACGCCGCGGCGTTTCTCGTGCCGGATTACGCCCTTCACATCCATGATCCGTTTCTCCTCAAGGGGATGGAAAAGGCGGCGGAGCGAATTCTTTCCGCGATCAAAAAAGGAGAGCGCATCACGATCTGGAGCGACTACGATGCCGACGGCATTCCGGGCGGCGTCATTCTCCATGATCTTTTTGCAAAAATCGGCTACGAAAATTTTACGAACTACATTCCGCACCGCCACCATGAGGGTTTCGGTCTGAACATCGCGGGGGTGGAGAAACTGGCGGAGGAAGGCGCCAAGCTCATCATCACCGTCGACTGCGGCATCGCGGACGTGAAAGAAGTCGCGCGCGCGAACGAGCTCGGCGTCGACGTGATCATCACCGATCATCATCTTCCGGGTGAGAAGCTGCCGGAAGCGTTCGCGATCGTCGATCCGAAACAGGAAGGTTGCACGTACCCCTTCAAGGAGCTCTGCGGTTCGGGCGTCGCATGGAAGCTCGTGCAGGCCATCCTCGCAAAAGATAGACTGGCTAAAAACAGGTTCGGCATAAAGGAAGGATGGGAGAAGTGGCTTCTCGACATGGTCGGCCTCGCAACTCTTTCCGACATGGTGCCGCTTGTCGGTGAAAACAGGGTTCTCGCGTTTTTCGGATTGAAAGTATTGCGGCGCACGCCGCGAGTGGGCCTTTTGAAACTCTCGCGCGAGCTCCGGCTCGACCTCAGCCATCTCACCGAGGACGACATCGGATTCACGATCACGCCGCGCATCAATGCGGCCTCGAGGATGGGGGTGCCGATGGACGCGTTCGAGCTTCTCGCCACGACCGACGTTCTCGAAGCGGGACGGCTCGTGGCGCATCTCGATTCGATTAACAGCGAACGGAAGACTTTGGTGGCGGCGATCTCGCGCGAAGCGAAGAAGCACTGCGCGGAAAAATTCGAGAGCGAGGAAATGAAACGCGTGATCGTGCTTGGAAACCCCGACTGGCGCCCCGCGCTCCTGGGGCTCGTGGCGAATACCCTCGTCGAAGAATACAATCGCCCTGTCTTCCTTTGGGGGCGCGAGGGAGGCGACGGACTCAAGGGCTCGTGCCGCTCCGGCGGGAGCGTAAACGTCGTGGAACTCATGCAACACGCGGCCGATGCGCTCTCCGACTTCGGGGGGCACAAGATGAGCGGCGGATTCTCAACGACGATCGAGAAGGTTCATCTCCTCGACGACGCGCTTAATTCCGCATTTTCCAAGTTTCGCGACGAACTCTCGGCGCGGGAGGTCTGTACGATCGACAGAGCGATGAAACTCGACGACGTGACATGGAATACATATGGAGAGATCGAGAAGCTCGCGCCGTTCGGGCTCGGCAACCCGAAGCCGCTTTTCATGTTCGAGAATGTCGAGATCGGAAACGTGCGCACGTTCGGCAAGGGCAATCTCCATCTCGAAATGATTTTTGAAAATTCGCGCGGCAATCCGGTGAAAGCGATCGCGTTCTTCACGAAGCCCGAAGACTTCGGCATCGAACTCGCGGCGGGGAAGCGCGTGAACCTCGTGGCGCACATTGAGAAGAGCGTCTTTCTCGGCCGCATCGAACTCAGGCTTCGCATTGTCGACATCATATAATGAACAAATTTCTAATTAACCTAATTTCTAAATAAATTCCAATATTCAAAATCTAAATACTCAACACTATATACATATTAGTGATCGGGATCTGGGCATTGTTTAGGTTAATTTGAGCAATTAGAAATTAGGTTAATTTTCGCTATACTTGTTTTATGGCGTTGCAAAAGGAAATCATCATATTCACCGACGGCGCATCGAAGGGCAATCCGGGACCGGGCGGCTGGGGCGCTATCGTCGCGACCAACGCAGAAGTCAAAGAGCTCGGCGGCCGCGAAGAGAACACGACGAACAATCGCATGGAGCTCCGCGCCGCGCTTGAAGCGCTCTCTTTCGCTTCATTGCTCCACGACGCGCCCGTCGTGCTCCACACCGACTCATCATACGTCATCAATGGCGTCACCAAGTGGTCGCACGGATGGAAGACGAGAGGATGGGTGACAAAGGAGAAAAGGGAAGTCTTGAACCAGGATCTCTGGAAAGATCTCCTCGATGCGGCGGAAAATTTTTCAAACGGACTGGCCTGGCAGTACGTCGGCGGCCATGTCGGCATCGCGGGCAACGAGCGCGTTGACGAAATCGCGTCGGACTTCGCTGACGGCAAAAAAGTCGAGCTCTACTCGGGTCCGCTCGAAGGCTATGGCGTTGATGTAAAAAATATCTCCCTTGATGAATCGAAAAAGAAGCAGAAGTCCGCATCGCGTTCTCGTTCGAAAGTCGCCGCCTATTCATATATAAGCGAAGTCGAAGGCGTCGTCATGACGCACGCGACCTGGAGGGAGTGCGAAGCTCGCGTCAAAGGCAAGCGCGCCCGATTCAAGAAAGCAACGAGCGCGGAAGAGGAAGCGGAGATTATAAAAACTTTTTCAAAGTAATTTCCAATTCACAATTTGCAATTTTCAATGAATTTTCAGTTTACAATATTCAAACAATCCTGTTCCCGTTTAAATTTATCTGTCGGCAGGAATTGATCAATTGATTCTTGAGTGAAAATTGTAAAATTGAAAATTAAAAATTTTCATGACCCTCTACCTCTTCTCCGCCTGCGCCGCACTCGGGATCATCACCGCGAAAATTCTCTCGCTCCCTATTCCGTTCTCGCTCCTCGCATTTCTCGCGGCCGGAGCGATTTTCGCATATGCGAAATTCGCTAAGGAGACGCCCGCCCAACTTGCTCTTGTCGCAATCATTCTTTTCGGCTTCGGCATGGGCGCATGCAGAATGGCGATTGCGGAGCGGCCGCAGCCCGATCCGCTTGCCGCAGTCGCGGAGAGAATCGTGACGCTCACGGGCGTGGTGAATGCCGATCCCGACGAGCGGGATTCGTACACCCAGCTTGTCGTGAACATTTCGGAGGCTGAAGTCGGCACGCGGAAAATTCGGACGCATGAAAAAATCCTCGCGCGCGTGCCGATCACGAGCGGCTTCCGCTATGGCGATCTGATTTCCATTTCGGGAAAGCTGGAGCGCCCGCAAAATTTCGAGACCGATTCGGGAAGGGAATTCGACTACGCGGATTATCTCGGCAAGGACGGCATTCGCTACCAGATGAGCTTCGCGGAAGCCTCGCTCCTCTCGCATGGGCACGGCAATCCTATTCTCGCCGGACTCATTTCGGTGAAGCGGTCGGTGGAGGAAAAAATTCTCCGCGTCATACCGCCGCCGGAAGGATCGCTTGCGAACGGCGTTCTTCTCGGGGCGAAGCAGTCGCTGGGACAATCAACGCTCGACGATTTCAAGCTCGCCGGCCTTTCCCACGTGGTCGTGCTTTCGGGCTACAATGTTTCGATCGTTGCGCGGATCGTCGTATGGATCTTCTCGTTCCTGCCGAGTATGGCGGCACTCAGCGCGGGCGCTCTGTCGATCGTCCTGTTCTCGATGATGGCCGGAGGCGGCGCTTCCGTCGTGCGCGCGGCCGTGATGGCGCTCATTTCGCTCTTCGCCCGCGCGATCCGGCGCGAGTACAACGCACTCCGCGCCCTCGTTCTTGCCGCGCTTGCTATGGTTCTCCAGAACCCGCGGATCGTAACAGACGATCCTTCATTCCAGCTGTCGTTCATCGCGACGGTCGGCATCATTTCCGTGACGCCGATTATCATGCGCTATTTCCGGTTCGTTCCGGAGAAGCGCGGGTTTCGCGATACTGTGGCGACGACCGTTTCGACCCAGCTTTTCGTCCTGCCGTTTCTCGTCTACATGAGCGGCCTCGTCTCGCCGGTGGCGTTTCCCGCGAATCTCCTCGTACTGCCTCTCGTTCCTTTCGCAATGCTCGGCGTCTCCGTGACGGCTCTCGTCGCGTACGTTTCTCAGTTCGCCGCGCTCGTCCCCGGCTTCGCATCCTACGGCATCCTTGCGTACATCCTCACCGTTACGCACGCCGCGGCGCACGTGCCGTTCGGCTCGTTCGCGATCGAGAACGTTTCGGGATGGTTCATCGCCCTCTGGTACGCGCTCTACGCCGGCCTTCTCTGGAAATGGCACGCGAAACCCCGGAAAAGGGAAATCGAAACGCCGAAGTTTGATACGAGCCTCGCGTTTGAGATAGTTGAAGAATAAGTAGCGGGTAGAGAGTAGCCAGAGAAAGATAAAACAAAACCGCATTTGCGGTTTTGTTTTCTACCCACTACTCATTACTCTCTACGAAACTGCGATTATTTTGCCGCTTCGATGTAATTTTTTTCAATTACACTCCAATTGATATTGGCAAAAAAGTCCTCGATATATTGCTTCTTGCCGCTTGGCTGGTAGTCGGCGACGTACGAGTGCTCCCACATGTCGAGGCCGAGGATCATTTTGCAATTCTGAAGTTGCCCCAGATGCTGCTCGTCGATCCATGAATTCAGGAGATTTTTGCTTGCCGGATCATACCAGAGTGCCGTCCAGCCGATGCCGCGGGTCGTCGCGGCGATCGACTTGAATTTTGCAAGCCATGCATCGAAGTTGCCCCAGGCGGCCGCGATGGCGGCACGGAGCGGGCTCTCTGCCGAAAGTTCCTTCGGTCCGCCTTCGAAGCTCGCGAAATAGACCTCGTGATTTCTCATGCCGTTGAACTCGAACGAGAAATGCCGCTCCAATTCTCCAAGCTCGTATGCGTTTTTCTCGGCATCTTTTGAAAGTTCGGCAATGTGCTCCTGGACGAGATTTGCATTTTTGACATAGCCGGCGTAGAGCTTCAGGTGCTCTTCCATTGTCTTCTGCGAGATGCCCTTGAGTTCCGCCGGAATTGTGAATTTCTGCTCTTCGAATTTTGTCATAGTGTAGAGGTTAGCGATTAAGCGTATCAATTATATACCACATTACTCCGCCGCGATGATTCCCCGATGAATTATGCTTAAATAAATGCATGACTCGGAAACGGATCCTTCTCGCGCTTGTTGCCTTCGCCGCGCTTTTGAACGCCCTCGTATGGTACGCGGTTCTCCGCGAACGGCCGCACGATCTCAAAGTATCGGTGCTCGACATCGGGCAGGGCGACGCGATCCTTATCGAGAGCCCGACCGGAAACCAGATGCTTATCGACGGCGGCGGCACGCGCGAAGTGCTGCAGCGCCTCGGCGAAGAGATGCCGTTCTACGACCATTCGATCGACGTCGTCATGGAGACGCATCCTGACAAGGATCATATTGGCGGCCTGCCGCTCGTCCTCTCCGCATACCAGGTCGGCGCGTTCATGGAGCCGGGCATCGAATCCGATACGAAGATCGACGATGAACTCGAGAAGGATGTCGACGCCGATCATGTTCATCGCGTCATCGCGCGCCGCGGCATGGTGGTGCATCTGGGCGGGGGAGCCGATCTCTCGATTCTCTTTCCCGACCGCGACATGTCCGGATACGAGACGAACGAAGCGTCGATCGTGGCGAAGCTCCAGTATGGCGCGACGTCGTTCCTCCTTACCGGCGATTCGCCGTCCAACATCGAAAATTACCTCATCGGCCTCGATGGGGAGGGCCTCAAGAGCGATGTCTTGAAAGTGGGCCACCACGGCTCGAAATATTCCACCTCGCTCCTGTTCGCCAAGGAAGTCGATCCCGAGTTTGCAGCGATTTCCGTCGGCAAGGACAATTCATACGGCCATCCGTCGCAGGAGGCTTTAAACAATCTCGCCGCAGTCGGCGCGCAGATCGACGAAACCGAGAACGAAGGGACGATTCATTTTCTAAGCGACGGGAAAACCGTCATAAAAGAATAGAGGCACTGCACGTTACGTGCGGCGCCTCTTGTTTGGTTTAATTGAGAGCGAGAGGAATTCTATCCTCAAGGTTGCACTCAGGATTTCGGCATTTAATCGTCAGCACTATATGAGACGGGGTGTTGCTGGACGCGATAATTTCCTGGTCTGTAACTTGCTTGCAGTGCTTGCAGTACCATCGTGTCACGAGCAGTTCTTCGCGTTTCTTAAAGATTTTTACCATCACAATCTCCCTCTCTACCGTGCCACAACTTCCATGCAGATAAAAAGATAAAAGCGCCGGTCTGCCGGCGCTTTCGTGCGCAAACATTCAATTTATGCCATGAATGTTTTCTTATTGTGCGATCCGCAGTTCGGACATGACGCGGTGATGTATACGTATTGCGGTTTGGTAACGTCCGAATACCTCATGTCGATCACTTTCTGATCGGATTTGTCGCATTGTATGCACGGAAAATTCTTCAATACGATTTCCGAGCCGTGCAGGTGCTCCTGTTCCGTTGGAATTTGTGCTTGTGCGGGTGCTGCCAAAAGTTCTATACCTCCTCCATATCGACCATAACAGCGCCGCGTGAATGAAAGATGAAATCCGGCCTGCGGGAAAGCCGTTGCGGCTCCTTGTGTTTTTGCGAAAGAGGCATAGAATCGAAATCAGAAAGAAAGGAGAGCTGCATGCTTGAAAAAATCGATGCCCGTCATGTCGCCGCGCTGCGGGATGAAATGTTTTCCAAACGAGAACGAGTGGCCACCCCGTTTCCGTGGGTTAAAAAACAACTGGAACGCCTTCGAGAAAGCAATAATCGGGAGATTTTTAA
This sequence comes from Minisyncoccota bacterium, assembly GCA_035545295.1. GTDB lineage: Bacteria > Patescibacteriota > Minisyncoccia > Phycocordibacterales > DASZYS01 > DASZYS01. The sequence continues at coordinate 3,687 of DASZYS010000019.1, read as the reverse complement.
TTTCATCGAAGGTTTAGTCAGAGACCATTCTTATCTTGACAATGCGATGCGCTGGAGAATCGAATCGCTCGCCGTTATTGCGTACCGGCTCGTCTCTATCCGTTATCACGGCCTATGCCCTCAGATCACTTCCGAAGCGCGCATCCAATTCGAGAAAGAGATGCAAAGCGAAAGCGCGCTCACATCGCTCTGCGGCAATCTCTGCCAGCACGATCCGCTTTTTGCCCACGAGATATCATGCCCTGGCGGGTCAACTTCCCGAATCAAGCCGTTTGAGGCGGCAGGCGCCTTCGTGTACGGCCTTATTGATTACCAGGTCAACAGGATGCGCCGGCTTGCGCCATCAAGAATTCCAGTGCTGGCATAAAATTTGCATAGCACAAAAATACAAGCCCCGGAACATAGCGTTTCCGGGACTTCCTTTTATATCCGACAAATTAAGGGGAGTTTATTTAGACGAGGCCGGCTTTGTGGAGGGTAGCAAACGCCCCATTCTTCTGAATGGTCTTCAACGCCCTGGTGGAAATGGTGACAATGACCGATTTCTTGAGCTCGGGGATGTAGATCTTCTTTTTCTGCAAGTTCGGCTGGCGGCGGCGCACTCCCGTAGGGTTGAATTTGGTCGCGCGGGTGCGGTTGGAGTATCCACCTCCAACTTGCGACGTCTTATTGAGCACTGGACAGACTTTTGCCATGGGTTTTCCTAAAATTTACGTAGCCCGTATGGTATCATAAAGTGAATATTATGCAAATAACGCCGCTTTTCTCAGTTTTTTCGCTGGTAATTCTCATCATGTCGGCGGCGGTGCACGAGGTGGCGCACGGCTGGATGGCCGACAGTTTGGGTGATCCGACGGCAAAATACCAAGGACGGCTTACCTTAAATCCTCTGAAGCACATCGATCCCTGGGGATCGGTCGTCGTGCCGGTCTTGTTTTATCTCGCTTCCGGAGGAGCCATCGGCTTCGGCTGGGCGAAGCCCGTGCCCTACAATCCCTACAATCTGAGGGATCAGCGATGGGGGGAGCTCAAAGTGGCGCTTGCCGGCCCTGCGGTGAATTTCATCCTTGCCGCCCTCGGAAGTATCGTCATCCGGGCAGTCGTGGCGGGAGGCGTGCAGAACGAGGCGCTCATCCTTGCGCTTGCGGCGATCGTTACCGTAAACCTGGTGCTCGGCCTCTTCAATCTCATTCCTTTGCCGCCGCTTGATGGTTCGAAAATTCTTTACGCCTTCCTTCCGTTCAAATATTATGCGTTCAGGCAGAATCTCGAATATATCGGCCCCATTTTCCTTCTCGTCATTATTTTCTTCCTATGGCCCGTTATCTCTCCTATTATAGGAGCGCTCTTCGGTCTCTTCACCGGCCTTTAAAGCACCTCTTCCTTGACTGAGGCGTGAGAAGGGGTATGCTCGTAGTGGGCGAGTGCCTCCTTTCCACCCCATTGCGTTTCGTTAAAGGGCGCAATGGGGCGCCCCACCCCCCGAGAGGCGCTCGCCGCCATTTACGACGATTCTTTCTAATTTAAGAATGAATCGCCTTTTTATTTAGCGGATCCCCAGGAGGAGTTCTTGACAGGTGAATTTCCTTAAACTATGCTCAATATCCGGTGAGGCTCGCGTCTTCGGCAATCTCGGCTGTACTGGTGGCAGCTGCAGAAGCCACAAACGCACCGATGCGGCCTCACCGCCATTCCAGGCGGCCCTTCTTGAAGAGCCGCCTTTTCATTTGCTTGCATTTTTTAAGGGCACATAGTAAAGTATTCGCACTGCTGAAAAACAGCATTTTTTGTTGAAATGTCTACTATCAATCAGCTCGTAAAGAGGAAGCGCAAGAACGTTGCGCGCAAGCCCAAGGCGGTAGCGCTCCGCCGCGGTTTCAACGCGGTTACGAACCGCCCCGTTTTCTATGCATCTCCCTTCAAGCGCGGCGTATGCACGAGGGTAACCACCAAGACCCCTAAGAAGCCGAACTCCGCTATCCGCAAGATCGCGAGGGTCCGCCTTACCAACGGCATGGAAGTTACCGCATACATCCCGGGCATCGGCCACAATCTCCAGGAGCACTCGGTCGTCGTGCTTCGCGGCGGCAAGGTAAAGGATGTCGGCCTCCGCTACACGATCGTCCGCGGCGTGCTCGACACGTCGGGCGTCGAGACGAGGCGCCAGGGAAGGAGCCGCTACGGAAACAAGAAGCCTAAGGCCGGAGCCAAGAAATAATCACTATGCGAAGGAAAGTCAAAGCAAAGAGGCCGTTGCCGGCAGACGCGGTATACGACTCCGTCAAGATTTCGAAATTCATCAACTACACGATGGAGCGCGGCAAGAAGAACGCCGCCCGCAAGATCGTCTATGATGCGCTCAATATCATAAAGGAGCGCGAGAAGATCGATGATCCTCTCGAGGTGCTCGAGACCGCGTTCAAGAACACCGGTCCTACAATGGAAGTCCGCTCCCGCCGCGTCGGAGGCGCCAACTACCAGATTCCCCGCGAAGTCCGCCAGGAGAGGCGCTCGTTCCTCTCGATGAAGTGGATCATCGACGCCGCCCGCGCAAAAAAGGGCAAGCCGATGGCCGAGAAGCTCGCCGAGGAGATCATGCTTGCCGCGAAGAACGAAGGCGAGGCTGTCCGCAAGAGGGAGAATACCCACAAGATGGCGGAGGCGAACAAGGCATTCGCGCATTTTGCTTGGTAAAATAAAAACCGCCCTCGGGCGGTTTTTATTTTCCAACTGCAAAATGCAGCGTCCCGTACCAATTTTGCCGTAGTTTATTCTCGGCAATTTTTTCTACCCATGAAAAATTTTTTTGAAAAAGCGGCCTGCGTGCGCGAATAGTGCTTTCCTTCCGGGCGAAGCGGGCCGCCCCAGGATTGCATGCAAAATTGGCACTGGGACAAGTATTTCGCCTGGTGGAACGAATTTGCAAAGCCAAATTCGTACGGCAATTAAAAAAGCGGGGCTATTGCCCCGCTTCTAGTCTAGTTCTTGTTCGAATCGCTCTAGGTATATCCACCAGTCGCGATTCCAATCTTTTTTGTGAGTGATTTGATAGATCGCGTCCGGTCCGTAACGTGTGCGTACAGTGAAAATTCTGTCATAACCCAAGCCCTGCGGTTCTCGATTCGGGAGATGTAAGTCGATTGATTCATCGGGTCCAGATGGTCCTTCCCATTGGACATATGCATCGGGCACTTCCGGAATATTAACGCGCATCGTGCTTTTGTCGAATGGAATGCTTTCAACACGCTTCAGCGTAATAGTTTCTGCCATGGTTGGCCTCCGCAACGATCTTTCCATGTTTATAAAATTTTGGCAAATAAAAGCGGAACCGGTGGGTTCCGCTAAGTGTCTCCAAGAGGAAACGTCGCAATTCTAAAACGGTCGTATGTATGATTGCGGTTCGATGTCGGCCGGTTCGTCAGCCGGCTCAAGCAATGTTCCGAGGTCTATGTTCTCGGGCATCTCTATATGCGTCGGCGTTTCCGCATCGGTCAGTATTGAAAGATCAATATCGTTTTCTGGCATGTTCTTCCGCTTTTGTACCATGCCATAGTGAAGAAACCAAGTATTCACAGACCAAAAATAAAAGAGCCTCCCCCACGGAGAGGCTCTCAGGTGTCATTTACTCATTCGTTTCAGTTTGCAACTCCGTTTCCATTCCATTGCTCGCATTTCCACATGTTAATC
>DASZYS010000018.1:0-15042 GCA_035545295.1 Minisyncoccota bacterium | reverse complement strand
TTTTTTATTTTGCGAAGGGGCTAGGGCGGGAAGGGGTCGGGTGAGAAAGCGAGTATACATAGCTTTCGCAAGACTCATTCAGCTCGAGTCTTCGAGAGCGAATGAGTGGACAGTTCCTGTAAGGAAAGGTGTACAGCTCCTGTAAGGTTCGAGATTCCTACTCTCAAAATTAGTATTTGACACAAATTACTATTGTGTTATTTTCATACAGAAAGGAGAATTCAAGTGCAACTTGAACCATATTCGTCTTACACATTCGAACCAGGACGCCGAAGTATTCTTGCAGAAGTATATTTCCCTCGACGAGTAGCGACACAAGGTAGAATATACGAAACACTCGAGAACGGACTTGATGTTGATCATGTGCGCAAATATCTCACTGATCATGCCGGACGCTTAAGGCGTGAGATGTCTGCATATCCGCATTGGTTTGATCCAAACCGCTACGGTGACGATGAGCAATATTTAACTAAGCTCGACGAAGCAAAAGCTCGCATGATGATGTGCGGCCAGGTCTTCTATGGCTGGTCTATGTACGAAGTGGATGGTGTGTTTCTCAAAAGTATCAAAAGAAACGGGACAATCATAACTGACGAAGAGCGAACGCAAGTCATTCGGCTCATGTTCAAATTCGAAGACAAGCGTGCCGAAGCTTAGGCCCGAAAGCATCGTTATCCCGATGTTTATCGAGCGATTCTATCGTTTATTCTTGCCGAGTATGCTCATACTGATAATTATAGAGTATGGGCAGCACCAGAGTTTGAACGATTTTTCTATCGACATGCTTCATTTTGGGGTAAGGAAAAGAAGGAGTTCGCAAGAAAGCTCTACAAACGTCTCGCGCCCAGGATGGCAAAATGGATCGTAGACTGCGGATTGTTTATTTTCGGCTATCTTGTCCGAGAATTTTGGAATAAGATTGTCGAGCTGAACAAGGATCGTGGCGCACCTCTCGAAGACCAGATCTGGGTGGCAAGCATATTCCACCTTTCGATCAATGTTATGGAGCCGGTGCATGGAAAGTCTGGGCAAGGTATACTTGGTATGGAATCCAAAAAGAAAGGAGTTCTCCGTGGCGGCAAAACAAAAAGCCCGAAAATCCAGTAATAGGAAGGCTTCCGAGAGTCCACGGTCAAAAAGACAACGCCTTCTGTACCTCAAAAGAAAAAGAGAGGTTGATCCTAATTCATCTTACATTCCATATCTCTTGGAAAAATGGAAGAAACTCGGTTTACCTCTCCGCTAGCTTGCCTGCCCGACATTTAGAATGTCGGGCATTATTTTCATAGCAATGTTTTGCCCATAACTCACATGGAATTAATTTTCTAACTGCAGTATTCTTAACTATATGAAAAGCATACGACATTCAATTGAAATAGACGCTCCAAAAGAAAAGATTTGGCAGGTGCTTTGGGATGATAAGACTTTCAGGGATTGGGCGAATATCATAGACCAAGGAACGTACATGACGGGCACTCTGCAGGAAGGAGCGGAGGTTAATTTTATCGGAAACAGCGATGGAAAGGTCAGGTATGGAGTAAGCAGCAAAGTGGAGAAATTGATTCCTCTTAAGCTTATCTCATTCAGAAAAGTGGAGGACATCAAGGTCGCCGATGACGGCTCGATCGAAAAAAGAGACGATCAGTGGACTGGGGGCGTCGAGAGTTATGAGCTGGAAGAGCATGATGGCCAGGTCACGCTCTCAATAATAGAAGACGTGCCGGACGAGCTAGTCGAATATTTTGAAAACACGCTTCCCAAGGTGCTGGAGCGCATAAAAGCTCTTGCGGAAGCAGAATAGGCATGAACGGCCGATTGTGATTGGAGATATCGTATTATTCAAAACACTAACAAAATCAATAGTATCTAACCAGAGAATTTATGAGAAAACTCATCATGTGGAACGTGATCACGCTCGATGGATATTTCGAGGGTGAGAAGGCATGGGATTTGGATTTTCATGGCCTGGTGTGGGGGCCGGAAATGGAGCAATTTGTCGCCGAACAGCTCAAAACAATCGACACGATTGTTTTCGGAGAGAAAACCTACAAAGGCATGGCCGACTACTGGAGCAAAGCCAAGGGAGAGACGGCCGAATATATGAATAAGCTTCCGAAGATCGTATGCTCGACAATGCTCGCCACTGCCGATTGGAACAACACGACGATCGTGCGCGATGCGGTTGCCGAACTTTCGAAGATGAAAGAAGAGGGCGACGGGAACATGTTCGTATTCGGGAGCGGAAAGCTTTCGGAATCGCTTATGAAAGCGGACCTCTTCGATGAGTATCGCCTATGCATTGCCCCCATTTTCCTCGGCAAGGGCGGCCGCCTCTTCAACGAAGGCCTGCCGTATCAGAAACTCAAATTGCTCGAAGCGCGGCCGCTCCAAACCGGCGGCGTCATATTGAGATACGCTCGTAATTCGTAATGAAAGCGGAATTTCTGTAAAGCAACTTATCCACACAGATCGCGTGTAAAAAACGAATTATTTACTCTGCAAGCAAATCGCTACAATCCCCGCGCTTCGCGGATGGCTTCGATCTGCTCCTGAGTGAGGATGATCCATGGAGAATTATCCGGATCGACCGCGGCCGCGGCAGGGCTTTGGCCCTGGTTCCACCACTTGGCTTCGTACGGCATGCCGTTGAAGATGACGCGATCGCCCTCGTTGTAGATCGCCTCGCCGCGCCAGTCGGGATAGGTGCCAGCAGGCAATGTGAGAAGCTTCACCGGCTTATCGCCAGGCAGGACCGGACCGATGAGCTGCCACGGAGTATCCGCGGACTGCAGGACCGGATTGTCGGGAACGTCGTTCTTCGTCCACCATTTTGCCTGATACACGTTGCCGTGCCAGACTACCTTCGCGTCCTTAAGGTACACCGCGCTCTGCTCCCAAACAGGGTACGGACTCGTCAGCGGATCGTCGACAATCGGCTTATTGCTGTCGGGATCCGCGACCGTGACGATCGTCGCGTTTTGGATGATGTCGCCGACGAATCCCTGCCCAAGCGCGTGCACGAAAGCGAAGGGGCCGGCATCAACGCCGCTGCAGACATCCGATACGACTTTTACATTCACGTAATTCTTGCCGCATGCGACATCGCGATTGGCAGACCACATCGACATGCGGCCTATCCCCACGCGAAAGGCGTATTTATTCAGCTCTACGGCGTCATCTGGCGTAAACACTTCGTCGGCAATATCGTTCTGGCCGATCATGGGCGTCGCTCCGATTTTCCGCCAGAGCGAGTCGCTGTTGAGATTGATTCCCGCTTCCGAGTAGAGGATACCCAGCTGTCGATGCGTCTCGAGGAGGGCTTTCTCCGATGCGGCGGCCATCGAATCGTTCGCATTGAGCGCCTGCCCGTAGTCCATGGTCATGGCATTGACGCCGGCAAGATCAACGCCGCTTGAAAGCATTTCTGCGACAGCATCTGTTCCCTCTTTGGAGAGGCCTTGCGGAGTCACGGGCAGGGTTACCCACACGGCCAGAGCCTTGCCCTCGCTTCGATAATCCTTTTGGAGCTCCGCGATTACCGCGGCGCGTCGCTTCACGGCATCAGCGCTATTGAGGCCGTCCCCTTCGAGATCGAGATCGATCGTGCTCACGCTGTAGCGGTCGATCACCGATTTGTATGCTTTTGCAAGCTGTGCCGCGTCGGTGCACTTCACCGCAAGCTCGGAATTCAAGAGGCCGCCGAACGAAATCGCGACGCGGCCGCCCTGCTGTTCGAGGCGGGCGATACGGCGGTCGAGATCGAGCATTTCCCCCGCGCTGTCCAGCGTATACTGCCCGCCCCACGTCGGCGTGCATGCCTGTGCCGGCGAGGAAACGATAAATGCGAGCACTGCGTTATTGAGCTCTGCCGTCGAACCGTATTGCTCGAACGGATACGTCGGGGTCGAGGTGACGTCGACATACGCGGCAAACCACGGAGCAAAGCCGGTCTTGCCGAGCTCAGCCGATTGCTGCCAGTCGGCGAAGCTCGTCGCGGCCGAACCGATAATAGCGATGACAGCCAAAACGGAAATGGCGAGCCGGACGAATGACAATCTCCGTACGGTCCCATTCTGCATTTTCGTATCTTTCGTTTCCATATTTATTAGTTATTTTGGCCGGCCATTACTATCGGCTCAGGCGCCAATTCCACAGGCTCCGGCGCGCTCGCCTTGCGCTTTTTCTTCGATGCTTTTTTAACCGGAACTTCCACGTAGAGCCAGTCGCGGTATGCGAGCCAGAGATCTACGATCATATTCTTGATGCCGATGTATGCGACGATCGCCCACGAAGCAGTGAACGCATTGAAGCCGGCGAAGGCGGCATTGCCCCAGTTCTCTCCCTCGATATTGCGCCACATCGTAAAAAGCGAGAAGCCGACGATGAAAAGCGGCGCAAGGAGGTATTGCCACGCTGTCGCCGTCCTGTTTTTCACTTTCGGCGTGCGGGCGAAAGGAATTTTCTTGGTCGTCACAGCTTGCTGGAGCGACTTGAACGTGCCAACGAGGTTGACCGGCAGCAAAAGGAGATTGAAACCATAGATGAGAAAGATGTCGCTGTAGCGGTAGCGGCAAGCCTTGAGATCCATCGCCATCGCGATGAAATACGGCGCCGCGGCGAGGAGCACTAGCGGGCTCAAGAGCCGCCCGTCGTACGGATATGCCAGGATGAAAAGCAGGCCAACGCTCGACCATGCGATCGAGGTCATGTAGCACATGCGAATCAGGAATTCGAGCATGTGCAAGGGACGGCCCGCATGCTTGCGTTCGCGGCGCAGTTTGAGGAGCTTCGGAAAAATGAGAAGGCCTCCGTTCGCCCAGCGTTCGCGCTGGACTGCGAGCGAGCCGAAATCCGGCGGCGTCGCGCTATAGCTCAGGCGCTCGGGATAATTCATGAGCCGCCAGCCATGAAGCGCAAGATCGACGCTCGATTCGGTATCCTCGATGACAGTATGATCCTGCACGTACCGCTTGATTTCGAAACCGCCGATGAATTCCCTTTCCACGATATCTTCGAGCGCCCTTTTCCGGATCACCGCATTCGCCCCGACCCAGAAAGTGGCGCCGTAGTGCGTCATGCCTTGGTGAATGATGTGCTGGATGTCAGTCGTCGCGCCGGCGAGCCGCTCGAGCCGCGTCGATGCGCCGCGGAAGGAGGAGTACGGCGTCTGCACGACCGCGACGTCCGCGGCATCGGGCTGGTAAAGAAAGTACACGAGGCGCTGGCAGTACTCGCGCAGAAGGATCGAGTCGGCATCCAAGGTCAGAATGAAGTCGCTGTCTTTCACCACGAGGTCGGCGCTCGCCTCGTCTTCCGCCGGCATGAGCACCGTACCGTCCTCCGTTTCGAGCTTTCGATACGCTCCGCCCATGAGGCCGATATATGAATTGAGGTTCATCGCCTTGTTCTTCTCGCGTGAGAGCGAGATGTAGCGCTTGCGCTCAAAAAAGCCGAGCTTCGCATTAAAAATCCAAACCAGGCGGTTGCACAGCTGTTCGAGCCTTTCGTTCGAGAACTCCACGCCACGCTGAAGCGCGGCCGTCATGTCTTGGGCCGCGGCGCGCAAATCGCCAGCCAAACTGCGAAGAACCTGGTCGGCGAAGAAAATGTCGACATGATCCTCAATAATCTCTTTTTCCGCCGTTGCCTCCAGCCACTCCGCTGCCGAATGGTACGCGGCGGCGATTTTCAAGACGTGTTCGCCTCCCTTTCGCTCCGCATTCAGGATTTCGGCGCGAAGGGCCTGCGCCCGGCTCAAAGGCTCGGACAAAAGCGTTTCGATTTCCGCAGGCAGAGCATGGGTCTTGTCGATGCGCTCCCGGTCTTCCGGCTTTACCTTGAACGGATCGTCGTCAAGGAGAAGTACGACGCGGATATTGGAAAATTCTTGCAGTGCGGCAGAGAGCATCGTCTTCCTGATCACGCTCACTTCTTCATTGTATGAAGGAATGAGAACGGTGATTGACGGCTGATTGCTGGAGAAAAATTCTTCGAGCACCCTCCTCGGCGTGCGAATATGCTTCTTGAAGCGCTGAAGCGAGCCCTGCCGCGTAATGAGGTACACCAGCGCGGAGAGCGTCAGGAAAAACATGACTGCCGTGTAGCCGATCGTCTGGGCCGTGAAGTTGTAGTCCTTCGGGCCGTCGATCATCTGGCGGATGATTACCGAGGTGAGATACATGAGCCAAAACACGATCGATATGACGATCGCGATGCGGCTGTAGGTGACGGCAAAATCGGACGGGGTTTCGTGGAGATGCGAGAGCGGATCGGTGCGCTTTTCGGCGCCCCACTGCCTTTTGCGCGGGCTCATTTTGTGATGGATGCGTTTCTTGCGGTCCTCCCCCTGGTGTGTCGGTTTGCTCATGGCAAAGCGTATGATTGTTTTCCGAATTGCCCGGCGATCCGTCTTCAACGGATCAGCTCGGGCGAAGCACATGCATAATATATATGATATAGGTTCGTGTCAAATAATTTCTAAAAATTGAGCCTGTTTCCTGCTCCTATCCATATAAACAACAAAAAACCGCCGCCCTGCAGGGCGGCGGTTTTGAAATGGTTTACGGACAAACGTAGCCGCTGCCGCCAGCTACTTGCTCATCCGTTTCCGACTTCGACTGTCCGGAGCTGTCGATGCACCAATAGCCCGACGTTTTAAGCGGAACGACTACGACATACTGGTTTGAACCATCGGTCCCGCAAAAGGCGTCGCTCACGGTCTTGCCGGTCGCCGCAGTTGCCTGCTTGATCGCATTCGCGATTGTCGCGTCCTGGACGAACATCGTCGATCCGGTAGTGGGACATATCGTCGTGATCAAAGCCGGGCCGTAGGTGTTGTTTCCAACGCCGTCGTAAAAGATTTCCGCTTCGTTGCGGATGCTCTGAAGGTCCGACTTGACCGCCGCATCGGCACCTTTGGCCCGCGCTGAGTTGAGGCTTGCAAGCACGACGGCCGATAGGATACCGATAATCGCGATCACGACAAGGAGCTCGATTAGCGTGAAGCCTCGTGAGTATTTCTGGCGGTTTCTTTTCATATGTACTTAAATTATATTTGCACCACAATTAATTGATCCTGCAGCTTTCCCAATACATATATTATACATTTGAATTTCGTGCTGGAAATGCCCAGGATCGCTCATCTTGAAATTCCAAATCGTTGTATAATTTTACTAGCTCATCAGTAAATAATTTTCATATGCATACACGAACGCTTCGCGAACTTGCGAAATTCGCATCAGGCCTCATCATGGGAGATATCCTGTGCGGCCTCGGATTTTATTTCGGCGGCTATCTGCCGATAACGTTCCTTGGTATAAGCTTCGACGCGCAAACGGTCGTCGCCTGGCTCATCTTCGACGTCCTCCTATTCGCGTTTCTCGTCCACTACGGCTGGAACACGAAAGACCGCTCCCACACTTCCCGCGAGAAAAAGTTTCTGGCAATCGCCGGCGTCCTTTTTACGGCGGTGGCTCTCGCCCATCTCTCCCGCATCGTCTTTGGCTGGAATCTCACTCTCGGCAGCTGGGAAGTCCCCTATTGGCTGAACGGCCTCGGGACGATCGCTACCGCCTTCCTGGCCTACGCAAGCTTCCACTTCGCAAGCAGGAAATAACGAAGAGGTTTTCAAAAGCAAAGCGGCCATTAGACCGCTTTTTTATACCTTCTTTTTATTCCTCAAAATACTTATCAAGAATCTCAAAATATGAGGTCCCATCATCCGCCTCTTTATAGTTTTCCTTATTTACCCAGCGAAACTTATCATGCTCGTCGCTCAATTTCACGTCTCCAGACACATAATTGCAGCGATATCCTACGAGATACACGCGCTTGCCAGCCAGCCGATGATGCGGCGGAAATGTGTTTGTCCAGGTAGCAAAAGGAGTGCCAACTTCGATCTCAAGGCCTGTTTCTTCTCTAACTTCTCGTTTGAGCGATTCCGCAAGATCAATTTCTCCTTCTTGAATCTTGCCGCCAGGATAATCCAAGCCTTCATGCGGATCGCCGAGAATTAAAATTTCATCTCCTCTGCGGATAAAAGCTTTTTGACCTATATAAAACTGGGCGTCTTCCTTCATAGCAGTTTTTTATATTTATACTTTTCTTTTAGTTCGCTTGCCGAGCGCCCATTGCACCGAAGGGCTTATCGCCTTTTCCGGCCGATGAATGCAGCCGATCCAGCAGCACGGGCGGCGCATCCCCTCCTTGAGTTCCGAAACGACTCTTTCAACATGCTCCTTTCTGGTTTCCGCCATTTTGACGGAAATAGTCCAGCAAATCCATTCATTTCGCGCGAGCGGCGTAATGTCTTCCCACTTAGCGAGTGCGGCCTTGTCGGAAAGAAGGGCCTTCCGCAAATCTGCAGGCAATGCATGCACCGTCCCTGAGGAAATCGTTTTTGCCATACAGATATTCTACAAAATTTTCCCATTATTGCCATTTCCCTGGTTTCGACCCGAAACTCGGCTTTTCTTCATATGAAATGTGCTAGATAATATGAATATATGAAAAAAATATTTATCACCATACTCGTGCTAGTTATCGCGGGAATCGGCATTTATTTTTACATGCATAAGAACGGCAGCGCGAAAAATCCGGGCTCCGCGGGACAAACTTCGGCGGCAAGCTTCGACGGGCGCAACTCGACATTTGCCATCGATGGAAATCCGGTAACTCTCGCGGACGGCATATCGGAAGTTCCCATTCCCGATTCCTCCTCGAAAGTGACGACGCGCTACTTCGGCAACGAAGCGGCCGGCGATCTCGACGGCGACGGCACGTCGGATATGGCATTCATCGTCACGCAGGATTCGGGAGGCAGCGGGCTCTTCTACTACGCCGTGGCCGCTCTCCATACCTCGAGCGGCTGGAAAACCACGAATGCATATCTCATCGGCGACCGAATCGCGCCCCAGTCGACGGTCATACCCGCCAACTCGCTCGAGCTCGAGGTCAATTACGCCGATCGCGATCCGAACGAGCCGATGAGTACCGCTCCTTCGCAGGCAAAAACGCTCACCCTCAAAGTCGCTCCGGGAAATGTTCTCGAGCCTTCGTCAGACTAAGCGGAGCAGATTTCTTAGAAATGTCGGTAACAAAAACCCGGGACGATCCCGGGTTTTTGCTTTGACCTGTCTTAGCCTCCGATGAGGCCGGCAAAGTGCAGGAGGAGGAGAAAACCTCCGATGGAGAGAAGGAAGAGGCCCAGCCCCACCGGCGAGCCCCAGCCGTGCCAGCGCATGCTTGCGAGGCCGAACTTTATGCCGTCCTTGTCGCGCCAGTACTGCGCGTGTTCGTCATGCATCTCTTGTAGACTCATGGCAAAATGATTAGCTTTTAAAATCGGCTTCGATTCATGAGGTGGAGGTGGTTCTGCTGACGCCCGAAGCCTCGGCCGCTTATTCCACGTCGTTCCACTGTTGCTAATATAGCAAAATAACGGTTCACAACATAGAGAGGCGCTTGTGCTACAATTTGCGTATGTTCAAGCACTTCTGGGGTTCCCTCAACCCGATGGCCAGCTTGGGAGAAAAGAATCACTCCATATACATCCCGCTTCTCGGATCGGCCGCCGCATATCTGCTGGCCGAGTTTATTGGAAACTTAATTCTTCACCGACCGGATAACATGGGTCCGGAGGTTGTCGTGCTGACGTTCCTCCTGGTGCTCTATTTCTCATTCCGCCATGCGATCAGGGGCGGCCTTACCGCTTCCGCCGTTTCCATCGTCTACTTCACCTATTTCATATACTCCCGCACCGCATCATACTCAGTCAAAGTGGCAGCGACGGAAAATGTCATACTCCTTACAAGCCTGTATCTTCTCATCACGTTTACCGTCGGAATCCTTCGAAAGCGGCTCGATGATCTCTTCGGCAAGGAACAGCAGGCGAGGGCTGCCGCCGAGCATGACCGGCGCCGTATGGAGGCGCTCCTGAAGCAACTGCCCGTGGGAGTGCTCCTCGCGCAGTCGCCCACCGGCGAAATCATCAGCCGCAACAATATGGCTCTCGAGCTCCTCGGCCCCGCCGTTGCCACGCCCGTCTCATCAATCGAGGAATACGTGTATCCTTCGGCGACGATCGGAGGCAAGAAAATCGAGCCACGCGAATGGCCGCTCGCGCGAGCGCTCACGACGGGAGAGATTGTAACGGGAGAGGAAATCGTCATTACTGGCCCGAACGGCGATTCAACCACCCTCTTTTTCAATGCTTCACCGGTTTACGACAAGAAAGGCAATATCACCGCGGCCGTGGCCACTTTTTACGACATCACCAAGCAGAAAGAGCTCGAGCGGCTAAAAGACGATTTCGTGGCAATGATCTCGCACGAACTCAAGACTCCCCTTACGAGCGCGAAGATCTACGCGCAGTCGCTTCTCAAGGAAATGACGAACAGCCAGGAACAGGGCGCCTTCATGGAAAAAATGAACGACCAGCTCGACCGCCTCGCCCTTCTCGTGAACACCATGCTCGATACCACGAGGCTCGAGCAGGGCAAGCTGGAGCTTCAGAAAGAGCGGTTCGTTCTCGGGGACATCGCGCGGGAAATAGTCGGCGAACTCAGGGACACGACGGGACGGAAAATATCGCTCGACTGGCAGGCGGACAAGCCGCTCACGAGCAACAAGGACAGGATCGCGCAGATTTTCACGAACCTCCTCACCAACGCGCTCAAGTTCTCTCCCAAGGATTCGGAGGTCATCGTGCGTTCGCGCGAAAAGGACGGAATGATCGTCGTAAGCGTGCAGGATTTCGGCATCGGGCTCTCCCAAGAAGCACTCGATCACATATTCGAACGGTTCTACCAGTCGGAGGAGCACAAGACATATCCAGGGCTCGGCTTGGGACTCTACATTTCCTCGCAGATCATAAGGAAGCTCGGGGGCGAGATGCGGGTCGAAAGCGAGAAAGGAAAAGGAGCCACGTTCTCCTTCAGCCTTCCGCTGGAAGACAAGCCGTCGCTTGCGGGGAAGGAACCGGCCATGTAGCCGGAGTGATCCGATTTCTGCTATGATTAAGGAAGCTCTGCATTAGAAATAATTTTCAATAATTATGACAGGCATTAATTTTTTGGCGGTGCTTATCGCCGCCGTGGCAAGCATGATAGTCGGAAGCATCTGGTACGGCCCCCTTTTCGGTAAAAGGTACATCAGGGAAATGGGCTGGGAGAATCACACGCCTGAGGAACGGGAACGGATGAAAAAGTCGATGACGAAATCGTACGTCATCCAGTTCGTCGCCAGCTTCGTCATGTTCTTCGTCCTTGATTGGTACATCAATACCGGCATCAACACCGGCCTTACTGCCGGCATCGGAAATGCCTTCGGCGCCTGGATCGGCTTCATTGTGCCGATAAAGCTCGGCGACGTACTCTGGGGCGGCAAGAAATCGCTCTTCTGGCTTTCCATCGGCAATACGCTCGTAACGCTTCTTGTGGGCGGCGCGATCCTCTCCTTCTTCGCCTAAAGCTTTTTCGCCTTTCATATGAAAAAAACCTTCATCATCACCGCGGCAGTCATTCTCGCGATCTTCATCATCGCGCTCGCCATCTGGCTTCCGAATCGAAACGATTCGTCCGCCGCGGACCGGACAGAGCAATCGACCGCTCCTGCAACCCCGCCGGTCGCCACCTACGGCAATACCGCGTACGGCTACGAGCTCGATTTTCCGCCGGAGCTCGAAACCCGGATGTACAGCCAGGATGACGTCGTGTTCGGGCACAAGGAAGGAGACGGGATCGACGGAGTGGCGGAAGCTCGCGTACTCAAGACCGGCGATGCGGAGGGCGGCGAGCTCGAAAATGCGGTAATCGGAGAAATGGCGAATCTCTGCGCCGCAGACGGGCCGAACGAATCGCTTTCCTGCTCCGGCGCCGATCAAGCGGGCGCACAGGCATTCATTTCCGACTCCGGACTTCGGGGATTTATCTTCTACCTAAGCGGGGAGATCAAAAACACCTCAGCAGGATCATCGACGCCGATCGAGAAAGGCCCGTATGTCGCGTTTCCCCTGACAGACGGCGCGACGCTCGTCATCCATCCGCCGCTCAATAAAAATGCGAAGGAGACCGACGCTTCCGTCATCACTCAGGTGGCGAAGAGCGTCCGGATCAAGGATGCCGCGATAAGTTCCCCGTCAGGCGAATAAAGTTTGGAACCTGGAAATAGCAAAACGCGCTCCGTCCTGCGGAGCGCGTTTGCGTATTTTTTCGCATTAGTTTTGCGAACTGCTTGTAGCGTCAGTGCTCGATGCGTCCTTGGGACCTAAGGGACCCATGAAGCGGCCCGGACCGCCGAAGAAGCCGGGGCGGAGATACTCTGTCGGAATATTATTATCCGCCGCCCATTGCTTGAGGCTGGCCGCTTCGGTTTTGAGCGCCGAACGGATTTCCTCCGGCGTCTTTCCCTGAAGCGATTCCCTCTCGCTCTTGAGCTCTTCCATCTTGGCGAGGATCTTGTCTTCCTGATCTTGCGTCAATTTGCTATTTTGCACCGCCTTATCGAGCGCGCTTTTGTACCTTTCTTCGCGCTCTGCCTGCATTTCCGCGCGATGGTCCTTGATGACGCTCTCCACATCGCTCTCGTTGAGGTTGAACTTCGATGCGATCGCCTGCGCGAGAGAAGCGAGGCGGCTTTCAGGCGTCGTGCTTGCTGTTTGCGCATGGGCAAGTCCCGCTCCGGAGAAGCCCAAGCCGATCGTCAATGCGGCGGCTGCGAGGCCCGTGGTTATTTTTGTCGATCTTTTCATAAATTAACTGCTAAAAGTTCGGTTAGAAATTAGAACCAAAGAACCGGCAATTCCCGGGAATCCGGCAATTATTACTCTCCTGAAGCGGCAATATTTCAACATTCGAATTTTGAAATAAAACTGCACGATCGGTGTAGCGGAACATTCCGAGACGGCGCGCATGGTATACTTCAACCGAATTACACGATAATCAAAAAACACTATGGATCCGGTAGTACATTTTGAAATGCCCTTCGACGATCGCGACAGGATGGTCGGATTCTACGCAAAGGCATTCGGCTGGCAGGCGAATCTCCTCGGCGAGGACATGGGAAATTACGCAGTCATGATGACGGGCGAAGACGATCCGGCGACAAGGCGCCCCAAGGAGCCGGGACGGATCAACGGCGGCTTCTTCAAGAGGAATCCGAAAAACGCATACCCTTCCGTTACGATCGCGGTGAAGGACATCAAGGCGGCCATGAAGAAGGTCGAGGAAGCCGGCGGACATGCGATAGGCGGCCATTTCGAAAACGGCGAGCCGGATATGATCCCCGGCGTCGGCCTTTACGCTTCCTGCATCGACACCGAAGGCAACCGCATAAGCCTTCTCCAGCCGATGGGAATGTAGCGCACCTTCCGCTTTCTCATATAAAAATACTCCGGCACTGAATAGTGCCGGAGTATTTGTACTTAAGGAATTTTCATTCCATCATCTCCATCTTCTGAGGCTTCTTGGAAGCCTTTTTCATGATGAAGATGAGCGGAATGACGCCGATAAGAACGAATCCCATGATCTTGAATGCATCAAGAAAGCTCATGAGAGAAGCCTGTTGGAGCATCGAACGATAGACAACCTCGATGCCCTGCATCTTGGCAGCAACAGCATCGCTCCCCGCATTTGCGAAGAAATGCGCCGTCGTCGAAAGATACTGCGTTGCTCTCGGATCATATGCTGTAACATGTTCTCCGAGCCGCACTTGATGGAACTGCGATCGCCGAGCGATAAGTGTCGTTACGAACGGAATGCCGATGCTCGAGCCGATATTGCGCATAATGCTATATAAGCTCGAGGCATAGCCCATATCCTGCTTTTGAATACGGCTCATTGTAAGCACTGTGAGCGGCACGAAGATGAAACCGACCCCGACGCCTTGAATAAGCTGCGGCCAGACAATATCCCATGCGCCAGAATTGAGATTCATATGCGAATAGCCAGCTAAATATGAGATGCTTGCTGCAGCGAAGCCGCCCGCAACCATAAGCCTGCCATCCCATCCCTTTCCGAGAAGCTTTCCGACAACTGGCATTGCAACCGCGATGGCAATACCTCGCGGCCCTGTCCAAAATCCGGTAGTAACCGCCGTCCATCCGAGGAGCTCCTGCATAAAGAGCGGCAGAAGCACGAGGCTACCATAGAGAACAAAGAGCATGAGACTAACCAGTGAAATGCCGCAGGCGAAATTCCGGTCACTCATGAGTCGGAATTTAACAAGCGGGTTCTCCACTTTGAGCTGACGCACAACGAATGCCGTGAGCAAAACGATTGCGACTACGCAGAGAACAACGATGAATTTCGACGCGAACCAGTCTTCTTCCTGGCCCTTGTCGAGCATTATCTGGAATGCGCCCATGCCGACGACCAGCATGCCGAGCCCCCATGCATCGAACCTGAGTTTGCCGCGGGAAATATATGGCGGATCCCAAACATACAATCCGATGAGAACAAGGCTTATGATTCCGATCGGCAAGTTGATATAGAAAACCCACCGCCAGGAATAATTATCCGTAAGCCAGCCGCCAAGCGTGGGGCCGAGTATAGGCGCCACGACAATTCCCATTGCCCATACAGCCATAGCTTTGCCGTGCTCTTTCCGCGGAAATTCCTCGAGAAGCACGGCTTGCGAGAGAGGCTGGAGACCTCCGCCCGTAACACCCTGCATAATCCGAAAGAAAACAAGCGACGGAAGATTTGGCGCCATGCCGCAGAGAAGGCTCGAGACTGTGAAGCCGCATACGACCGACATGAGCAGTCGTTTGCGGCCAAAATAGTTCGCCAGCCAGCCGGAGAGCGGCAGGACGATTGCGTTCGCGACCAAATACGATGTAAGAACCCATGTCGCTTCATCAGTCGTCGCAGAGAGACTGCCCGCGATATGCGGGAGGCTAACATTGACAACCGACGTGTCGAGCACCTCGATAATGGCGCTCGACATGACTGCAATCGCAACAAGCCATTTATTTATTGAAGGCTTGGTGCGAACGAGAGTTTGTTCTGTCACGCGTACTCCTTTCTTGAATTCGAAATTGGAAAT
>DASZYS010000017.1:0-8722 GCA_035545295.1 Minisyncoccota bacterium | reverse complement strand
AATCCGTCATCTCCGAGATCAAAAACCTCGCTAAAAATGCGGGCGAGGTTCTTCTCGCTACCGACCCCGACCGCGAAGGCGAAGCGATCGCATGGCACATCGCGGAAGCGGCAGGCTTGAAGCACCCGAAGCGCGTCGTCTTCCACGAGATCACCAAGGACGCGATCATCGAGGCCCTGAAGCATCCTCGCGGCATCGACATGGATCTCAAGGAAGCCCAGGAAGCGCGGCGAGTCCTCGACCGCCTCGTCGGCTACGACCTTTCCGGCCTCATCTGGAAGAAGGTGCGGTACGGCCTCTCGGCAGGCCGCGTCCAGTCCCCCGCCCTGCGGATACTCATGGAGCGCGAGCGCGAGATCCGCGCGTTCATTTCGCATAAGTTCTGGGTCATCACCGCCGATGTTAAAAATAAGAAGAACGACGCCTTCATTCTCGAATGCACCGTCGAACCGACTGAGAAGAAGGAAACCGAGCGCATACTCGAGCACAGCAAGAAAGGCACGTGGATCGTGAAAGACGTCGCCGAAACCGAAGCCAAGCGCACTCCCCGCCCGCCGTTCATCACCTCGACCCTCCAGCAGGCCGCGAGCTCGCGCCTTGGCTTCTCGCCGTCCAACACGATGCGCATCGCCCAAAAGCTCTACGAAGCGGGCCTCATCACCTACATGCGCACCGACAGCACCAATCTCTCGAAGGTCGCCGTCGCGCAAGCCGCCAAAGTCGTCGAGAAGAAATACGGCAAGGAGCTCGTCGCCGTCCGCACCTTCGCCAAGAAAAGCAAGAACGCGCAGGAAGCGCACGAGGCAATCCGCCCGACCGACCTCTCCCGCGAAATGGCAGGCTTTGCTCCCGACCAGCAGAAGCTCTACAAGCTCATCTGGGCGAGGACCCTCGCAAGCCAAATGGCGGACGCCAAGATCCTCCGCACGAAAATGATCGTCGAAGTCGACAAGGGCTCGGTGCCTGACTTCGCGATAAACGGCGCGCGGGTCCTCCAGCCCGGCTGGCTGCTTGCCGACCCGGCAGCGCGCGGCGAGGATGTCGAGCTTCCCAAGGTTGATGTCGGCGAAGAGCTTTCGCTCGTCGAAATGCACGACGAGGAGAAAGAAACGCAACCGCCTTCGCGCTACACCGAAGCAGGCCTCGTCAAAGAGCTCGAGAAGCGCGGCATCGGCCGGCCGTCCACCTATGCCTCCATTATTAAGACGCTTCAGGATCGCGGCTACGTGACGAAGGAAGGCCGAACCCTCATCCCCACAGATACCGGCGACGTCGTTTCCTCGTTCCTCGAAAAATATTTCGAGAAATACGTGAGCGACAATTTCACCGCTTTCATGGAAGACAAGCTCGACGACATTTCCGAAGGAAAAACCACGTACGAAAAAGTCCTCAAGGAGTTCTATGCAGAATTCCTCAAGGACGTGAAGTCGAAGGAGAAGATCGACAAGATCACGAATCTGGGTGCCGCCGACCCATCGATGAAATGTCCCGTCTGCGGAAGCGGCATGATCGTGAAGCTCGGCAAGAGCGGCAAATTCCTCTCGTGCGAGCGCTTCCCCGACTGCACCGGCGCGCGGACGATCGAAGGCAAGGAGATGACCGGCCCCAAGGACACCGGCGAAATCTGCCCCCGCTGCGGCGAAGGGACGCTCGTGGAGCGTGAAGGCCGCTTCGGCGCTTTCATTGCATGCTCAAGATATCCGAAGTGCAAATTCATCAAGGAAGACGAGGAGAAGAAAAAGGCGGCGATGACCGGCGTAAAATGCCCCGTTTGCGGCACCGGCGAAATGATGGAGAAGCGCGGCCGTTTCGGCACCTTCTACGCCTGCTCCAACTATCCCGAATGCAAGAATGCAATCAAGGCAAAACCCACGGGTGCCATCTGCCCCCTCTGCAACTCACTCATGATGGAAGGCACAAAGACTATCCCTGAAAGGTGTAGTAACAAGGCTTGCCCGAACCATAATCCGCATAAAATCGCGAAGTAGTACGGTAGCAGCCTTCGCTGCATACGCAATGAGTCTTTGTGAGCCGCAGGTATATTTCGGACAGCAGTCCGAAATACCGAGGCGAGGTTCGCGAACAAAAAAGCTCGACGGAGCTTTTTTGATTTGTGACCCAAGGCCATTCAGTAGATCGCGGAAAATTTTCTTGCGACCGGCAAGAAAATTATTCCTGACCAAAAACCATCTCCCCCTCCTCTCTTCATGAACTTTCTTGCGAAATTCTGTAGATTTGATTTAATAATTCAGGAAACCAAGAGACGCCTTCGGGTAAATCTCCTTTCTGGAACAGGTCCTTCAGTTCTCTGAGCTCTCAATCCTTTCTCACTAGTTAGTTCAGATCTCTGGAGGAGATGAATGAAAAATAATAGTACTTTCTTTGGCTGGACCGATAGCGGAGGAAAATAACTCCGTCGCCAGCCGCAAAAATTTTCGGGACTCATATAATTATGTGTAGTTCCATGCAGTAACCCATAACCAAACGGCCACGCTTCGCGCGCGGCCGTTTTCACATTTCGCCTCCTGCCAATTTGCCGAACACATTTCCTTTCCATAGAATGAAGCCATGGATCCCGTTAGAGGCCGCGATCACTCGAAATGAATATCACACAGATGGTCGAATTATTTACAAGAAAAACGAATAACTCAGCAGACCACACAGTGAGCGTGATCTGCCTCTAACGGGATGGAGGTCAGCGAAATCATCGAGCTTATAAAGTCGCCTTCTCCCGAAGATGTCGCGCTCATTCAAAAAGCGTACGGCTTCGCGAAGGAGGCGCACAAGGATCAGAAACGCTTTTCCGGCGACCCGTATTTCTCGCACCTCTTCGAGACCGCGAAGATCCTCGCCGAGCTCGGCATGAGCCCCACAACGATTGCCGCGGGCCTTCTCCACGACTCCGTCGAGGACGTCGGCGTAACCCGCGAAACTCTCCAGGCCGAATTCGGCGACGAGATTCTCTTCCTCGTCGAAGGCGTCACGAAGCTCGGCCAGATCCGCTATCACGGATCGAACTGGCATACCGAAAGCCTCCGCAAGCTCTTCGTGGCGATGTCGCAGGACATCCGCGTGCTCATGGTGAAGCTCGCCGACAGGCTCCACAACATGCGCACGCTCTCGAGCGTCCCGCAAGAGAAGCAGAAGCGCATCGCGGCCGAGACGCTCGAAGTCTACGCTCCCATCGCCGACCGCCTTGGCATCGGCCGCCTGCACCGCGAACTCGAAGATCTCGCGTTCCCTTTCGTATTTCCGGAGCACTATGCGAAAACGCGCGAACTCGTCGCCCGCCGCCAAGAGGAAATGAACGCCGATCTCGAGAAATTCCACACCTCGCTCGAGAAAGTTTTTAGTGACGCCGGTTTTCCCCAGGCCAAGACCAGCTATCGCGTCAAAGGCCTCTACAGCCTCTACAAGAAGCTCGCCCGCAACAATATGGACATCGAAAAGGTCTACGACCTCATGGCGCTTCGCGTCATCGTCGACACCGTTGCGGATTGCTACCAGGCGCTCGGCATCGTCCACGCCAACTGGCGCCCGCTTCCCGGCCGCATCAAGGACTTCATCGCGTTTCCGAAAACCAACGGCTACAAGAGCCTCCACACGACTGTCTTCACCGGCGACGGCGGGATTGTCGAAGTCCAGATCCGCACCGCCGATATGCACCGCGAAGCGGAGTACGGAATCGCCTCTCATCTTTCATACAAGCAGGGTGCGGCCAAGGGCAGTGCCGCGCATCCCGCGCTCGAATGGGTCAAGGGGCTTATTCCTTCGCGGAAAGTCGGCGGCCTCGGAGCCGCTTCCGCACACCTGAGCTACTCTGATGTGCCTGAGTGGATCAAGGAGCTCGTCGAATATCAGAAATCACAGGGTGACCAGGAATTCGAGGAAGGGCTCAAGGAGGATTTTTTCCGCGAACGCATCTTCGTCTTCACGCCCGTGGGCGACGTCGTCGACCTCCCAATTGACTCGACGCCGGTCGACTTCGCCTATGCGGTGCACTCGGATATCGGCAACCACATGTCGGGCGCCAAGGTGAACGGCAAGCTTGTCTCTCTCGACACCGCGCTTCGGAACGCCGATATCGTCGAGATCCAGACGAAGAAAAATGCCAAGCCGAACCGCAAGTGGATCGACTCGGCCAAAACTTCGATGGCAAAGAAGCATATCAGGCAGGCGTTGGAGAAGATAGAGAGACAGTGAAACGCATTGAAAAAAGAGAACCGAATAAAAGCCACTGGATTCCCTGCTGGGAATGACACTGGAAACAGAGAACTTTCAGATTTGGATGCAGTTCGAGGAGAATACGAGCAGCGCGACCAAGGTGTATGAAAAATACTCCGCGGGAGCGTGCGGAGTGAGCCGCGACTACTGGAAGCGGCGCAAGGCCGGACGAAAGGAGGCGGGCTCGCAAAAACCGCCCTCTCGGGCGGTTTATTGTGAGTTCGACAAAGAAATGCGCCAAATATGTAAGTTCTAAATACTGAAATTCTTGATGGAGTATATATCTTCGTCCTCCTGCTCCTTGATTTCCTCTCTTGTCCTATCGTCGATCGGGCCGCTCTCTTCCGGAGCGATCTCGGGTTCGGTGGAAACGGTAACGACTGCGGCAGACGCAGTGCTCACGGAAATATCGGACGATGCAGGCGAGCTTTCGGCAGGCTGATCGGATTGCGACGATTGCTGCGCGGCAATGTAGCGATCGAGCATTTCGGTCACTTTCTTGGGCTTGTCGGTATGGGAATCGAGCACTTCGAGAAGGGCGCGAAGATCGTCATTGGAAAAGAATGAGATGACCACGTTGCCGCCCTGTTCCCTGCGCTCGATCTGAACGCGGGTGCCCAAGGATTCCTGAAGCTTCTCTTCGATCTCGACGAGTTCCGGATCAAAAGCGTATTCCTTCTTGCGAACCCGCTCCTTGGCGATGCGGCGGGCGATGAGCTCCGCTTCGCGCACCGTAAGCTTCTTGTACATGATTTCCTTCAAGAGCGTATCCTGTTCCTGCGGATGATTGACGAGCATCATGAGCGGGCGCGTGTGGCCTTCGGTGATCTTGCCTTGCGCGAGCGCTTCGAGGATGTGCTCGGGGAGCGAAAGCATCCTGAGCGTGTTGGTGACGTACTCGCGGCTCTTCCCGACTTTGGCGCCGATTTCGGAGTGCTTGAAGCCGAATTCCTCCGCGAGGCGGAGAAAGGCGCGGGCGCGATCGAGAGGATTCAAGTCCTCGCGCTGAATGTTTTCGATGATCGCAAGCTCGAGCTTCAGAAGATCGTTCTCCTCGCCCGTCTTGATGAGGACCGGCACCTGGGAGAGTCCGGCGAGCTTCGAGGCGCGGAGCCTGCGCTCTCCGGCAATGAGCTCATAATAAGCTATGATGCCGCCGTCGGCGCGCTGCTCTTCCTTGCGCGTCACGACAAGCGCCTGCAGGACGCCATATTGCTTGATCGAATCGGCCAGGCTCTGAAGCGCGGCCTGGTCGAACTCGCGCCGCGGCTGAAACGGATTCGGCCGGATCTTGTCGAGCTCGATCCAGAAAATTGAGTCGTTTTGAAACTGTGACATACTCTTCGTGGGGTAACTTACCTCTCGATTATATCACGCTCATGCGCGACAGACACAATTGCGCGCCAGCCCCATTTTCAGTAGACTTAGCTTGTCTTCATACTTGCCGGAGTGGTGGAATGGCAGACACGCACGACTCAAAATCGTGTACCGCAAGGTGTGAGGGTTCAAGTCCCTCCTCCGGCACTGATGAACGCCCGAAAGGGCGTTTTCTTTATCCCCTCTTCATTTCCAAAACGTCTTTATATATAGGAGGATCACAGATGTACTTGACTTTTAAATTAACTTATGGTAGGGTCTTTCGTTAGCAAATACTGCTAACCGAAGCCTTATTTCAAGCTTTGTTTTAATAGCATTACTCATATAAATATATGAAGATTTCAGCATTTTCCGCTCGCACCATGACTGCCGGAGCCCTCACGGCTCTTTGGCTCATCGCTCCTGGAATTGCATCCGCTTCGTTCTTCGGCACGCCCGACATCTACACTGGCGGGACAGTAACCGGCGGCGGCAGTGTTTCTGGAGGCGGTTCTGTCTTCGGCGGAGGCGCAGTTTCCGGCGGAGGATCCGTATTCGGAGGCGGTTCTGTCAGTGGCGGCGGCTCTGTATTCGGCGGTGGTTCTGTTACCGGAGGCGGCAGCATCTTCGGAGGAGGCAGCGTAGCAGGAGGCGGTAGTGTTACTGGCGGCGGTTCAGTCTTCGGAGGCGGTTCGGTAACCGGCGGAGGTTCTATTTTCGGCGGCGGCAGCATTCCTGGCGGCGGTTCAGTCGCTGGAGGAGGATCGGTGACCGGCGGCGGATCTATTTTTGGAGGAGGTTCCGTTACTGGCGGGGGCTCGATCTTCGGCGGTGGTAGCGTCACGGGAGGCGGATCAGTCTTTGGTGGCGAAAGCGTTACCGGAGGCGGTTCGATCTTCGGAGGAGGATCGGTAACCGGCGGAGGTTCTATTCCCGCAGGCGGCTCCATAACCGGAGGCGGCTCCGTATTCGGCGGCGGTAGCGTCACCGGCGGAGGCTCCGTATTCGGCGGCGGTTCTGTCACGGGTGGCGGCTCCATCTTCGGTGGAGGAAGCGTTACGGGTGGAGGATCGATTCCGGCCGGCGGTTCAGTAACTGGCGGCGGTTCAGTCTTCGGCGGCGGTAGCGTTACCGGAGGCGGTAGCATCTTCGGAGGAGGATCAGTCACCGGAGGAGGTTCCGTCATGGGTGGCGGTAGCGTTACCGGCGGATCGAGCGGCGTCTCGAACGGCGGCAATATCGTCTTCCCTGTCACCGGCTCCACCGGAACGGGATCATTCTTCGCCCAGTTCTAACATTTGAATCTCAAGCTTGAAATTCGGCAAAGATAACATCATTGCCATTGTCGGCCCCACAGCGGCAGGCAAAAGCGACATCGCCGTCCGTATCGCGAAAGCGATCGGAGGCGAAGTCGTCTCAGCTGATTCGCGCCAGATCTACAAAGGACTCGACATCGGCAGCGGAAAAATCACCCCTCGCGAAACAAGGGGTGTTCCGCATTATATGCTCGATGTCGCCGATCCAAAGCGCACTTTTACCGTCGCGCAGTACCAGAAACAGGCTCTTAAAGAGATTGCGCGTATTCTGAAGCGCGGCAAAATTCCCGTCCTCGTGGGCGGCACCGGCCTCTACATCCAAGCGATCATCGATGGTGTTACGTTTCCCGAGGTAAAGCCGAACGCGAAGCTTCGCAAAAAGCTCGAGGGAAAAAGCGCGGCCGAGCTCGCGGCAATATTGAAAAAGCTCGACAAGAAACGCTACTTGGAAATCGATATCCATAACCCCCGCAGGCTCGTACGCGCGATCGAGATCGCCAAGGCGCTCGGCTCGGTACCACCCATCAAAAAGACTTCCGATTTCACTCCTCTTCTCATCGGCATTCGGCTCGATGACGAGATTCTCAAGAAGAAAATCCATGCCCGACTTCTGAAGCGGATGAAGGTAGGAATGGTCGCCGAAGCGAAGCGTCTCCATGCGGAAGGACTCTCGTACAAGCGCATGGATTCTCTCGGCCTCGAGTATCGCTACCTCGCTGCGTTTCTCCAGAAAAAACTCTCAAAGGAGGAAATGATTGAGCAATTGTCGAATGCAATTTGGCACTATGCTAAACGGCAGATAACGTGGTTCAAGAAGGACAAAAGGATTAAATGGTTTGAACCTGGAGAGTACGAAAAAATTGAAAGCAAGGTGCGCAATTTCCTCAAAAACTGATCTATACAGGGAATTTGGAAGTATGGTAGTATCAGGGGCGATTGGGCCTATAGTTTCAATGGTAAAACATCGGTCTCCAAAACCGAGGTTCGAGGTTCGAGTCCTCGTGGGCCCGCTGAGACAACTTCTTATGTAAAACAAGACCGCCTTTCGGCGGTTTGTCTTATTTCTTCGTCTCGACGAACTCGACCCTCTTGCGGAGGACCTTGCTGTATTTCTTGAGCTTGATCTTGCGCTCGACGCCCTTCTTGTTCTTGCGGGTGTAAACGCGCTCTCCGGTGGCCTTATGGACGAGCATGATGAGGTTATCCTGGGACATATGCGTGTGAAATTAACAGGGAAAAGAATACTTTAAACCGTAGGAAAAAGCAAGTATTCGCCCAAGATTCCTAGCCTATATGCAAAAGAAGAGCCATATACGGCTCTTCTAGGTTTCCAGCTCGTCCGATGCGGCTTCTCGGATTTGCACCGGCTGGAGCGACTCCCTTTGAAAGGCGCTGAGCCACGCCTCGGCAATGACATGTTTGCCGTTAAGAATAGGACCCAGCCATTCCCTGTCGGATGGAATCATCTCTCCATACGGAACTTTGTCGATCTCAAACCATGTCGGATCCGTCATTTCCGGCGTGCCGATGGGCGTGCCTTCGAATTCGCTTACGAAATAGACGTGCGTCGTATTTGTGTATTCCTCGCCAGTACTTAAGCGATTGTGAAAATAAATAATCGCCACTTTCTCCAATTTTGCCGGATCGGCACTCAGTCCCGATTCCTCAAGAAGTTCGCGTGCCGCGGCGGCAGCGGGATTTGGATCATTCGATTCGATCTCGCCCCCATAGCCGTTCCAGCGGCCAGCGCCGACCTTCTTGGCTTTGCGCCCAAGCAGGACCAATGCGCCATCTCGTGATCGCGGAAATACGAGCGTCCCGTCGTA
>DASZYS010000016.1:0-30771 GCA_035545295.1 Minisyncoccota bacterium | reverse complement strand
CTCAAGAACAAAACCGAACAGGAACTCAAGGGCCTCATCACCGAGCGCCGCGAAGCCCTTCGCACCTTCAGGTTCGATATCGCGGGCAGCAAGGCCCGCAACGTGAAGCAGGGCAGGGCAATCCGCAAGGAGATCGCCCAGATTCTCACTGAGCTGAACGCCCGCAAGACCGCAGCAAAATAATTATGAAAAAAGACGCAGAACAGCAGAATAGCCGCAAGAAGCGCCTCGAAGGCGTCGTCGTGTCCGACAAAATGAAGGACACCGTGGTCGTGCTTGTCGAGAGGTACGTGAAGCACCCGAAGTACGGCAAATTCTTGAAGCGCGCGAAGCGCTTCAAGGCTCATGACGCCGGCAATACCCGCAAGGTGGGCGAGAAGGTGACCATCGAAGAGACGGCGCCGATCTCCAAGGAAAAGCGCTTTAAGATAGTAACAGAGTAGATAGTAGCCAGTAGATAGAAAATCAACAACAAAAGAAAATATTCAATCTCTCATTACTCTCTACTCGCTACTCATTACTCAAAATCATGATTCAGCCCCGTTCAATAGTAAAAATAGCTGATAACTCAGGCGGAACTGTCGGCCGCATCTTCAAAGTGCTCGGCAGTTCGAAGAAGCGCTACGCCCGCCTCGGCGACATCGTGGTCCTCTCCATTCAGAAGGCCCAGCCCCGCAAGCAGATCAAGAAGAAGGCTGTGGTCTACGGCATCGTCGTCCGCTCGAAGAACGCGACGAGGCGCAAGGACGGCTCGTATGTCCGCTTCGATGAGAACGCAGTCGTGCTTGTCGACAAGGAGAAGCAGGTTCCGATCGCCGGACGCGTATTCGGCCCCATTCCGCGCGAGATCGGCGAGGTCGGCTACCAGAAAATCATCTCCCTCGCTCCCGAGGTGGTCTAGTTTTTGAAATGATATGAAAATCCGCAAGAATGACAACGTCATAGTGATCTCCGGAAAGGACAAAGGCAAGACGGGCACCGTCGTGACGGCCTTTCCGCGCGAGAACCGCGTAATCGTCGCCGGCGTCAATATGCGCAAGAGGCACGAGAAGACCCGCCGTCAGGATCAGAAGGGAAAGATCGTCGAGAAGGAGGCCCCGATAAGCGTCTCGAACGTGATGCTTCTCGTCAATAACAAACCGACTCGGCTCAACAAGGCGCGCGGCTCGGCCAAGGCGAAATAAAGCACTACCATGGAAATGACCAAACAAAAAACAGCCAAGGCATTCGAATCTCTCAAGGAAAGCCAGGGCTATACGAATAAGATGCAGGCGCCCCGCCTCGTGAAAGTCGTGGTATCGGCAGGCACCGGCTCCTTCAAGGACAAGACGAAGAACCAGACCGTCGTCGACCGCCTCCGCAAGATCACCGGCCAGGAGCCTTCACAGCGCGGAGCCAAGCAGTCGATCGCCGCATTCAAGGTCCGCCAGGGAGACCCTGTGGGCTACCAGATCACGCTCCGGGGAGCGCGCATGTACGATTTCCTCGACAGGCTCTTGAATGTCGCCCTTCCTCGCACAAAGGACTTTCGCGGCATTCCCTCGACGAGCATCGACGAAATGGGCAACTACACTCTCGGCATCCGCGAGCACACCATTTTCCCAGAGACTGCCGATGAAGACATTCGCGATCTTTTCGGTCTGAGCGTTACCGTTGTAACGAGCGCCACCTCGAAGGACGAGGCGAAAGCCTTCCTCGAATATCTCGGATTCCCGTTTAAAAAAGATAGTAAGTAGTAGGTAGACAGTAGAAAGTAGGCCAAAAAACCGCTATTGAGCGGTTTTTTCTTATTGGTGTCATTCCCAGCAGGGAATCCAGAGAATTATTATTGAAGCTTGGATGCTCTGCTGGGCATGACGGATGGAAGGAGATTTCCTGTGAGAGTCTGACTCTCACATACTGGTTTCCAGCTAAAAACTAACAGCTATAAACTATAAGCTTCTTCCTGTTTGACAGCCTGCGGAGGCTTTGCTAGTATAAGCCCGAGCTTTTTGGAAGCTTTTTTAATTTAAGCGCCTGTCCGAGCCGCTCCTTCGGGAACCGGCTTACCGCGGGCGCATTCCAAAAGCACACCTAATTACTAAATGGCAAAGAAATCAGTCGTCGTCAGGTCGCAGCGCACCCCGAAGTACGCTTCGAGAGTCGTTCGCCGCTGCTTCAAGTGCGGTCGCAAGCGCGCATATATGCGCGACTTCGATCTCTGCCGCATTTGCTTCAGGGAGCTGGCAAACGAAGGCAAGATTCCAGGCGTTAAGAAATCATCATGGTAACCGACCCCTTAGCAGATATGATCACCCGCATCAAGAATGCGGGTGCGGCTGGCAACCCGCTTGTCACCGTTCCGTATTCGAAGATGAAGATGTCCATCGCGGAGCTCCTTCAGAGAGAAGGCTTCGTGAAGTCGGTCTCGAAGAAAGGCAAGAAGATCGCAAAGTCGATCGAGATCGAGCTCATCTATGAGGATGACGAACCGAAAGTTCGCGGCGCCGAACGCATTTCGAAATTCTCGAAGCGCGTCTATGCTCGCGCCAAGGATTTGAGGCCAGTCAAGAACGGCTACGGCCTTCTCGTCCTCACCACGCCTGCAGGCATCGTATCCGACAAGGAGGCTCGCGAGAAGAACGTCGGCGGCGAAGCCTTGTTTAAGATCTGGTAAACCACTATGTCACGAATCGGCAAAAAACCTATCGCTCTCCCCAAAAACACCGAGGCCCGCTGGTCGGAATCGGACGGCGTGTTCAGCGTGAAGGGCCCGCACGGCGAGCTTTCAAGGAAGTTCAAGGGAGACATCGCCATCACTATCGGCGAGGGCGAAGTCACGCTCGCTCCGAAGAAGCAAAGCATCGAAACGAACGCGCTCTGGGGCACGTACGCCTCGCACATCCAGAACATGGTCGACGGCGTCAATAAGCCGTACGAGAAGAAACTCGTCGTCGAAGGCGTCGGCTTCAAATGGGACGCGCAAGGCGATTCACTCAACCTCTCGCTTGGCTTCTCCCATCCGGTGAAGATGAAAATTCCGGCGGGAGTAACGGCGAAGACGGAGAAGAACACGCTCACGCTCACGTCGATCGACAAGGACATCCTCGGCCAATTCGCGGCGGAGGTCCGCGCCTTGAAGAAGCCGGAGCCGTACAAGGGCAAGGGCATCGCGTATGAAGGCGAAGTTATCAGGCGCAAGCAGGGCAAGAAGGCCGCCTAATCTGACTTGAAACTTACAACCATGAAGACCCTAAAGAACAAAAAAATGGCACAGCGGGCGAGGCGCCAGAAGCGCATTCGCGCGAAGGTGAAAGGAACGGCGGAACGCCCGAGAATTTCGGTATTCAAGTCGAACACGGCGGTCGTCCTCCAGCTGATTGATGATACGAAAGGCGCGACGCTCGCGATGGCGACTACTCGCGGCGGCAAGGGCAAGACCCTGGTCGAGCGATCGCTCGCCGCAGGCAAGGATCTCGCATCGAAAGCGAAGGCTCAGAAGATCGAGGCGGTCGTCTTCGATCGCGGCGGTTATATTTACACGGGAGCGATCAAGGCGGCCGCGGAAGGCGCCCGCGAGGGAGGACTCAAGTTTTAATGAATATGCCAAACGATAAAGAACAGCAGAATATGGGAACGGCGCCGGCGGCGGACAACCGCGCTCCCCGAGGCAGGGGAGGCAGGCCGGCGGGAGGCAAGGGAGATTTCCGCAAGAATCCCCGCAAAGGACCCCGCCGCGAAGCGCGCGTGAAGCCCGAGTTCGATCACAAGATCGTCTCGATCCGCCGCGTCGCCCGCGTCGTCGCCGGAGGCCGCAGGTTCAGCTTCTCCGTCGTTCTCGTAGCCGGCAACCGCAAGGGCCAGGTCGGCGTCGGCATCGGCAAGGCCGGCGATACGCCGCTTGCTATCGAGAAGGCGATGCGGGACGCGAAGCGCAACATGATCCGCGTCTCCCTCACGAAGTCGGGTTCCATCCCGCACGAGGTTGAGGCGAAATACTCGAGCGCCCGCGTTCTTATCAAGCCCGCTCCGGGCAAGGGAGTCATCGCCGGAAGCTCCGTGCGCAATGTATTGGAGCTTGCAGGCATCAAGGAAGTGAGCGCCAAGATTTTCTCAAGGACGAAGAACCAGCTCAACAATGCCCGCAGCGCCGTAAAGGCACTCTCGAAGCTTGCGAAAGTGAAGGAGGTTGCAGTAGCGTCAGCGGCAAGCGAACAATAATTCATCATGCAGTTCAACAACGTACAAAGGAAAACCCAGAGGAAGCGTGCGGTCCAGGTCGGACGCGGCGGAACCCGGGGCAAGACTTCGGGCCGCGGCACCAAGGGCCAGAAGGCCCGTGCGGGCCACAAGATCCGTCCGGAAATCCGCGACCTCATTAAGAAGCTCCCCAAGCTCCGCGGCCGCGGCACCAACTACCTGAAGAGCGTCGCAGTGAAGCCCACAGCGGTGAATCTTTCCGTCGTGGAAGCCGTCTTCAAAGCTGGCGACAAGGTCACTCCTTCGACCCTCGCGGCGAAAGGCGTCGTTCCCAAGATTTCGGGAAAGATTTCTCCGGTGAAGATTCTCGCGGCGGGCGAGCTCACTAAAAAGTTTACTATCGCAGGATGCGAGGTGTCGGCGGGTGCCCGGGAGAAGATCGAGAAAGCAGGCGGTAAAATTACTCCTTAGTTTATAATAAGGAGTAATTTTGAGCCGGAACACAGCGAGATCTTCCGAGCTCAGAACTTAGTAAAGTTCTGAAGTGAGGCGGGGCCGACAGGCTGCGTGAGCGACGGCGAGCGCAGAACTGATGGCCGATCAAATAATTTGCAATTCACAATTTTCAATCAAGGTACAATGAATCAATCTTCAAACGCTTGAAACATTGGAATTTGAAAATTCATTGAAAATTGGAAATTAAAAATTATATTCATGAGCAAATTTACCGAAAAACTCAAACTGGTATTCGGCGATGAAGACCTTCGCAAGCGCATTTTCTTCGTGCTCGGCTGCTTCGCGCTTTTCAGGCTCTTGGCCGCCATTCCCATTCCGGGCGTCAATTCGCTCATGCTCCAGTCATTTCTCCAGAACAACCAATTCCTGGGTCTTTTGAATATCTTTTCGGGCGGCGGCCTCTCCACGCTCTCCATCGTCATGATGGGCGTGGGTCCGTTCATCACGTCGTCCATCATCATGCAGCTTCTGACAATCATGTCGCCGAAGCTCAAGGCGCTCTACCAGGAGGAAGGCGAGGCGGGACGCAGGAAGTTCGCCCAATACTCGAGGCTTCTCACCGTGCCGCTTGCGATCATCCAGGCATACGGCTTTCTCATTCTTCTTGAGCGCCAGGGCATCATCCCGGGCCTCACGAACTTCCAGCTCGTCGTGAACCTCTTCGTCGCGACGGCGGGCTCGATCCTTCTCATGTGGATCGGCGAGCTCATCAACGAATTCGGCGTCGGCAACGGCGTGTCCCTTCTCATTTTCGCCGGCATTCTCGCCCGCCTCCCGGCTTCGACCGGACAGCTCGCGTTCGCGTTCGATGCGACCCAGCTTCCGCTCTACGCGGCATTCCTCGTCGCGGCGCTGGTCGTCATCTTCGGCGTCGTCATCGTGACCGAAGCGGAGCGCCCGATTCCCGTGACCTACGCCAAGCGCGTGCGCGGCAACAAGGTATACGGCGGCGTCTCGACGTACCTTCCGCTCCGTCTGAACCAGGCGGGCGTCATTCCGATCATCTTCGCGCTCTCGATCCTGCTTTTCCCGCAGATGATCTTCAATTTCCTCACTGCTTCGACCAATTCATTGCTTGCCTCGATTGCCCAGCACGGCGTCGCGATCCTCAACAACAGCTGGCTCTATGCGGCGATCTACTTCGTCCTCGTCTTCATCTTCACCTTCTTCTATACGGCGATCACCTTCGATCCCGAGCAGGTTGCGACCAATCTCCAGAAGAACGGCGCGTTCGTTCCGGGCGTCCGCCCCGGCCTGTCGACCTCGGAATATCTCGCCGACAAGCTCACGAAGCTCACCATTTTCGGCGCAATCTTCCTCGGACTCATCGCCGTCCTTCCGCTCGTCATGCGCGCGGTTACCGGCATCACCTCCCTCGCGATCGGCGGCACGGCGCTTCTCATCGTCGTTCAGGTTATTGTTGATTTGATTAAACGGATCGACGCTCAGGTCTCCATCAGGGAGTACTAAAGCAAAGTAGTGAGTAGATTAGTAGCGAGTAGAAAGAAACCGCTAATATTGGCGGTTTTTCTTTATCTACCTACTCACTACTGATTACTATCTACTCGTTACTTCCCAGCCACTTCTTGTATTCCTCGATAATTTTCTCCGACACTTTCTCGAGCGGGGCGGTAGCGGTGTCGATTACCAGGTCGAAGCCCGAGGGGTCTGTGGAATCGAAGCCATAGAGCGCGAGATAGCGCTTGCGCTCGCTTTCCTTGCGTCGGATGGTCTGCTCGTACATGTGGTCGACACTGTCCGCGTGCTGGCTCACGCGCTGGCCCTGGAGCATCTGCTCGTAGATGCGCGCGGCCGCGAGCTTCGGGTCGAGTTTGAGATAAACCTTGAACGAATCCGGAATCCAGTGAAAAGCGGTGCGCGAATCGATGACGAGCTTTTCGCGCTCTCCGGCCGCTTTCACCTCGTCGTCGATCTCATGATCGATTTCCGGATGCTCTTCCGCGTGCTCGTTGAGCTCTTCAATACTCATACCGTGCCGTTTGGCGACGAGGCGGGCGAAGTCGCCGGAGGAGAAGCGCGAGTAGCCGAGGAGGGAGGCAGCCTTGTCGGCGTTCGACGATTTGCCGCTTCCGAGATCGCCGGCAATGGTGATGATAGTCTTTTTACCCATGTTTATGAGAACTGCACATTTGGCGCACTTCTGCGTTGCTCGCAAAATTTGCTTTCGCGCAGTACCGCTTTGTACAGCTTGGTCGCAAATTTTGCTTGCGCCTTGAATTGCATCCAAATGAGCAAGTTCTCATTATTTAAGCATGCCGGCCGCACTTCTCAAAAATTTGATTTAGCCATTACGTATGCTACGCTTGGGGTGTAATGCGAGCGCAGACAATTATTTTGTTCGGAAGATCAGGCTCCGGCAAGGGTACACAGGCGGAGCTTCTTTTGAAGTTCATCAGCGATCACGACCCGATAAAGAAGACGCTCTACATCGAGACCGGCCAGAAGGTTCGCGATTTCATGACGCACGACAACTATTCGAGCAAGCTCACGGCCGATATCGTGGAAAACGGCAAGCTTCTGCCCGAATTCATGCCCATTTGGATCTGGTCGAACTACCTCATCGAGCATTTCACCGGTGAGGAGCATTTGGTGCTCGACGGCCTCTCCCGCCGCCCGCACGAGGCGCCGATCCTCGATTCGGCCCTGCGCTTCTACAACCGCGAGTATCCGACGATCATCGTCCTCGACGTGTCGCGCGAGTGGGCCGCCGAGCGCCTGAAGGGCCGCGCCCGCGCCG
Organism: Minisyncoccota bacterium; assembly: GCA_035545295.1. Classification (GTDB taxonomy): domain Bacteria; phylum Patescibacteriota; class Minisyncoccia; order Phycocordibacterales; family DASZYS01; genus DASZYS01. Next base: position 23,318 of record DASZYS010000016.1, on the reverse strand, counting down.
ATGACAACGACGCCGACATCCGCCGCCGCGTCGAATGGTACGATACCAACGTCGTGCCGGCCATCGAATATTTTCGCAACAACGGCCGCTACAGCGTCATCGACGTGAACGGCGAGCAGGAGATCGAAAGGGTCCATAGCGATATCGTCTCCGCAATCGACTGGTAGCGACGACAATGCAAAATTCAAAAGGCAAAAGTCAAAATTTTAATTCCAAAGCCTGTAAATTATCAAGTCTTCCAATTTTGATTTAAACTTTTGCATTTTGAATTTTGACTTTTGAATTCCATACTATGATCACCATTAAGACAGCAGAAGACATCGAGAAGCTCCGCGAAGGGGGCAGGCGCCACGCCGAGATGCTCCGCAAACTCGCCGCAATGACGGAGCCGGGCGTTTCCACCGAGGAGCTCAATGCCGCCGCGCTCAAGATGATCGAGGACGGCGGGGACGCCGCTGCGTTCTTAAACTACCGCCCGCGCGGCGTGAAGCGCCCGTATCCGGCGGCGCTCTGCGTTTCCATAAACGACATCATCGTGCACGGCATTCCCAACGTGAATCCGCGGGTCCTTCAGGAGGGCGACATCGTGACGCTCGACCTCGGGCTCACTCACCAGGGGCTCATTACCGATGCCGCCGTCACCCTCGGCGTGGGCAAGATCGACGACGACTCGCGCCGCCTCATCCATGCGACCCGCGAAGCGCTCGAGCGCGGCATCAAGGCCGTCGCACCCGGCAATCATATCGGCGACATCGGCGCCGCGCTCGAAATCTTTGCGCAGGAGGAAGGCTACGCCATCACCGAAGACCTTGCCGGCCATGGTGTCGGCTACTCGGTCCATGAGGACCCGTTCGTTCCCAATACCGGCGTGGCGGGGCAAGGGCCGGCCTTGAAGCCCGGCATGGTTCTCGCCATCGAGCCGATGCTCACCCTTGGAGGCGGCCGAGTCGTCTTCGAGGGCGATGAATACACGGTGCGAACCAAGGATGGCAGCCGGGCGGCCCATTTCGAGCACACCGTACTCGTGACGGAGGACGGAGTCGAGGTTTTGACCCGGTAGTAGAAAATGATATTGCAAGCATGCGCATGCTTGCTTAACATTTAATATCATTTTTCACTACCGGGCAGGCCCGCTGATTCTCCGGAATTTCCATATTTTGATGATACCCTGTAGTGAATTTTGGCATTTGTCTCGACCGCGAATTGTCTTCAATTCGCGATGCCAAAATCTACTACAGGGTGATATAATTTGCTCATTAAGCGCTTCGGCGCGGGAGTTATGAGCGAAGAAAATTTTCCACATAATGAAGGCGGAGAAGAGTATGAAGGCCCCAAGCGCCGCCGTATGCCTCTTGGTTCCAAGCCGGGTGAAAATCCCGACTACCGTCCCGAAAATGACCCGAGGATCGATGTTGTAAGGCAGGCTCTGAAAGAAGGGGGAGGCAGGCTTGATCCAAAAACAAGGCGAAAATTGCAAGGCGAGCATGGTTTCGGATCCTATACACTCCATAAGGTTGTTAAGGCTATTGAAGCCGGACAACTGAGCGATGCTCAGAAATTTGATATCGCAGCAGTGTTGTTCCAGGCCTATTATCCAGAGGATCCGTACAATGAGGAAACGATTCGAAGCTGGGTTGATCAGTTTCAAGACCAGGCGAATGAAGATGGTGTGGATTATCTGGCAAAAACGCTAGAGATTGGAAATGATCCAGCTATTCAGAAAAGAATTAATGAGATCGCTCGCGGCGAGATTTCCCGTGAGACTGCAGAGGGTGAAGAAACGCCGTTTCCAAAAACGCATGAAAGATGGAAACATGAAGCTGAACGGCTCCGCACTCTCATTGGCGAGGCGTATCGAGATGCGGGGATCGATGAGTATTTCTCCGATGATGAGGATTTTGCCGACAAAGTGAATAAGGATGCACGGGCTCTCCTGGCTGACTTGAAAGAAGGGCGTTCTTCGGATCCGGAAACGCGTGCAAAGCAGATGGCCGAGGAAGAAAAGAAGAAACTTACGGAAGCACCCGCTGTACAGCCGGAAGTTACTGGGGAAGAAATCGAGGCCGAGCAGGGAGAGATGGATGAGGCCGAAGCGGAAAATGCGAAGCTTAAGCCGTATCGCGATGCGATCAAGTCGGCGCTCAGGGAGCTTTTGGAGACGAAATACTCTGATTTGATCAAAGAAGGCTTCTCTCTTAAAGACTTTGAAGAATATATAGCGGAGAATGCCGAATGGCTCAAGGGCATGATAGACATGGGAGAATCAGGATATGGAAGTATGGAAGAAGGAGTCAGAACTATCTCGCGGAATCTTGAATGGGTGCTTCAAATGGTCGCTTCGATCAAGAGGAACGAGACTGCAAGTTCGTCCGAACAGGTTGTCGAGACAAAACCCGAAACTGCGTCCGAAGAAAAAAATGCCGAGGAGGAACCTTTCCAGATAAAGGAAGGGGATTTCGTTCAATGGACAAGCCAGGGCGTTGATCAATTTGAAACGCCTCGCAAAATCAGCGGTTTTTCCGAGGATGGCAAACTCGCATTTGTCGAAGGCGGCACGACGGGCGTACCTGTCGAACAACTTCATCTTGAGGCAACTCGCGAAGAAGAGGAAAAAGAGCAAAAAGAAAGGGAATTGGCGCGGGAAAACGAGATGCGCGCGGCGGCAGTGCCTGTTAAATACGAAGGCGACGAATATCTGGCGGAAAAGATAGCCAATGATCCGATTGTCAGATTCTGGAAGGAAAAAGGCCTTTCCGACGAAGATATACGAAAAATCACAATCGTATACCATGTGCTCGCTCCGGTGGCGGAGCCGGAAAAGGATAAAGAGGCTTTTGACTTGGCATCTGCTTCGAACTATCACGATATTGAGAGGACCCGCGGCAAACTCAAGCCGGAAGATCGCGAGCGTTTTGACAGCGAGGTGCGGAAAATACGCGGCGTGGAATTCGGCAACGGCATGAATGTCGACGTGGTGTTCGATTCCGAATTTGTCGGACGGCTCACGAAAGGAGATTTGCGGAAATATGCTGAGGAATTCACGAAATTTCTTGTTGGTGTGAGAATGGGCCAGGAGAAGGACACGTATGCCGAGTCTGTCGAAAGGAAGCTTGCCGAGGAAGCCGCGAAGGAGAAATCTGAGAAAAAGGCCGGCGAAGAAGAGCCGGAAGGAAAAAAAGAAGAAGCGGCCGAACCGGCTGAGGCAGGGGCCGAAAAAGAGGAGGCACGAAAGGAGCGGAGCGACGCGGAAAAGAACACGGAGCAGTATTTCAAGGACACGTTCGGCTTCAAGGACGGCGATCTCGACAAGATCGAAGGGTATAAGGATCTCACTGACGGCCAGAAGCGGCTCGTATACGAGAATCTTCGCCAGGTTACCCTCGGTCGCATCAAGGAAGAGGCGCGCGGAGAGTTCAAAGAGGATCTTGAAAATGCCGGAGTTTTGAAGCTTGGAGGAAACGGCAGGTTTGCCAAGTTCGACAAGGCACTCGGGCGCGTATGGCTCGGTGCGACGAAGCATTATCATATTGCCAAGCTTGAGAAAAAGAGTGCGAACGATATCCTCACCGGCGGCCTTAAGACCCATGGCGAGATTCTTCAGCAGCTCGTGAAAGGCACCAAGGAGCTCGGTCTCGACGCGCATATCGAAAACGGCCAAGTGGAGATCGATTATGTTGCGGAAAAGGATCTCACGCCTGCCAACAGGGAACTTCAGCCTGCCGAGCGCGAGCTCATCTCGAAATTCAACGAAGCCGCCCGCGAATTCGCCCGCACGCCCGCCGAATGGAATTATTCCGGCGCTTCGAAGTTCCAAAACACCAAATATTGGCTGGTCGAAAGAAATTTTAGGAATCTGAAGAAGAAAATCTTCGATCTTCGCCTTTTGGAAAACGGAAGCAACCGTAATGAGGCCGAACTTTACGTCAATACTATTGATGAACGCCTCCGCGCAAACCAGCTTTTCGGCTCGAATTCGGACATTGAAGAAGAGCTTCTCAATATCAAGGATCGAAAGGTCTGGAAAAAAGTGCTCAAGGACATAGTGACCGAGCGCGGCATCATCTCCGCTGCCGGATTTCTTTCCCGTTCGACCGCAATGGCAATAGGCGGCGTGACGATGCTGCCGTTTGCCGCGGCGGGAGTGGGTTTTGTCACCGGCAGATCGCGCACTCGAGGCGCTCAGGCCGAACGCGCGGAAGACATGCGGCGAGGCGCACGCGCCAGCTTGCGGAAAGACGAGTTCAAAGCTCTCGCAGCCGAGCTCGATGCGGAGAAAAAGAAGCTTCGTGATCTTAAGGCTGGCGCGAAGTTGACCGGCACCAGGGATGCGAAAAATGATGTTGAAGCCCAGCAGGCAAAAGTAAACAGGCTTGCGAAGAAATTCGAACGGAAAACGCACATGGAGCGGAATTTTGTGCCTGCGGAAGTGCTTGTGAATAAAATCGACGATTTAGAACGGGAATTCGACAGTGTAAATTCGAATCCTAAATTCGAAAGCGAAAAAGAAAAGGATGCGGAGCGGGAAAGGATAATGCACAAGCTCAAAGTCAGGCTTTTCTATACGCGTCAAAAACTCAATCGCGGATTGGTAAGTTTTGGCGTGGGAGAGGGTTCTGATGAGATCGCAGAGCGTCTTAGAGAACAGCTTGAATTGCGGCAGAAATTGAGCGAAGCAGGAACATTTCTTGCCATGTTTGAGCAGAATAGGCCGGGCAAAAAATCTACAGACCTTGCGGAAAAGACGGAACGGGCCACAAAGAAGATTAAAGGAGTCCTTTCATGGAGAGAGAAGCGCATTAATTCCGCCCAGGCATGGCAGGCGCGCCGCGGCGGCATGAGATCTGCCGCCTGGGCCTTCGGCCTCTCCGCCCTTGGTCAGGTAGCTCACAACCTCCTTTGGGAGCATCATGGGACAGAGGGAGAATTCAATTCGGTGAAGGATCGGCTGAGCTCTATGGAGCAGGAGTTCCAAAAGGTTAAGACCGGGCTTTCCAACCAGCTTGCGGAGGAAGCGAAAAGCGAAAAGGCGCTCAAGGCTGCAATGGTGGCGCACCAGCATGCCGCGGCTCATGCGCCAGCTCCGGCGCATGCGGCTGTTCCTCCCGCACCTTCGGCCCCCGCCCACGAGGTTCCGCCGCCCCCTTCCGCTCCGAATGCCGAACATGCCGTTCCGCCTCCTCCATCGGCCCCTGCCGCTCCGAAGGAAGGATTTACGCTTCATCCGCTCGATCAAGGAATCGTGAAGGGAGCGCACAAGCCGTTCTGGGACGGCACGGAACTGAGCATCTACTACCAGGGCAACGCGAGCCCCGAGCAGATGACGTCCCACTTCGCCGATTTCGATCAGTACGCGTCCCAGATTTCCCATGAAGGCATGTACGCCCAGGTCCCCGACATGCGGCATCTTCGCGAAGAGGTCGAGTTCCTCTCCAAGAGCTTCGGCGGCCAAAGGCCTGAGCTCCAGCAGGAAATCCTCGTCCGCGTCCAGGATCTCCACGACAAGCTCATCACGAGCGGCGCGACGGGCCGTTTCGACAGCCAGACGGATGAATTGCTCCATATCATAAACGAGCGTGCGGATGGTATGCGCAAGATTCTTTCCCATGAAATGGGATCCACTGTCGGACTGGAGCAAGGTGCCGCGGATCATGCTGCGCATGAGGCAACTGGCCGCGCAGTACCGTCTCATGAACTCCATAATGACGGCGATATCTCGAACGATGTCGACCGGATGCGCCAGGGAATGGGAAGAGGCCATCACGCTCCTCCCGTCCATCACGAGGGCGGCAACGCGCCGATTCAGCCGGAAGTTCACAACGACGGCGATATTTCCAACGATTCGACGATTGGATCGCCCCAGGGCGGCTTAAATCAGACTCCGCTTGAAAATCTTCAGCCTTCGCATGATCCCGTGCTTGGCGATCTTCACCGCATTCTCGGCGGCAAGGAATATGAAAAGGCCGCCAAAGTCTTCTCGCATGCCGAAGCACTCGATCAGTTTGCGGGGAAGGGAATTACGCCCGAGAACGCACATGTCATCGCCGAAGACCTCGGATATATTTCGCGCAATATCCACGACCAGCCGCTTCTCGCCCAAGACGAAGTCATGAAGCACGTCGCGACGATCCAGCGGGAGTTTCCGCGCATGCGCATGTTCGCCAACCCGGCCGACCGCACTGAATTTCTGTCGATCAATGCTTCGATGCGCGAGATTATTGCGACGCATCAGAGGACGGTCGAAAAATTCAATGATGTCTTGCAGGGATTGAAATATAAAAACGGAAAGCATGCCGGATACGGCCTCGAGTGGTATCGCAATCACATTGCCGGAAAATCCAGCCACACTGTCGGCGAATTGCGCCGTACATATATCGCGAACCACGAGGATGGCACGGAAAACCCCTTTGTCGATTGGGTATACGAAAAGCTCGACGCCAAGGACGTGTCTCCGGCCGACAACGATGCGCTCAAAATGCCCCTCGACGAGTTCATCCGCGGCCGCCTGAAGCCCGACGGATTCGGGAAAAGCCTTCTGAAATCCTTCCAAAATACGGCCCGAATAGAGGCCGAGCCGCTTCACCGCTATGGATATCCACCGCCCCCGCCTCCTACCAGATGGCCTTTTTACAGGAGATAGGTGTGGTATAATTTCAAATCATGGCAGACGATCAAAACCCACAGGCGGATGAGAAGGACAAGCAGAACGGCCAGCCGGAAAAGTCGGGCGACGAAAATCTCTCTCCCGAGCAAATGAAGGCCCAGCTCGAAAAAGACCTCAAAGATGGCGATATCGAAATCCTCGGTTAATATTTATTCCCATATTTATCAAGAAATTCCCGCACAGCGGGAATTTTCTTTTGTGAGTAAAAAATCTCCCGACTGAGATATAATGAAAGATAAGATAATATCCGGAAGGCAAATCGCCCGTTCTTCGTCTCCAGCAAGGGGGATCCAGAGTATTGTTGCCGAAGCCCTGGATGCCCCTGCCTACCGGCAGGCAGGCTGCTGGGCATGACAGAGGGGGAGAATAGGACTGTTAATTTTGCATTTTGATTTTTAATTTTTGATTTATTCAATGGAAGGCCCACTCTTCAAAGAGGCGCCGCAGTTCAAGACTCCGCAGGAGGAGCTTGATTACCTGCGGGCGCAGGTGCGGGAGCGCGAACGCGAGCTCGAAGCTCACGGCGAGAAGCCGCAGCTTCACGAGATCATCAACGAGCGCGTCGACGAATACAAAAAAGCGCCGGAAACCGTGCTTCATCCCGATCTCAAGATGACGCAGGAGAACCTGAACCGCATCATATTGAATCTCCCTCCCGAAGCGCACGACGCGCAGATCGACGAGCTCGTGGAAGTGCTCCGCGAAAAGGGCATCAAGAACGCCTTCGCGCTCCTCGAGAAGCTTTCGAACCCCCATCTCGACGACGACTTCCATCGCTATCTCATCGAGTACATCAAGGAGGGCTTCGTCGTGCCCGGACTCAAGGAGAAATCGCCGCTCTACCGCTCGCTCCATATGACGCTCTACGAGATCATGATTCCGGAAGGCGGGAAGGACAAGGAAGGGTCCTTCAAGGAGCTTATTTCCGGCATGGAGCAGTTTTATGCGGGCATGCGCTCCATTCCGGGGGAGAAGAACCGCGGCCACAACTACTTCACGATCGAGCTCGCCATGGAAAACATCGGCGCGGAGTTCTCCTTTTATGCCGGCGTTCCCGTCGACAAGAAGCTCCTTTTCGAGAAGCACATCCTTTCCGTCTTTCCGCATGCGAAGCTCGTCGAAAAGATCGAGGACTACAATATCTTCAACCCGCAAGGCGAATCGGCCGCGTCGTTTGCGAAGTCGGCCGGCAATCCCGTCTTTCCCATAACGCTCTATGATCAGTTCGACCATGATCCGCTGAACGCCCTTCTCTCGAGCTTCTCGAAGATCGATCATGTAGGCGAAGGCGCCGCGATCCAGATCGTCATGAGCCCCGACCAGGACGACGATGTTCTTCTGCGCTACAAGCACGCCCTGAAGCGCATCCAGAAAGGCGAGAATTACAAGGAAGCGATCGACATCTCGTACTCCATGACCGGCGATCTCTTGAAGGGGGTCAAGGATTTCTTCAAAACCAGCAAGAAAAAGGATGGAACCCCCAAGGAAAATACGCCGATCGACCCCGACCAGCTTCAGGGAATCCAAAACAAGGTTGCGAGCTCGATTTTCAATGCCAACATCCGCCTTGTCGTCTCGGCGGAAAACAGGATGAAGGCCGAGGCGATACTCTCCGACATGGAATCGTCGTTCAACCAGTTTTCCAATACGAAAGGCAATGGGCTCAAATGGAACCGCGTCAGCAAGGGAGCGCTCAAAAGCCTCCTCCATCAATTCTCGTACCGCCTGCATTCCCAGCACCAGAACATTCCCCTCAACATCAAGGAGCTTACGACTCTCATACACTTTCCGACATCCGGCGCGGATGCCGCGCCGGCGCTCCGCCGCGCCAAGGCAGGATCTGCCCCCGCGCCGATCGGCCTTTCGGAAACGGGAATTCTTTTGGGAGTTAACCGCCATCGCAACGTCGAGACCCGCATCCTTATGAGCGAGGAGGACCGCTTGCGCCACTTCTACATCATCGGACAAACGGGAACCGGAAAGTCAACCTTCATCAAGAACCAAATCATCCAGGATATCCGCGAAGGCCGCGGCGCCTGCTACATCGATCCGCACGGCTCGGACATCCAGGACATCCTCGCGGCCGTGCCGCGGGAGCGCTACGAGGACGTCATCTACTTCGATCCGAGCGAAACGGCCCGACCGATGGCCTTGAACATGCTCGAGTACGATCGCCGCTTTCCCGAACAGAAGACCTTCGTGGTGAACGAGCTCTTCAGCATCTTCCAGAAGCTCTACTCCGGCGTGCCGGAGTCGATGGGTCCGATGTTCGAGCAGTACTTCCGCAACGCGACGATGCTCGTCATCGAGGACCCGGAGACCGGCTCGACCCTGGTCGACGTCTCGCGCGTCCTCTCCGACAAGAAGTTTCGCGACTTGAAGCTCTCAAGGTGCAGAAATCCGATCGTCGTCGAATTTTGGCGGGGCATCGCCGAGAAAGCGGGCGGCGAAGGCTCGCTCGCGAACATCGTGCCGTATATCACCTCGAAATTCGACGTTTTCCTCGCGAACGACATCATGCGTCCGATCATCGCCCAGGAGAAATCATCATTCAACTTCCGCGAGATCATGGACGGCAAGAAAATCCTTCTCGTCAATCTCGCCAAAGGCCGCTTGGGCGACATCAACGCGAACCTGATTGGCCTCATCCTGGTCGGCAAGATCCTCATGGCGGCGCTTTCCCGCGTCGACTCCTTCGGCACGGAGCTCCCCAACTTCTATCTCTATATCGACGAATTCCAGAACATCACCACCAACTCCATTTCGACCATCCTCTCCGAGGCGCGCAAGTACAAGCTCTCGCTCACCATCGCCCACCAGTTCATCGCCCAGCTTGAAGAGGGGATCAAGAACTCCGTCTTCGGCAACGTCGGCTCCATGGCGGCGTTCCGCGTCGGCGCGGCCGATGCCGAGGCGCTCGTGAAGCAGTTTGAGCCGGTTTTCACCGCGAACGACCTCATGAATATCGACAATCACAACGCGTACCTGAGGCTTCTGGCGAACGGCCAGCCGCGCCGCCCCTTCAATATCGAAGTGACGCCTCCCGAGAAATTCGACCCGTCGCACGTTGCCGAGCTGAAACAGCTCTCGTATCTCAAGTACGGCGGCGACCGCGAGGCGATCGAAGCCGAGATCATGAAAAAGTATGCTAAGGCGCCGGCAGAGCCTCAAGCGTCTCTCGGCGCGAGCCGTCCCTAGTCTCCGTGCGCCTGCGGGGGCTTTTTGCTATACTGCTTCACAACATTAAGATTTAAATCCTATGCATCCGAAAGACGAAAGGACTCTTGTCATCATAAAGCCCGACGGCATCCAGAGAAGCCTCGTAGGAGAGATCATCGGACGGCTCGAGCGCGTCGGCCTGAAGTTCGTCGCAATGAAGATGCTTGTCACTACTCCCGAGCACGTCGAGAAGCACTATACCCTCGATCCCAACTGGCGCACCGTGACCGGCGAGAAAACCATCAAGGGCTACCGCGACAAGGGCCTCACGCCTCCTTCCGAGGACCCGCTCGCCATCACCGCGGCGATTCTCGAAAATCTCAAGAAATACATGACCTCGGGGCCGGTCATCGCGATGGTCATCGAGGGAGCGCACGCGGTCAAGATCGTCCGCAAGCTCGTCGGTTCGACGGAGCCGCTCTCGTCGGATGTCGGCTCGATCCGCGGCGATTATGTCCTCGATTCCTATCAGATGTCCGACGGCGACAAGCGCGCCATCCGCAATCTCATCCATGCGTCCGGCTCCGTCGAGGAGGCGAACATGGAAATCGCCCACTGGTTCAAGCCGGAGGAAGTGACGAATTACCGCCTCGTGCAGGAGGAAATCCTCTATGACGTGAATCTCGACGGCATTTTGGAATAAATTTTCAATTTACAATTCTCAATTTTCAATCAAGGCACAATGAAACAATTTTCAAACATTTGAAGTATTGAAATTTGAAAATTCATTGAAAATTGCAAATTAAAAATTGGAAATTTAATACAACACAATCATCTTAAGATTTCTACTCGAAAATTTCACAAAGCGGGGATATAGTATAAGCAGGAGTTATATTCAAATATTTTCTCCTTAACAAACTGCCAGGGAGCCCACTATAACTTCCTTCTGCCGAGAACTCCGGCTCCGGTCTGAGATTTCAAAAGAATGCGGTTGCGGGCACCCACCTCGTTTAACGAGAGGCAATATTTGATGTAACTCCGCCAAAGATTCCGTACCATATGGTACGGAATTTTTGCATATTTTTGTCGCGGGAAGCTCGGGCATGATATAGTTTCTGCATAATGAAAGTTACGTTCTACTCCGGAGTCGGCTCGGTCACGGGCGCGAATTTTCTCCTCGAAAACGGAGAATCGCGCGTGCTTGTCGATTGCGGCATGACCCAGGGAGCCCACAGCGCCGACCAATTCGACATAAACGCCAAGCCGTTCGGCTACGATCCGGCGTCCATCGACGTTCTTTTCGTCACGCACGCCCACATGGACCATGTCGGCCGTATCCCGAAGCTCGTTCGCGACGGCTTCAAGGGCGTCATCTATTCGCACCCGGCAACCAAGGACCTCTCGGAACTCATGCTGCCGGACGCTTTCGCGATAATGGCGGAGGACGCGAAGCGGTTCGGCAAAGAGCCGTATTTTTCGCAGGCCGACATCGATGCTGCCTTTTCGATGTGGAAAACCGTTTCCTATTACGTTCCGACGGAATTGGCCGGCTATACCGTAACACTCAAGGATGCCGGCCATGTGCTCGGCTCGACGATGTTTTTTTTCGAAAAAGGCGGAAAAACCGTCGTGTTCACCGGCGATCTCGGCAATTCGCCCTCGCCCTTGCTTCGCGACACCGATTCCGTCGACGGTGCCGACTACCTGGTGATGGAGAGCGTCTACGGCGATCGCAACCACGAGAACAGGGACAGCCGCATCGACAAGCTCGAGCGCGTCATCAATGAGACGATGCGCCGCGGCGGCGCCTTGGTCATCCCCGCATTCTCGCTCGAGCGCACGCAGATGATCCTCTATGAATTGAACGATCTTTTCGAGCGGAAGAAGATCCCCTCGGTGCCCGTCTTCGTCGACTCGCCGCTTGCGATCAAGGTGACGGAAGTTTATAAGCGGTACGAAAACCTTTTTAACGACACGGCGAAGGGGGTGGCCGCATCGGGAGACGATATCTTCGCTTTCCCAAAGCTCTCCTTCACCCTTCGGCGGGAGCAATCGGAGGCGATAGAGAAGACCGCGAATCCGAAAATCATCCTTGCCGGCTCGGGAATGTCTATGGGCGGCAGGATCCAATCCCACGAAGCTGATCATATCGAGGATCCGAAAAGCACCATTCTTCTGGTGGGCTATCAGACGCCGGGCTCCTTGGGGCGCAGGCTTCTGGACGGAGTGAAGGAGACGTGGATTTCCGGCCGAAAAAGGCAGGTGCGCGCCCAGATCGACATGATCGAAGGATTTTCCGGCCACAAGGATTCCGACCATCTCCTCGAGTTTGTCGACGAAGGCAAATCAAAGCTCAAAAAGGTATTCGTCGTCATGGGCGAGCCGAAATCCTCGATGTTTCTCGCCCAGCGCCTCCGCGACTACGTCGGCGTCGACGCGATCTTTCCCGAAGCGGGGAAGGGTTATGAGCTGAAGTAGAGAGTAGCCAGTACTTAGTAGATATTAGTAAATAGTAATTAGAAGGGGTCAATTCAATTCTCTTAAAATAACTTAGACAAAACCGCCCCGTGAGATAGCGCGAAGCGCGACATCCACGGGGCGATTTTCTCTAGCTACTATCTACTAGTTACTAATTTACTTAATTTTAGCAAGCACCTTCTTGAAGGTTTCGGGATTCTCAGCGGCGAGGATCGCAAGGACCTTGCGGTCGAGAGCGATGTTAGCCTTCTTGAGTCCTCCGATGAACTTGCTGTAGGACGTGCCCTCCGCCTTCAAAAGGGAAGAGATGCGGACGTTCCAGAGCTGGCGCATGTCGTTCTTCTTGTCGCGGCGGTGCGCGAAAGCGTACTTGCCGGCGTGGACGATCGCCTCGTTCGCCTGGCGCTCCTTGGTCGAGCGGCCGAAACGGTAGCCTTTGGTTGCCTTGAGAGTATTGCGGCGCGTCTTAAGCGCATTCACTCCTTTCTTAACGCGTGTCATTTCAGTCTAGATTATTAATTATTAGTTGCCCGGCAGGAAGCGCGCGCGCGATTTGTTGGAAATCGTGAGCGTCGCGCCGCGGCGCTTGTTGAGCTGCTTGCGGCGGCTCTCCTTGGCATTGAAGTGGTCGTGGCCCGGCTTGCGAGCGATGATCTTGCCCTTCTTCGTCACCTTCAAGCGCTTCGTGTATGATTTATTCGTTTTCATGTTATCGATCTTTCTCGATGATTACTGTGAGGCCTTTCGGGCTCTTTTTTGCTGGGTCGGCAATCTTGTACGGCTCGCTCACGAGCTTGAGCACCCTGTCCAGGCGCTCTTCCAGGAACTTCTGCTCCATATACTTGGTCCTTCCCGGAAGGAAAAGGTCGATCTTCACGCGGTTGCCTTCGCCGATCCATTCGGAGATCTTCCTGGCCTTCAAGGCGAGGTCGTGCTCGCCGGTGCCGACCTTGATCTGGATGGTCTTTACCTCGATGACGTGCGCCTTGGTCTTCGACTCCTTCGCCTTCTTGTTGGCGTCATAGAGGAATTTGCCGTAATCGCCGATCTTCGCGACGGGCGGATTGGCGGCAGGCGAGATCTCGATGAGGTCGAGATTGGCTTCGCGGGCCTGGCGGAGCGCCTCGGCGAGGGAAATGATGCCGAGGTTCTCACCCTGAGGCCCTATGACGCGAAGCTCTGCCGCGCGTATCTGCTCATTTGTACGAACTTGTGTGCTCAAATTGATTGCCTTTATCAGACGGTACAAAGATAGCACACAATCATTGATAAATCAATATTTTCCGGCGCATTTTCGAAAATGGCCGGATTTCCGGAAAATGGCCCTGTTTCGGGCTATTTCAGATAGGTGTTGATATTCTTCAATTGCCCCGCATAGGTGGCCGAGCAATGGATGACGTGATGGGTGTCGTGGATGTAGAAAAGGCAGCTCGTCTTTTGCGGGTTCATGGCCGCGTCGATGGCGTCGGGGCCGGGGTTCGAGATCGGGGTCGGCGGCAGGCCATCATTCTTGTAGGTATTGTACGGGGAATCGATGGTGCGGATGTCGGAAGCTGTGATCGGCGCCCACCAGCCGTCGTCGGTCTTGCCGCGGGCGTACTGGACGGTGGCATCCATGGAAAGACTCATGCCGTCGAAGATGCGGTTCCAGATTATGCCGGAGATGAGGCGCATGTCCTGCTTGCCCGCGGCCTCGCGCTGGATGATGGAGGCGATGAGGAGCGCGGTATCGTAGTTGATCGTCGATTTCGGGTACTTGGCCTTGATCTTCTCCATCTCCTCTTCGTAGTTGCCGACCATCTGCTTGGCGACTTCTTCCGGCGTCGCGTCGTCGGGGAAGAGATACGTGCCGGGGAAATACTTGCCTTCGAGATCGTCCCCGCCGAGATCCATGTTCGCATTCACGAGCTCGCGCTTCTCGACGGTGTCCCAGTCGAGCTTGTCGCCGACAAGATCGGCCACTTCCTGCTTGCGCATGCCCGCCGCGATCGTCACATAGCGGAGCGACGGGTTCGCGAGCGATCGGAAAATGTCCCAGTCGCTCATGCCCTGCGCGATGTAGTAGCCGCCGGCCTGCACCTTATGGAAGAGGCTCGCGATCGCCACCGCCGCGCGGAAAAAGAGGGGATTCTTGATGAGGCCGCGGTTCGCTAGATTGCCGACGATCTGCTGAGGCGATGCGCCAGGATCGACGATCACGTTCGCGGCCTGCTTGCCGTCGGTCGCCTCCGACGGAATGTCGGGCTTCGAGAGAATGAGCACGCCGCAGAGGACGGCCAGAAGACAGCCGATGCCCACGATGAGATATGCTCCGTGCCTGCTCAGGCGGTGGATCTTTCCGCGTTTCTTCGACGTAGCCATTATGAATATTATTGTATCGTGCCCGCAGGCGCAGTCCAGCAAATAATCCTCATATATAATGAATGCATGAGCGCGCGAATGGCGATTTTTATACTTTTCATCATCGCGATCCTTGCCGCGATCCTCGGCTATGGCTCACTGTGGTACCTTGATTTTATCCACGGCAATATTTTCTACCGCGACGGCGCCGCGACCACGACCGCTCCGATGCAGGGGACGTACCAGGTTGCGGACGTCGTCGACGGCGACACCATCGATGTGCTTATCGGAGGAGTGAAAACCCGCGTCCGCTACATCGGCATGGACACGCCGGAAACCGTCGATCCCGACAAGCCGGTTGAGTGCTACGGCAAGGAGGCGTCGGAGAGGAATAAGGAATTAGTGTCGGGAAAGGCCGTGACGCTCGTTTCCGACGCGGAGGACAAGGACAAATACGGGCGCTTGCTGCGCTATGTCTACGCCGACGGCACGTTCGTCAATCTTGAGCTGGTGAAGGAAGGATTCGCCACGGCGGAGCCCATCCCGCCCGATACCGCGCACGCGAAAGAATTCGCGGATGCCGCGGCTCTCGCCCGCACGGATGGGATCGGGCTTTGGTCGGCATGCGTGAAGTAGGCCGCACGAGGCCGCAGGCAGTTTGTCCGACGCTCTAGGGAGAGAATTAATCCTTCTTTCATGCTGTTTGGATATAGTGCGGAACAGGTCGCAGCGGAAACAAACGCGGCCGTAACAATCCACGAATATGGCAACAATAGTTCACGAGCACGAGCATACTGAGAAGGAGAGAAGCGGCAGCATGGGCTGGATCATTGCCCTCATCATACTTCTCGCCGTCATTCTCCTCTTTCTCTTCGCGGGAGCGTTCTTCGCCGTTCCGAATTCGAGCGGAGGAGCGTATCCGGCAAATCAGCCTCTTCCGGCGGGTAATATCGGCGGCGGAGCAAATGGCGGCGCCGGAATGCCGACAAGCGTGCAATAAATTCCGGAAGAATGTACCGAAGAAAGCTTTTCAAACAAAACTGCCCCCAATTGGCGGACAGTTTTGTTTTTGTCTATATTGTTGTATCTTATAGGAGCCGTGAAGGCTCAATTTCGGTGGTTTTGCCGGGGTGAGGAAGCGAGGGTTCGTGCAGCTTCCGCAAGGGCGGAGCGCGACTGGCGCAAGGCGGCGCGGCGTGATTTTTCAGCACCTGTCTGCCGGCAGGCAGGGAAAAATACGCGTGACCGCGGCTCTTTGATAACTTGGTCGGGGTGTAGTACAGGGGCAGTATACACGATTCGGGTTCGTGAGACCCGAGTTCGATTCTCGGCACCCCGACCAAGTTATCAAGGATTTAGTATTCGATTCTCGGCACCCCCACAAAGCAAAGACCGGAAGTCCGGGGGACTTCCGCAAAAATTCTGAAAAGAATTTGCGAGACCCGAGCGAGCTGCGACAACGGGAAGCTTCGCAAGGCCGCAGGCTGACTGAGCCGAGGCGGGTGAGGAAGCGACGATAGGCAGCTTCCGCAAGACTCATTCAGCTCGAGTCCTCGAGAGCGAATGAGTAGACAGAGCCTGTAAGGCTCGCGGAAATTTTCACCAGAAAATTATCCGTGAGGGTTGGATTATCAAAAACAAAACGGGCTATAGTATAAAAGCAGTATACATGCATGGGGTGCATGAGGCCCCGGAGCGTTACCGGGTAGCCCGAACGAAAAATGCATCCTTAGCTCAGCTGGTTAGAGCGCACCCTTCACACGGGTGAGGTCGCAGATTCGAATTCTGCAGGATGCACTACGTACTGAAAAACTCCCGACAGCGGGAGTTTTTCAGTACGTAGTGCGAGCAGGAAGTGTGTTTTCCGTTACTGGCTCGTCAGAGCGTTTTTGACACCCGCTGTAGACGCCGGTGGGGAATGAAAGGAGTAATTGCTTGACTATTACGTAATGTAATAGTTTATGGTAGAGTGCGTATATGAAAACATATACCGTCAAACAGGTGGCCGACATGGCGGGAGTTACGGTTCGCACGCTCCATTTCTATGATGAAATCGGGCTCTTGAACCCGGGCGCCGTGCGCCCGAACGGCTATCGCGAATACGGCGAGAAGGAGCTGATCCGCCTCCAGCAGATCATGTTTTTCCGCGAACTCGATTTCGAGCTCGACGAGATCAGGAAAATCCTCGATGCGCCGGATTTCGATGTGCGCCAGGCGCTTCGCGACCAGCGCAAGCTTATCGAGTTGAGGCGCAAGCGCCTCGGCGGGCTTCTCAAGACCATCGACCGGACGATTATCAGCCTCGCAAATAAAACGAGCAAAAAAAAGAAAATGGAAGACGACAAACTCTACAATTCCTTCTCGACAGACGAAGTTGACCAGTATGCGGAAGAAGTGAAGCGGAGGTGGGGGCACACGGAGGCCTACAAGCAGTCGACTGCCCGCGTAGCCAAGATGAGCAAGGGCGATCTCGCCGCGATCAAGCGGGAAACGGAAGAGCTCAATCAAGCTCTTGCCAAAGCGATGGATCAGGGAACCGAAAGCTCCGAAGTCCAGGCGCTTATCGCGAAGCACTATGCCGGCATCCGGCGCTTCTACGACTGCCCGATGGCAATGTATCGCAACTTGGGCAAAATGTACGTCGACGATCCCCGCTTTACGGCGACCTATGACAAATATCGCCCCGGACTTGTGGTATTTATGAGGGATGCCATTGCGCATTTCTGCGACACTCAAGAGAAGAAATAGCATGAAGCCGCGCGCCAATGGCGCGCGGCTTTCGCATATATGAAAATGCCGCGACATAGCGTCGCGGCATCCGAGCGGCCGTTCTTCAGTGTAGTAGGGTTAAGATTCCGTACTCACTGAAGAGAACTCTGCGGAATTTCTTTACGATTTGCGGGTCGTCGACGCACTGGTCAAGGTCTATTTCATAGACGCGGCCGTTGTGGTCAGTGTCGATTTGGGCGATACGCCCGATTAACTCTCTTTTATTGGTGTGAAAGCTGAACTTCCACCATCTTTTGGTGATCTGGCGTTCGAGCATCAGGCACCCGTTTTCCTCCCGGATTTCCAGCCCAAGCGGCCGGAGCGCTTTGTCCAAAAACTCTAGAGTTTGCACTTTTTCCTCCCCGCATTATTTTACCACTTTTCGTTATTGCAGTGTTTCCAAATCGTGTTGTAATACTAAAAAGCCGCGGGTCATTCCGCGGCTCTGATGCGTGCCGCCTTCACTCTTTTGCGGCGCCGAGGGTTATTCCACACCGAATTCGCGTGCTGCAAGACTCGGAGAAGGGTGCCTTCGAAGCCGTTTGAAGCGTTAAGGCGATATTTCCCGGGCTTGGAAGTGAGAAAGATTCGTTGGCGCCGCCTGCCTGGAGCGGATCTCTCGAGATAGCAGTCATCGGGAGAGTATTTCCAATTGCCGTCTTTAACCAGCGTGAGTTCTTTTTCCGTCATGAATGTTCTCCTGTGGTGATGTTGCCACATTGAATCTGTTTGTCAAAAGGCACGTTCGTAACTCCTGCGCTCGCCGTGCGTCTATACAGGTGTAGAAGCCTATTTTTTCGTGCATATGAATTACAAAACCTTTGCGGCTGGGGCAGTCGCCCTTTCGCTCGCTTTCTCGGCGGTCGTGCCGTTTGCGAATGCCCAAACTGCGAGTTCGGCAAGCTCCTCGGGCGCGGCGAGCCTGAATCTGAAAGGGGCACCGGGAACCATTTTGCCGATCGCGATCCACGCGCCGTGCTTCGCGCTCTCGCGTAACCTTAGAGCTGGACTCCAGGGCGACGACGTCAAACAGCTCCAGATGATGCTCAATTCCGCTACCGACACCCAGGTAGCCACGTCGGGAGCGGGATCGCCGGGGAACGAAACCACATACTTCGGCCCCGCGACGCTTCGCGCGGTCATCAAGTTCCAGAACAAATACAAGGCGGACATCCTCGCGCCCGTCGGACTCTCGCAGGGCACAGGCTTTGTCGGCTCTTCGACCTTGGCCCACCTGAGGCTCATCTTCCCCTGCATGCCGGGAGGGGATCAGGGCAACGGCACGACCACCGCGCCGACCATCGTCTCGATGTCGCCTCTCTTCGGCCCTATCGGCACCAAAGTAACGCTTACCGGCAGCGGCTTCGCGTCGACCACGCGCGTCAAATTCGGCACCGGCCAGGTAACCGATATCGACGTCGAGTCGAGCACCACGCTTTCGTTCAGGGTTCCGGAGGGCTCCGGCGTCTACTGCGGCCCCGGCATGATGTGTCCAATGATCTACATGCTCTTTAAGCCGGGCACGTATGAAGTCTCGGTCGCGAACATGCAGGCAATGAGCAATTCGGTGAAGTTCGAGATCACCGGCCCGACGGCAACTACGCCGAAGGTTCCCGCCGCATCGGGACAATAGGAAAATCAAACTTTGGAAATTTAGAGAAAAACCGTCCAAAAGGGCGGTTTTTTTCGCTGTCTTCATGTTTTCAACTCAAGACTCTATTGATGAGCTAAACAAAGTAGAGTAAAATTATCTCTCGAATGTGTCAAGAAAATTGGTACAGTCCTATGCTTTATGCATAGGAAGTTCTTTTATAGGAAGGTTGTACAAAATGAAAGCTGCTTTATCTGTCGCGTTTCTTTTCTGCTTGCTAGTAGTTACACAAGCAGACGCTCAAACCACTGCGTATTACCAACTAACTCCTTTCCCACTCAAGAAGTCTGATGGCAGTGCAATGCCTCAGGATCTTGAAAAAATCCATCTTTGGGACGGCTGGTTGCCAAGCTATTACTATGGTCAGACTCTTCAAAGAGATGACAAACTACAGATGGGTGGTTGGGGAGATGTCTACGAGACCTATATCAAATTCGACCTCAATGGCTTGCCTGCTAATCCATCAGCGGTAACAATATGGTTTAAGGCTTACAACAGAGGGGACAGTTCAACCACTACGCCGCTAGCTTTTTGCAAAGTCGGCGGTTCGTGGAATTTATCACTCACATGGTCAGCGCGACCTTCGTTCCTCACCTGTGCAGGTTGGTTCGATGCACCAATTGCCGGTGGTTGGTGGGGAGTAGATTTTACCCCTTGGTATGCAGAATGGAAAAACGGCACAGTAACAAACAATGGAATTGCACTTTCTCCGGAATACAACAATAACAACTTTGATGTATTACGGAGCTCCCGATATACCACTAATGATGGCGATCGGCCGTATTTGGAATTCACATTCACACAACCCTCTGGAATGCCAAGTTTCAAGATGCCGGTGCCTGGGGGTGCGAAATGGCTGCTTACAAATGAAATTGGTGGGTACGAATGTATGGGTGAATCACCATGGCCAGATCCATATCACCAAGGCTCGAATTACTACGCCATTGATATTTCACCTACAAATGTGAAAGATGGTGGCGGATCGTACACCGGCAATATACCAGTGATTGCCGCAGCTGGAGGATATGTCAAAACTGTTTCGTATACCGATGCGAATGGGTATTACGTAGTGATAGATCATGATGGTGATGGAAATCTTGGCACAGGATTTTCCACTCGCTATCTTCACCTTCAGTCTAATGTTGTAGTAGTTCAAAATAGTACTGTTGCACAAGGAGATCTTCTTGGGTACATGGGTAACACGGGCAATCCAACAACCGGAACTCACCTGCACTTCGGTATTCGGTATGCGGATTCAGGCAGCTCAAGTGTATCGCAACTTTCATATGTTGTTATGGACGGCTGGCTCATGAAGAGCTTCCAAACAGAATGTGCAGTGAATAGTAGCGGTGTCCCCACCAGTAGAATTCGTTACTATCATTCAACAAATCGCACTTATTAGTGTGGTATCAAAAACGCGGCAGGGTATATCCCTGTCGCTCTTTTTAATTGCTTCTGCTATGTAGTTTGCGTATACTTTTTCCATGAATAAGAAGAATAAAATCGTACTCAGTCTCATAATTTTACTCGGAGTCATTTCACTCGGATTGCTCGCATGGCATGGAGGCCCAGGCACAAATGGTGTTCTCTTAAAGTCTGAAGTACCGCAAACTCAGGATTGGAAAACATATCAGAACGTTGCACATGGGTATGCAGTGTCATACCCGGAAGATGCCGCAGTTCAGCCGGTAGCAGAAATGGAAGGTAAACCTGTTGAACAATCGGATGATATAATTATAGAAATACCAGGCGTGGGGGAAAAGTTTGGGGCAACAATTTATCTACCTTTTCAAAATGCACCAAAAGCACTCACTGAGGAACGAAATAAACTTATCATGCTTCCACTTTTTCAATTTGCTGAGTCAATTCGACAGATGCAACTTGATGATACCAATCCCTATACAAAAAACAAAAAAGTAGGGGGGTTAAACGAAATAGATCTTGAAGGTCAAAAAGCTTATTCATTCACGTTAACTAAAAGTTTCAGCCAAGGTTTGGCTGGAGGATACAGTTTAGGAAAAGAAGGGACTGTGTTTAACTTTGTTTTCGTCGAAAACAAATCCGGTGAAAAAATAATGATCCATTATCCTCTTAATGATGATGTTGCTGAGCGAATGATCGATTCGTTTGAATTGCAATAAAATTTATACGATTCTGTTTCACAAACCAGAAGTAAAGAAGGAGATATCAGGAACTGATATCATTACGATATGAAGAAGCGTTTGATCGGAGCACTGGTTCTCATCGCCTACGGTACCGTCTTGATCAAGGTGATGGTGTTTAAGGCTGTGCCGGCCATCAGGGTAGGGCAGTTGATGCTTAATTTTGGCGGAACGGAATCAGGCAAACCGGCAAATTTCGTGCCGTTCAAGACTATCTTGCCATATCTCCTCGGTTATAAGGGATGGATTATCGCGGGTATCAATCTTGTCGGCAACATCGCGCTCCTTGTGCCATTGGGGTTTCTTCTCTCGTTTGCATTTCGGAATATAACGTGGAAAAAGACCCTCGCGGTTGCCGTCACCGCGGGCTTGCTCATCGAAACGATGCAAACGGCGCTCCGCGTAGGCATCTTTGATATTGATGACGTGATACTCAATGCGCTTGGCGTTATGGTGGGCTTTGCGGCGTATCTCATTCTCGCAAAGTGGGTGCGCGAGAGGAAATACGTACATATAATTGTTGCGGCAATCGTAGTTATTGGGGCGGCCGCAGGTGCGTTCTACGCTATTTATCCGCATGGGGAACCGTTGATAGTTCCAGACGGCGGTGACGCCGGTCAGTTTGGGGGTGCGGGCAATGAGCAAGAAGGCGCAATTCCTCAAAGCGGCGATCCGTGCGGAGGCACGGGCGGCACGGGAGAGATCGTTGATGAGGAAGCCAACGCGATTACCATCAAACGGCAGGACGGCGTCATTCAAACCATCAATCTTACGGCTCAAACGGACATCAGGAATTCAGCGGGCCCCATACCCGAATCCGATTTGAAGATCGGAGATCATGTGACGGTGGTCGTTCTCGATGAAAACGACACCGCCTCGACCGTTCTGGTCTGCAATGCGCCAGAGACAGAAACTCAGTCGGGAGGGTAAAAGAGGAAGGGAGAATTGGTCACGAGTTACTAAGTATTTTGTTCGCCTTGCGGCTCCAAAATTGCTAAATTAGGCGCTTGTTGCGAAAAGCGAAGCCAGAACTAGATTTCAAATACTTTTCAAATGCCAGGGCTAAATCTTTTGTTTGAAACGCTGCATACCATGCGATTTTAAACGGCGCTCTAGTGGAAGAATATGTCACCTCTTTGCGATTATGTTTTTCTAGTCGCTTTTTAAGGTCTTGGGTCGAACCAATATAATAACTACTATCTTTTGTGCTTTTTAAAATATAACAATAATGCATAAGAAAATTATCCCACTACGCTTTTAAAAGAAAAGCTACGCGGGACACCTCGCTCTTGTGTATAACAAAAACACCATCGTAGCAGATGATGTTTTTTGTGGTGGTGCCTGCACCGCGAAGCTCTGTTCTTACAGAGCGAAGTGGTGGAGATGCCGAGAATCGAACTCGGGTGCAAAAGGGAGAAACATATGGGTCTACAAAGCATAGTTCGCTTAGTTGTAGCGATTGCGGGTATTAAACGAACGAAATTCCGCAATCGTTAGCCTCTTTGGTTTGGAAGAAAGGCGAGGTGTCCTTCCTGTCCTAGTCCGGAATTATTCCACCTACGTATCCCTTACAGACTTCGGAATATGCGGCGTCGCTTACGCTAATGCGTAGGCGAATGCCAAATCGTTAGACGCGAAGTACGGAGACTTCACAGACTTAGCAGATGCAACAGAATTGTTTGCAGTTATTTTTTCCTCGAGGATTAAGGAGATTAGAGGAATGCTCCGCTTTGCGCATATGAGAGCTCGCCGATTGTCTAGGCCGATCATCCCCCTGAAAAAGGGAAGTTGCTAGTGATTAGTTGCTAGTTTCTAGAAACTAGCAACTGAAAACTCGCGTTTCCCTGCTTTAGGTGAATGACCTTTGAGTCTGTTTTTCAAACAACTATCTGTCCGAGTATTCCCGACGTATTTCCCGCTCGGTATCTCTTTTCTTCAAGACGTCGCGTTTGTCGTACTTCTTACGGCCGCGGACGATATTCACTTCAACCTTGATTTTCCGTCCTTTATTATACAGCGAAAATGGCACTATTGTCAATCCCTTTTGAGCCTCGGCTTTTCCGAGTTCCTCGATTTCTTTTTTTGTGTGGAGGATGCG
>DASZYS010000015.1:0-8730 GCA_035545295.1 Minisyncoccota bacterium | reverse complement strand
GCAAACGGAGCCTGCGACAAAGGAATGCGCCGAAGGCGAGGGCTTGGTTAGGACAGGTGCTGAGAGACGAGCTTCGTCATCTCAAACATATTCACCATCCCCTTGCCGCCGAAGACTTTCTTGAGCGTCTCATCGGCATTGATGTTGCGCTTGTTGTTTTCGTCCTGGAGGCCGTTCTTTTTGATGTACTCCCAAATTTTCTTAGTGACCTCCGAGCGAGGCATCGGACCCTTCCCCACCACGGCCTCGAGTTCGGGGCTCAGGTTAAGGGGCTTCATAAATGCGGAGTTCGATTTTTCTGCTTTTGCCATGCGTTTCGATATGTATGCGATTAATGCCGCCAATTATACAATATTGCGCTTCCCGTGCCTAGCTCAACTATTCGTACCGCAGGGCTTCGACCCCGGTAGCAGAACCTGCGGTTTGCTACGGGGCAGGTCGGACCCTTGTGCGGGACTTGCCCCGTACGAAGGCGTAATAACCGGCAAAGTAAAGAATAGAGCCAGAATTTTATTCGTATCGCAAAGCTTCAATAGGGCTTTTTTGGGCAGCCTTTCGTGCGGGGTAGCCGCCGAAAATGAGGCCTATCAAGGCTGAAACGCCGAATCCGAGCGCGGCGCCCATCCAGGGAAAGACGAATTTCCAGTCGACGCCGAGCCCCTTGGAAAGGCCGATCGATATGAGGAATGCGAGCGACGTGCCGAGAATGATGCCGATCACTCCGCCGACAGCCGTAAGGAGGACTGACTCGAGGAGGAACTGGGAGAGGATATCCCCTTCCGTCGCGCCGAGGGCCTTCCGAAGGCCGATTTCGCGCGTACGCTCCGACACGGAAACCAACATGATGTTCATGATGCCGATGCCGCCGACAAAGAGGGCGATGGCCGCGACCGCCACGAGGAAATACGTCAGTGCGTTTGTGATCGTCGAAAGCGTATCGGCAAGCTCCTGCTGGGTCTGGACGTTGAAGTCGTCCTTCGACGGATCGCTGATGTTGTGCGATTCGCGAAGCGTCAATTTCACATCATTCGCCACGGTGTTGACATCGGCGCCGTCATCCGCCTCGACGATAAGGCGGCTGAAATAATTGATGCCGAGGAGATACTCCTGCGCGGTCGTGTACGGGGTCAGGATCATCTCGTCGACATTTATGAAGGAGCCGCCGGTGCCCTTCAGCACGCCGATGACGCGCAGGCTCCTGTTCTTTATCTTGATGGTTTGATTCAAGGGATCGTCGCCGTCGAAAAGCTTGTCGGCGACCTTGGTGCCGATGACCGCGACGTTCGCATGGGCCTGCACGTCCGCTTCATCATAAAAGACTCCTTCCGATTCCTTGAGGTTGAGCAATCCTTCGGCGAGCTGCGACGTGCCGAAGATAGTGGTCTGGTACACGTTCGAGCCGTAGGAGGCGACGCCCGCCCCGATAACGATCGGCTCGACTTCCTTCACGCCGGGCACATTACCCTTGTTGCGAAGGGCGATAAGGTCCTTTTCCTTCAGGCTGTCGGAGAGGATGGATGTGGCGGCGTCGGTCGGGCTCGTCGGTTCGCGTCCGGGAAGCACGGCAATCGTCTGGGTGCCGAGCCCCTGCACTTCGCTCAAGATGAGGTTCTGGGCGCCGGCGCCAAGGGAGACGACAAGCATGATGGCGGTGATGCCGATCACGATGCCGAGAATCGTGAGAAGGGACCGCGACCTGTTGGTGCGGAGGCCGCCATATGCCGTTTGAAGCTGTTTTGAAAGTCTCATAGCGAATTTTCAATTTCCAATTCTCAATCAAATTTCAATGTTTCAATTTTAAAATTAAGGCATTGAGATTTGAAAATTCATTGAAAATTTCGAATTGTAAATTGAAAATTATTTAATAAATGCATCCGTCGCCCTGCGCCGATGCTTGACCTCCTCCTCGCTCTCGATCCTGCCGTCGGCGATATGGATGATGCGGTGGGCATGCTCGGCGGTCTTCGTTTCGTGGGTGATGAGGACGACGGTGTGTTTCTCCTCTTCATTCAGCCGCTGGATGATTTCCATGACCGCCTTTCCGGAGGTCGAGTCGAGGTTGCCGGTCGGCTCGTCCGCGAAGATGACCGCGGGCTTGAGTACGAGCGCGCGGGCAATCGCCACGCGCTGGCGCTCGCCGCCGGAAAGCTGGGAGGAATCGTGATCGAGGCGATGCGAGAGGCCGACCGCTTCGATCGCGGTGCGGGCCATGTTGTCCCACTTCGATTCGGGCACGTCGGAATACAGGAGCGGCAGCTTCACGTTCTCGAGCACGCTCGTGCGCGGCAGGAGATTGAACGCCTGGAACACGAAGCCGAGCTGCGAATTGCGGAGCTCCGCCACTTCGTCGGGCGTATAGCCGGAGACAGGACGGCCGTCGAAGATGTATTCGCCCGAATCGAAATCGTCGAGAAAGCCCAGGATGTGGAGGAGCGTCGACTTGCCCGATCCCGACGGGCCCATGATGGAGACGAATTCGCCGGCGTCGATTGTGAAGCTCACGCCGTGAAGCACCTGCGTTTCTGCTCCCTCGTCATGGTAGGCCTTCTTAAGATTGCGGATGTCGATGAGTGCCATTGCTAGTTGCCCGTCGCCGACGGGCTGGCTACAACCTGGTCGCCTTCGTTCAAGCCGCTCAGGATTTCAATCGTGCCTTCGCTGCCGCGGAGGCCCGTTTCGACCGGAGTGTC
This sequence comes from Minisyncoccota bacterium, assembly GCA_035545295.1. Classification (GTDB taxonomy): domain Bacteria; phylum Patescibacteriota; class Minisyncoccia; order Phycocordibacterales; family DASZYS01; genus DASZYS01. Next base: position 6,040 of record DASZYS010000015.1, on the reverse strand, counting down.
GACGGTCTTGCCGTCGATCACCTTCTCGACGATGTTCTGCCCGTCGCGGATGATAACCGCGCGCTGAGGCACCGCCAGCACATTTTCGCGGCTGTCGCCGTGGATGGTGAGATTGGCCGTCATGCCGGACTTGATGCGCGGGTCGATGGTCGAGAAGAGCAGGACGGTGCGATAGGTCGGCACGCCTTCGACCACGGTCGCCGCCGGATCGATCTCCGCGACGGTCGACGTCGCGACGAAATCCTTGCCATACGCGTCGAAGGTCACGTCGGCTTCGGCGCCGAGATGGACTTTTGGAATATCGGCTTCGGGAATATCGACTTCGACCTCGAGCTTGTCGTCGGCGATGAGCGAGATGACAGGGGTGTTCGCCCCCACGATCTCGCCCGCCGTCGGCTCGACTTTGGTGATGAGACCGTCGAACGGAGCGGTAATCACGGTCTTATTGTACGCCGCACGGGCGACGTCGACCGCCGCCTGCTGGATCTTGATATCCTCGGACGTGGCGGGCGCAGCCTTGAGATCCTGCTGCTTTTGGGCGATAGCGAGAGCCGACTTCGCATCGTCATAGGCGGCGAGCGACGAGCGGAGGCTCGCGAGCGCCGCACTCACGTCGGTGCGCGCCGTCGAAACTTCGGTCTTGAAGGACGTGTAGATCTCCTGGGTTGCCGAATCGTCGGTATGAAGCGAGTTGATGGCGTCCGCAATGTCGGAGAGCATGGTCTGGATCTTGGACAGGCCGTCCTCGGCCTTCGTGGCGGCGGCGTCCGTGTCCCCCGAAGCGGAGAGCGACGACCAGCCCTCGAGAATATCCTCCGCATCGCGGCGCTCCTGCGAGAGCTTCACGGCGGTGTTGGTGTCGGGCGCCGAAATCCTGTACGTCGTGCCGCCGCTCGAGACGGTCGCGCCGAACGAAGGGCTCGTCTTAGCGTTCTCATAGAGCTTGTCGGCATGATTCGAGACGGCATCGTCCGCCTTGACGAAGGCGTCGCTCATCTTGTTTTGAACGTCGAGTTCGGCATTCTCCAGATCGGAATTCGCCTTGTCGACGGATGACTGCGATACGGCCAGGTCCTCGGGGCGGGCGCCCTGGAGAAGCTGGTCGAGTTTCGCCTGGGCGCTCGCGAGGTTCGCCGCCGCGTCGGCATTCGAAAGATTGGCGAGCCGATCGCCGGCCTTTACCCGATCCCCCACCTTGACCGCAAGATTCGCAACTTTGCCGCCCGTCTCGAACGCGAGATCGACCGCTTCGGCCGACTTCACGTTGCCGGTCGCGTCGACTTCCTGGGCGACGGTCTGGCGCGTCACGGTCGCGGTATCGAATGCGGGAGCCTTGGAACTGACCGCCCTGTGGACTATGCCGATGACGATGAGAGCCAGGATAAGCGCCGTGATCCAGTATTTGGGACGCTTGAACCTCCTAAGAAAATTTTTGCCTCGTTCCATCATTGTTTTTCTGTTTATTTAAACTATTGAAGAGCTTGTACCGGGATTTTATTTAGAGTTCCTAACTTTTTAATCATAGTGCGCCATGGGCGAATGTCAAACCGGTTGTACGGCTTTCAGCCGTTTTTGAGCCGTTCGATGTCGTCCATGAGCTTCCGGAGCGTGCGCTGGATGTCCTCGAGTACCAGGGCGTGGACCTCGTCGCGGGCGTCGTCCTTGCGGTCGTCTTCCGTGATTTCTTCGACATCCTCAGAGAGCTCCTCGACGTCTTCCTGGATGTCGCCGACGTCTTCGGTGATTTCCTCCACGTCCTCGCGGATCTCGTCGATATCCGTCTCGACTTCCTGGAGGCTTGCGGTGTGGCGGTTGACCGTCATCTGGATGAATATGGAAAGATAGATCGCTTCAAGCGACACGAGCGTGGTGAGGACGAGGAGAAGCATGTCCCAGGAGACGCCGAGCAGGCCGAGAATGAAAAACGCCACGAAGACGATGCTATGGAAGATGATCGACGACGTGGAACCCACCCAGGACGTGAGTTTTACGGCGATCGTTTCCACGAAGTTGTTGTGCGGACGCTTTTCCATGTACTGGCTTCAGTATAGCAAACTGCCGCACCAGCGCATTCCGAATTCCTTTTTCTGTGATAGGATTGCTCGCATGTTCGACATCCCCTCTCTCATCGCGGCCGCAGGAGTACTCGGCGTCGCCGCCGTCATCTTCGCCGAAACGGGGCTCCTCATCGGCTTCCTTCTTCCCGGCGACAGCCTTCTCTTTCCGGCGGGCTTTCTCGCATCCCAAGGGCATCTCAATATCTGGGCGCTCATCGGCGCGACGACCGTCGCGGCGATCCTCGGCGACAGCCTGGCATATTGGATCGGCAAGAAGACCGGCCCGGCCCTTTTCGACCGCGAGGATTCCCTCCTCTTCAAGAAGCACTACGTGAAAAAGACGCACGACTACTTCGAGAAGTACGGCGCGAAGACGGTCGTCATCGCGCGCTTCATACCCATCGTGCGCACCTTCGCGCCGGTGGTGGCCGGCATCGGAGAAATGCGCTACCGGACGTTTCTCATATATAATGTCGTGGGCGGCGCGCTCTGGGCGGCTGGACTTTCCCTTCTCGGCTTCTTTCTCGGCGCGTGGATTCCCGATATCGACCATTATCTCCTGCCCATCGTCGCCCTTATCATCGTGCTCTCGGCACTTCCGCCCATAATCCATATATTGAAGGAGAAGGAAAACCGCGAGGCGCTCAAGCGCGCCTGGCAGAGACTCACGAAAAAATAGTCTTATCCCATGCACCATTCATCGACAGAATTCAATGATCTCATTTCCGACTCAAGCGCATTTGCCGAGCTCATGGAATATAACTGTTCGCCTGGAAGCAGCGTACGGGAATGGGAAGACAAAAGAAAATTTATCGCACAGGTCATTCCAGGAAATGGAACCATACTCGATATCGGATGCGCAGGCGGATTTTTCCTCCGCTCGCTTCAGGAGTGGACGGGTTTTGATCTGATCCCTTACGGTATCGATATCAATGAGGATTTTATCCGAAAAGCGCAGGAGCTATTCCCCGCATGCGCGGATCACTTTTTAAGAATGGACGTGCGGAATATTGCAGAGTTCCCTTCGTTCGGCTTCCCTGATCATTACGATTTTACGTACTGGAACTTTCCCGGAAACTGGGACGTACGAGATGCGGAATGGACTTCGCTCATTGAAACAACTCTCCTTCCGATGACGAAAAAGAGAATTATCATCGGTTTTTACGGATCGAATGCGTTTCCTTTTGATTCCAAAGAGTGGAACGACGAACGTGAACGCATCAAACGGCGGGTGGAAAACCTGCGAGAAACCGGGCTTGCCGTTTCCGGCACAATGTTTAATCCTACTCAGTTCAACCAGGCAATTGCGTGGATAGACAGAAACTAAATTACTCCACTAGTGTATATTTTTGGAAAGTATTGTTGACTTTTGTTAATAATAATAACATAATATTCCACGTAAAGGAGTTCTTCAATGCACAAAGAGGAGTCTTTCTGCCTCGCTCTGAAAGAGGCGGAATCAATTCTTAGTGACAGGCTTAGAAAAGCTCGGAATAACGCGGAGGCCACGCGAAAATTAACCGCTCGGCTGGAACAATGCTTAGGTTTGGCCCGGACCAACCTCGACACCGTGCGCATTGTCCTGCCCCCTTCATCGCACAAACGATATATTGACCGCCTGGAAAATGCGGAACAGCACTTTAAGGAAATAGTTGGCCCAGTGCAGCTGCCAATAGAGCTGTGCTGAAAAATTCGAAACCGCCCGAACGACGCAAGCCGTTCGAGCGGTTTTTTCTTTAATTTTTGATTTTCTTTAGTGATCCGCGGGAGCTGCGGCTGCGGCTTCCTCAGGATGCTCGATATTCTTCTTGTTCGGCAGGAGGAATGATACGAGGAAAGAGAGGGCGGCGAAGAGCGCGGCATAGAGGAACGCATCCTTGTTGCCGTCGACCGTCGCCTGCTTCACGATCGTCGAGACTTCGGCGCTCACATTGGCGGGAAGCCGCCCTTCCAGGCCGGAGGCTCCGCCGAATTCAATCGAGCCCGACTGCTCCGCAAGCGCCGCGGAGATCTGCGGCTTCATATCGGCGGGAATAACAGCGCTTTTCGCGACGCCGTTCGAAACACCCGAAGCGAGGGTCGAGAGGAGAATCGCGCCGATGATCGCGGTGCCGAGCGTGCCGCCGAGCTGGCGGAAGGTGTTATTGACGCCCGACGCCTCCCCCGCTTCCTCGGTGCGAACCGCGGAGAGCGTGATATTGGAAAGCTGGGCCATGAGAAGCCCCATGCCAATGCCGAAGAGCGAGAGGCCGGGAAGAAGCGTCCAAACGGATGATGAGATCGAGATCGTCCAAAAGAGCACGAGGAACGCGACGATATCGATGAGGATTCCCGCCTGGGCGATACGCTTCGGCGTGAAGCGGCGCGCGAAGACCCCGCCGGAAAGCGGCGCCGCGACAAGAACCGCGAGCGAGAGCGGCAGAAGCGAGAGGCCGGTATGGAGGGCGTCCAAGCCGCGCACCGCCTGGAAGAAGATCGGCATCGTAAAGAACATGCCCGACTGCCCGAGGAAGATCACCATCATCGTCACCGCGCCGGAAGTGAACTGTTTGTTTTCGAAAAGCTTCATGGAAACGAGAGGAAGCTTGCCCTTCGCCGTAACGCGAAGCTCCCACAGGATAAAGAGCGCGAGAAAGACGACGCCCCAGTCGATGGCGAGCACGGTAATTGAGAGATTGTGGAAGAATGTGAACGTGCGGGAGCCCAAGGCGAAGGGCGCCGACGCGATCCACCAGCCGTAGGTCGAGGATTCGATAACGCCGAACACGATGAGCAAGAGCCCGAGCGACGAGAGAATGATTCCAATCCAATCGAGGCTCGGCCTGTGCTCGGTATCGCGCGCCTCCTTGATGAGAAACGACCCGATGACAACCGCGATAACGACAAAGACATTGATGCGGAACGCCCAGCGCCACGAGAAGTTCGAGGTGAAATAGCCGCCGAGGATTGGGCCGATCGCGGACGAGGCTCCGGCGACGCCGCCCCACACGCCGAAGGCGGTGCTGCGGTCGCGGCCCTTGTAGTTGGTGAGGAGAAGCGAAGCGGTGGCGGGCATCATGAGCGCCGCGCCCAGGCCTTCCACGACCGCTTCGCCGAGAATCATCACGCCGACGCCATGGCTTATCGAGGTAATGAAGGAGCCGACGGCGAAAATCACCGCGCCTACGACGAACATGCGCCTGCGGCCGAAAAGGTCGCCCAGGCGGCCGCCGGTAATGGTAAAGGCGGTGAGAATGAGCGAATAAAGGGTGATCACCCACTGGAGGCTCTGGATCGTCGTGCCGAACTCCTCGATGATGGTCGAGAGCGAGACATTCAGGACCGTCGTGTCGATGATAATGATCGCGAGGGCGAGGGAAAGGACGGCGAGCGGGCCCCATTTTCGGAATGCGCTAGTTTCTCCCGACGGCGCTCCCCCGGAAGCTTCCGGAACGGCGGATGCGGTGATTGTCTCTTCCATGGATTGGTTAATTTAGTTAGATTGCCGAAATAGTTTGCCCGAATTCCGAATAAGGATAGCGTGTCCGCTTCCCTTTGTCCAGGACGGAAGGGGCGCGGACCCTCGTGATATACTACGGACATGGTCCTGTAGTAGAATTTCAGATTTTAAAGGTAGCCAGTGAACTATAGGATATGCGGAAAAATTTTTAATGAAATTATTGGCATAACTCGGGAATTGTTCGCATTGCGAACGACCTGAAATTTCACTACAGGATGGATGAAGAAATCTCAAAGAAAATCGATGTCCTCGAGTCGAGAATCATCGAAATGAACGCGACGGTCGACAAGCTTCGGAAGTATTTTCTTTGGACGCTCATCATCACCGTAGCCCTTTTCGTGCTTCCGCTTCTCGCCATGGGCTTCGTCATCCCCTTCTTCATGAATACGTACGTATCAAGTCTTCAAGGTTTGGGCGTTTAAATTTAATATGAAAACCGCCCCGTGAAGAAGCGCTCAGCGCTTCTTCACGGGGCGGTTTTTAA
>DASZYS010000014.1:0-9633 GCA_035545295.1 Minisyncoccota bacterium | reverse complement strand
ATATCGATTATCGCATCTCCATTCGGCAAATTTTCCAGATCGTCGATCTCAAAGACGTTCATATTGAAAACGTCCGCGATTTTTTGAGGTTCGGGCAATTCGATATCGAAATATGTCTTGAGCCAATTATAGGAAACTTTCATCTTAGAACTGATTTATGACGCGCAAATCGCCATTGTAGAAAAGCCTCACGTCATCAATGCCGAATTTAAGCATGGCGAGTCGGTCGATACCGCCGCCGAACGCGAACCCCTGATATTTTCTGGGATCAATGCCGACGGCCTGCAAAACCTTCGGATGCACCATTCCCGCTCCCATGATCTCGATCCATCCTTTGTGCTTGCAAACGTTGCATCCCGCTCCTCCGCACTTAAAGCACGACATATCCACTTCAACGCCGGGCTCGACGAATGGAAAGTAATTCGCGCGCAATCTCACGTTAGTTTTCGTTCCAAAAAGCTTCTCGAAAAAGTTTTCGAGCACGCCCTTCAAATCCGCGAGGCTCGTCTTCTCATCGATCATCAATCCTTCGATCTGATAGAACTGCGCCTCGTGCGTCGCGTCGGTCGCTTCCTGGCGGAAGGTCTTGCCGGGCGCGATGATTCTGATCGGCGGCCGGTTTTTCTCCATATAGCGCACCTGCACGGGAGAGGTATGGGTCCGGAGGAGCTTGCGGGCGTTCAAGGGTTTGAGCCAAAAAGTATCCCACATGTCGCGGGCCGGATGGTCGCCGGGGATATTGAGAGCGTCGAAGTTATAGAATTCCTCCTCGATCTCAGGACCCTCTGCCACCTCAAAGCCGAGTTCGTCGAAAATCGAGGCGATCCGCCTCGTTACCTGGGTGATCGGATGGAGATGGCCCTTCCGTTCCGGAGATTCATTCATAGGCCCCATTATAAGGACTCGGGCCCCAAACGGCAACGCAGGCGCTCTCTCGGCAAGGCTCGAGTAGCCTTCCCAAAAAACGGCTCCGCTATTGAAGAAGAGCTTCAAAAATGGTAAGATTGTTCCTGATTCGCCCATCCCCCACATGGCCACCTTTACCACTGCAATCGTCTATATTTTCCTCTTTTTATCCCTCTATTTCGAGGTTTTTTTGCTTATAACGTATTTTGAGCGGCAGGAGGAAGTTGATGAGGCGGGCGGCATGAGAACGCTTACCAGCCACCCGACAGTCACTATCATGGTGCCGGTCTGGAACGAGGAAAAGACTGTTTCCGGTACGGTCAATTCTCTTCTCGCGCTCGACTATCCGAAGGACAAGCTTTCCGTCCTCGTGGTCGACGACGGCTCGACCGACGGCACCTGGGAGGTGCTCCAGAGCTTCACCGGGAATCCCCAGGTAAAGATCGCCAAGAAGCCGAACGGCGGCAAATACACGGCCTTGAATTACGGCCTCGAGCGAAGCGACAGCGAATTCGTTGGCTGCCTTGATGCCGACTCGTTCGTCGATCCGCAGGCCTTGAACGAGATCATGCCGTTTTTCGATGATCCGAAAGTGATGTCAGTCGTGCCGTCGATCAAGGTGCACAATCCGACGTCCGTCATCCAGCTCATCCAGAAGGTCGAGTACGCATGGGGCATTTTCATCCGCAAGGTGCTTTCGCTCATCGATGCTCTCTATGTGACGCCGGGGCCGCTCTCGATCTTCCGCCGCGACGTCTTCAAAAATCTCGGTCCCTACCGCCATGCCCATAATACCGAAGACCTCGAACTGGCGCTCCGCATGCAGGCGAACAACTACAAGATCGTGAACGCCCACCGCGCCTACGTCTACACCGTGGCGCCGAAGACCCTGAAGAAGCTCTATAAGCAGCGCCTCCGCTGGACATACGGATTCCTCAAGAACATCATCGAGTACAAGCGCCTTTTCTTCAACCGCAAGCATGGCTATCTCGGCATGCTCGTCCTGCCGATGGCGACCTTGACCATCTTCTCCGCCCTCTACTTCACCACCGCGACCGTCATCGCTACGGCGCAATCGTTCGCCAAGCGCATCGTGCAGATACAGACGGTCGGCCTCCATTTTCATTGGAGCTGGGACCTCCAGTGGTTCTATATCAATACGGAGGTGATCTCGTTCATCGGCCTTTCCCTCTTCATCATCACGACTGCCCTCATCCTCCTCTCGCGGAAGGTGGCGGACGGGAAGATCGGCTGGGGACGCGATCTCGTCTACTTCCTCGTGCTGTATTCGTTTATCGCTCCGCTGTGGCTTGCAAAGTCGGTGTATAACCTCGCGTTCTCGCGCTCGACCAAGTGGCGGTAGATCTATAAGAATCATGGATCCTGTAGTAGAATTTCAGGTTGCGCTTACTTGTAAAAATCTGCTATGGTACCTTATACTTCAATCTAAACAAGCGTAAAGATATCAAGGACAGTTCGCGTACGCGCGAACGACCTGAAATTTCACTACAGGATGGATAAATTCGGAGCAAAAAAATACTGGTTCGCTTTCGCGATCACGGCAGTCATATTCGTCCTGGCGTTCTTCGCCTCGAACTACCTCAACCAGAAGAGGATTTCCGAGATGCGCTCGATCCAGGATCAGATCTCGATCGACCTCCAGTCGTCCGAAACGCAGTTCGACCTTCTCGGCCAGGTATCATGCGAGGATCTCGGCAATTCCGCCCTTTCCAAGGAACTCAACTCCATCGCCGAACAGCTCTCGTACATGGAATCGAACCGCAGTCCCGACGATCCGGAAGTGATCACGCTCAAGGAGTACTACTCGATCCTCGAGATCAAGGATTACATCCTCATGCAGAAGATCGCCGACAAGTGCGACGTGAAGCCGATCTTCATCCTTTACTTCTACTCGAACAACGGCGACTGCCCCGAATGCGAGAAGACCGGCTACGTGCTCACCCAGATGCGCCAGGATTACCCCGAACTCCGCATCTACTCCTTCGATTACAACCTCAATCTCTCCGCCCTCCGCACGCTCATCTCGCTCTACGGCGTGGAGCCGACGCTCCCCGCGATGATTTTGAACGGCAAGGTCTACTACGGCTTCCAGTCGACCGACGACATCGAGCGCATCATTCCCGAGATCAAGGCGCTCCGCGCAAGCACGACGGAAGCAACCTCGACCACCGCAACGACTTCCTCGACAACGAAGAAATAAAAGATTAGAAAGATTACGATAAAATTCGCCCGCGAAGCGTAAGCTTCGCGGGCGGTTTTGTGCGGTCGATCTGTTTTAGCTCGGAATCTCTTCGAATGAGCGCATTGAACGGCGCACATATAAGCAAGAGACGGCAGCTGCCGCGAGCGAAAGGATTGCGGCAAATACCAGGTCGATAAGGAATGAATGAACGAGTGGGATATGCAGCATGGGAGCGGCATACCTGAAAAAGGAAACGATGCAAGCGAACCAGAGCAGCGCGGCGAGAATAAACGCAATGAGCCGCAATGGAATATACGATCTTCCGTTTGCGTGCTCTGAGCTGAAGTGGGCTGAGCGGATTGCTGCAGTCTTTCTCGCGTGTTCTATCATGAGCTTTTCTCCTGTCCGCAGGGTACTACACTGCCGTGCTTGGTGTCAAGAAAAATTCCATGATTCCGATCGCGGGCCGGAATTAATCAAAACTTCAGCATGTGTTTGCTAAAGTTTCTGCATGACTCCGCCCGCCGCCCACATCCCGCTCTCCATTCGTCTCAAGGAATATGTTTCCAGGCTGGGGCGGCAGGCATGGAAATTTTTTAACGTTGGCGACGGAGCCCAGTATGAATGGCATGCGCTCCGAGCACGCGACTTCTACGACCGAAGCGTCACGCTCGACTCGTTGGGAGAAACGGCCTTCGATTCCCTCCCCTCCCTCTTCGCGAAGAAGGCCGCCGCTCCGGTGCGCGACCATACGCCCCGCATCCAGCCGAAAGAAAGGTGGCTCCATGCGCTCCATCGAGACGATATCCGCGGCATCCCCAGCCCGTTTCAAACGGCGCTCAAATCTCCTTTTGATGAACACGCGGCTAAACCTTTAACCGCCACGCATTAAAAATCTTTCAAATTGAGCCAGCAGAGGGATTCGAACCCACGGCCTATAGTTTACAAAACTATTGCTCTACCAACTGAGCTATGCTGGCTGGCAAAATGAGTATACAAGCTCATTATCGAAATGACAAACGAAAATATCGGGGCTTTCGCCGCGATATTTTGCATCTGCTATTGGAGTGCTTCCGTTCCTTCGAGAGGCATCGATTCGGCAATGAGAGCCGGATCAGGACCCTTCTTCTTCTCAATATTGTAGTCGGAAATGTTGAGAAGGAAGAACGAGACCGAACCGCGGGAGAGGGCTTTCTTGCCGCGAAGCGATTCCTGAAGGCTCAGGGCGTATTCCGCGCCGCCAAGGCGCGCCTGCTCGAGATAGGCGTTCGCCCTTTCCTTAAGCCGCTCGGCGAAGGCATCGATCCTCGTCTTGATACGTTCGTCGAGATAATGACGAAACTTCTTGTAATAGACCCTCAAGCGCTTATCCGCCGGCCAGCTCAGGTGAGCGAGAATGATAGGCCGCTGAAATTTAAGCTCAAGGGCTCGGAGCGCGATCATCGCGAAGATAATCGACGCGGAGACAATGAATATTGTTTGCATACATTGGGGATGCGGGCGCCGAAAACGTGGGGGACGCGCCGTATCCGTTTCTTACATGCTAAATTCTACCGTGTTCCGGTACTTCATAAGTATATCATGAAAAAGACCCCCGAAGGGGTCTTTTCAACAGGTAAAATTACCGCGTAATTACACCGTAAATCTGACAAATCGCGTGAGTTCCACCTTTTCTCCGAACTTTTGGATCGCCGATTCGACGAGATTGCCGATGGTGCGCTCCGGATCTTTGATGAACGGCTGCTCGAGGAGCACCTTCTCCTGGAAGTATGATGCGAGCTTGCCTTCGAGAATCTTCGCCTTCATGTCCTCGGGCTTGTCGCCGATTTCCTCCGCAAGGACTTCTTCCGCCTTCTTCCTGTCGGCCTCGGGAATGTCCTCGGTCTTCAAATACTGGGGATCGGCCGCGGCGACATGCATCGCGATATCGCGGGCAAGGGTCTTGAACTCTTCGTTGCGGGACACGAAGTCCGTCTCGCAGGAAAGAAGCACGAGCGAGCCGATATTGCCGGTCGAATGGATGTACGACTGGACGACGCCGGCGCCAAGGGTGCGGTCGGCCTTCTTGAGCGCCGCCGATTTCGAAGCGCGCTGGATGATGACGAGCGCCTTCTCCATGTCGCCTCCCGCCTCTTCAAGCGCCTTCTTGCACTGCATGACCGAAACGCCGCCAGTTTTATCACGGAGCTCTTTGATCATTTCCGTAGTGATAGTAGCCATAGTTTTAAATTTTCAATTATCAATTTTAAATTTTCAATCAATTTACAATTTTACAATTTTCAAGCGTTTCCACAACGGTATTGATTCATTGAGCATTCAATGAAAATTGGAAATTAGAAATTGAAAATTCGCTGATTATGCTCCCGCTTTTTCCGATTTGCCTTCCTTGTAGGCGGCGGCGATGCGCTCGACGAAATATTTGACGCTCGGAACCGACGAGTCGTTGCCCGGAATTGCGTAGTCGACTTCGCCGAAATTGCAATCCGAACCGCAGAGCGCCACGACGGGCACGCCCATGGTCTTCGCTTCCGCCACGGCGATATGCTCGTGCTTGGCATCGATGACGAACATCACCGCGGGCTTGTCCTTGAGATTGGCGAGGCCGGAGAAGAACCTGTGGAGGTTCTCGATCTCGCGATCGATGAGCAGGCGCTCCTTCTTGGTGTACTTGGCGAGCTCGCCTTTCTGCTTCTGGTTCGTGAGATCCTCGAGCTTCGCGACGCGCTTCTTGATTTCGGAGAAGTTGGTAAGGGTGCCGCCGATCCAGCGACCGGCGACGTACGGCATATCGAGAGACTCCGCGGCGCTCTTGATAGCCTCGCGCGCCTCGCTCTTGCCGCCGACGAAGAGAACAGTGCCATTCCCCTTTGCGATTTCCTTGATATATGATGCCGCCTTATCGAGCTCCTCCGCCGTCTTCTCGAGATCGAAAATCTCGATGCGGTTCTTGGTGCCGTAGATAAAAGGCTTTGCCGACGGATGGCGCCTTGAGCGCACGAATCCGAAGTGAGCTCCCGCCTTGAAGAGCTCTTCAACCTTGGGGTTGGTGGTAGTTGCTTCTGACATAGTAATTCCCGTTACAAGTTTTCGAGCGAAATTATCGCTCTGGTTATTAAATAAAAGCCTGGAATTTCGGATCCTTACACCTTCGGCCCTTGCAAAAAACGGCCTCCGGCACGGTAAATCCGCCAAGCAATTACCGGGCTATAGTAACAGGTATTTTAGAACTTTGCAACCTGGCATATTGCCCGAATTTAGCTTCCAGATTAGCTTGGCACTTCGACAGAAAGAATGTCCACAAAGGAAGTACACGGTCCAGCATCTTTCCCTTCCATTCTTTTCTTTTGAACGTCCAATATAATAGGATTGCTTTCTGTTGACGATACGACTCTTGCCTTATCAACTGTGGAAACATTCGCAAGATCAACATTAAGAAACAGATCGCCTTTAGAGTCGATTGAATTTACTGTATTTCCTTGTTGTACCATTTCAGAGAAAAAATCAAATAGAGGATCACTGCTCTTGGGAATAACGAATATGGAACATTCTTTCGGCTTTCCAGCTACAGAATTATTTGTGAGATAGTACCCTAAGAAGCTGGTAGTAGTGGTTGATTCTTCTCCTATGACATTTTCTGAATTTTGCTGGGAACCTGAGATATTTATTGCTGGTTTAGATGTCTGCTTGTTCCAAAAAACGAAACCCGCGGAAAGAATTAAAAATAAGACGATAAAGATTATTAAAAATAATTTTTTTGCGTTCATTTTTTGATTATATTTACTCCGATTAAGTAAAGTATTGCGGGATCTCACAGATCAAAAACCTTCACGTATGGATATCTACTAATTACTTTTTATAACGCGTTACGCGAATCAAACCGAATTGATCCTTAAGCTGAACAGAGCCAGGCAGGAGCTTCGCAATCGCTTCAGCCTGTTCGGGTTCATGTTCGATGTAGAGTGTGCCGCCGAGAGCAAGATGCGCTGGGCCGTCCGCGATGATTCGCTCAATGATTTCCATTCCTCTTTCGCCGCCGAAGAGCGCGAGATGCGGCTCGTGATTCAAGACGCTTCCATCGGTACGCTGGAGCGCGGGATCGATATACGGCGGATTGGAAAGGATGAGATCGTAGCCGGTACCTGCGTTTTCAAAAAGATCGCCGCCCAAAATTCTTGTGCGAGACTCATCGATGCTATTCTCACGGATATTTTTCGCGATAAGCGGGTGATGCGCCGGATCGATCTCGATAAAATCGACAGTGGAATTCGGCAACGCCTTGAGAACAGCGACGCCAATGCAGCCCGACCCGGCGCAAAGGTCGAGAATTTTGAGCGGCTTGGAATTCTTTTCGGCTTCGGCAATCGCGTTTCCGACCCAATATTCGGTTTCGGGCCTTGGGATGAGCGGCCTGGAATCGAGAAAAATTTTCGTATTCAAAAACGGCGTCCAGCCTATTGTATACGCCAATGGCTCGCCCGCCGCGAGCCGCTCAAGATCTTTATGATATTCGGGAGTCTCGACGCCGTCGTACTTGTCGCGCAGAAGCCATTCCGCTTCCCGCTCCATATTATTCCTCATCATCGTCTGTTTCGGAGAAGGAAGTGGCGTTCTGAAGCGCCTCGACAATATCGTCGATCTGTCCCAGCATGATCTGCTCGATGTTATGCCATGACTCCTTGATGCGATGGTCGGTAACGCGGTTCTGCGGGAAATTGTACGTACGGATCTTCTCGGAGCGGTCGCCGGTGCCGATCTGCCCCTTTCGCTCCGAGGCGAACTTCTTCGCCTCCTCCTCTTCCTTCAATGCCTCGAGCTTCGCGGAAAGGATGGCGAGCGCCATTTCCCTGTTGGCGCCCTGGCTTCGCTCGGCGGTGGCGCGGACCCAGAGGCCGGTCGGCTTGTGGATGACGCGCACCGCCGTTTCAACCTTGTTCACGTTCTGGCCTCCCTTGCCGCCGCCGCGAGACGTTTCGAATTCGAGCTCGGCGGGATTCAGGATAAATTTCACTTTCTTGCGGATGGGAAGAATGGCGACTGACGCGGTTGAAGTGTGCACCCTGCCCTGCTTCTCGGTCGCGGGCACGCGCTGAACGCGGTGAACGCCGGTCTCGAAGCGGAGAATCTTGTAGACGTCCTTGCCGCGCACCTCGAATGATGCCTCCTTGTAGCCGCCGAGCGCCGAGGGCGACTCGTCGACGACTTTCCAGCCCCAGCCTTTGGAAGCCGCGTATTTCTGATACATGTTTGCGAGCTCTTCGGCGAAGAGCGCCGCCTCCTCCCCGCCCGCTCCGGCGCGAACCTCAAGCACGATCTCGTTGGGAAATTCCTCCTCTTCGGCTTCGCTCTTCAAAATGTCGTCCATTTGCCGGAGAAGCGCGCTCTGCTGTTCCTGGAGATTTTTCAGCTCATCGGCGGCAAGATCCCTCATCGAAGGATCGTTTTCGGACATTTTCAAAACCTCCATTTCATCGTCATGGAGTTTCTGCCACATCTGCGCCAAATACGTTGTCTTTGGGTTTGATTTGTATTTTTCTTGGTCTTCCATATGAAATTCAAAAGTCAAAATTCAAAAATCAAAATCGCAATTTAAAAATGAAAATCTTGTAATTTCGGAAACTTTTAAATTTTTACTTGTAATTTTGCCTTTTGAATTTTGCATTTTAACTTATACAAAAAGCCGCACCTTCATAATACCTCTTTTCAGAGAAATATGATGCGCGGCTTTTTGTTTACTACTCCTCTTCCGACTTCCTTACCTTGGCCTTCTTCTCCTTCTTAGGAGCGGCTGCGGCTGCGGCCTTGCGGGCCTTGAAGCGCTCGACGCGTCCCGCGGCGTCGATGGTCTTGGACTCGCCGGTGTAGAACGGATGGCACGCGCTGCAAATTTCCACGTGGATCTCCTTCTTGGTGGAGCCGATCGTGTACGTGGCGCCGCAGGCGCAATAGACCTTCGCGTCGGGGTAGTATTCAGGATGAATTTCAGCTTTCATTGTATATAATCTCCGCATCCGGCGCGCTTCTTTGTTGCTCCTTCCGCCCGCTCCCGCGCAGTATTACTCATACAGCTTGGTCGCAATGCTCAGTCGCGCCTCGAATCGCATCCGGCTTCGAAGATTCTATTAGTTAATCAAGGGATTTGTTTCGCAAATTCTGTCAGCTGTTAGCTTGGAAACTTGAGCCGTGAAGGCAACCGACAGCTTGAAACAGTGCGGAAAAACTATATCAAAAGAAGTGCTTTTTTGCAAATATAGCTGGAATCGAACTAAAATAACGAAAAAACGGCCTGATATGGCCGTTTATTTATAATCATATAGAATTTCGGGGCAGGTTCTCCCCCGCAAGCCGCCCAACAAGGAGAACCCGCCGAAGTGCACTTCTTCCCCTACCCTAGCATATTTATTTGAAAAATCTCAAGACCAGAAGAGAATGCTCCAAGGATCTAGGTCGGATGCAATTCAAGACACGTTATTAAGGTTTGGAATTTGGGATGCGATTCGCGAAGCCGCTGCGGCTTGCGCAGAAGC
>DASZYS010000013.1:0-5828 GCA_035545295.1 Minisyncoccota bacterium | reverse complement strand
GTTTCGTTATGCATACGGGTTCGGATCGTACATCGTTAAGCCTTCCCTCTCCATCCGTTCGACTTCGGCGGCGGGAATGACGTACTCGGTTTCCTCATCGAGCGTGCGCCGCACGATGCAGACGATGACGCCCGCGACACTTAGGATCGCAAGCCACCAGATGTGCCACACCATCGAGAAGCCGATCAAAAACGCAAGACCGGAAAGATAGATGCCCATGGGAGTGTTCTTCGGCATTTCGATGTCTTCATACTTTACGGCGGCCGTCCCGGCGGAGGCAGCATCATCATGCATATCGAGAAGCGGTTCGGCCGATCTGACACGCGGAATTACTGCGAAATTGTAGAACGGCGGAGGCGAGGAAACGGCCCATTCGAGCGTGCGGCCTCCCCACGGATCGCCTGTCGTGTCGCGGTTCTTTCTGCGCTGACGAAAACTTACGCCCACTTGAACGAGCTGGAGCAGAGCGCCGAGTCCCAAAATGACGAAGCCGCATGCCGCCACGATGAAAAGCCCTTGCCAGCCGAGACTCGCGTCATAGTGGTCGAGGCGGCGCGTCGCGCCCATGAATCCTAAGATATAAAGCGGAGTAAACGAGGTAATAAGGCCGACAAGCCAGCACCAGAACGCGTAGCGGCCGACGCGCTCATTGAGCTTCCAGCCCGCGGCTTTCGGGAACCAGTATGCGATGCCGGCGAAAATTCCGAAGAGCGCGCCGCCAATAAGCATGGTATGGAAGTGAGCTACGAGGAAAAGGCTGTTGTGGAGCTCGAAATCGGCGCCCGGAATGCCGAGAAGCACGCCGGCAATGCCGCCGATAGTGAACGTAAGGACGAAGCCCAAGAACCAGTACATCGGCGTCGCGAGGCGGATGCGGCCGCGCCACATCGTGCCGATCCAGTTGAAGATCTGCACCGCCGTCGGAATGGCGATAATGCCGGTCATGATGCCGAAGAAGGCGTTCACGTCGGCGCCCGCGCCCATCGTAAAGAAATGGTGGAGCCAGACAAATCCGGAAAGGATCGTGATGGCGGCGGCGGCGGCCATGAGCGACGTGCGGCCGAAGAGCTTCTTGCCGCTCAGCACGCTTACGATCTCCGAGAACATGCCGAATTGCGGAATCATGAGGATGTAAACCTCAGGATGGCCCCACGACCAGATGAGATTGATGTACATCATGGGATTGCCGCCCATGTCCGAGGTGAAGAAATGCATGCCGAGCGTGCGGTCGAGCGTCAGGAGGAAGAGCGTCATCGTGAGAACGGGAAAAACGGTAATGACGAGAAGGTTGCTCCAGACGCTCGCCCAGGCGAACATCGGCATCTTGCGGAGCGTCATGCCGGGAGCGCGCATCTTGAGCGTCGTAACGAGAAGGTTGATGCCGGAAAGGAGGCTGCCGAGACCCGAAACCTGGAGCGTCCATATCCAATAGTCGACGCCGACGCCCGGGCTGTACGCAAGCTCGGAGAGCGGCGGCACCGAAAGCCAGCCTGCCGCGGCGAATTCCCCGCCGAACATGAAAAACATATTGGCGAGGATCGCCCCCGCGACGTAGAGCCAGAACGAGAGCGTGTTCAAGAGCGGATAGGCCACGTCGCGCGCGCCGATCTGAAGCGGCAGGATGAAATTCATCATGCCGAAGAGGAAGCCGGTCGTGACAAAGAAGACCATGATCACGCCGTGCGCCGTGAAGATCTGCTGGAAATGGTACGGATCGAGATAGCCGTGCGACATGCCCGACGAGAGCGACTGCTGGAGCCAGATCATTCCCGCATCGAGCGCGCCGCGGAAGAGCATCACCATGGCGACGACGATGTACATGATGCCGATCTTCTTCGGATCGGTCGACGTGAGCCACTCGCGCCACAGCCACTTCCATCGCTTGTAGTACGTGAGAAGGGCAGCGATGACGATCGCGCCTCCGATGATCGAGGCCGTTCCTCCGATGGTAAACCATTCGTGAGGCAAGGCGTCTAATGTAAGTCGGCCGAACATGATAGTTTTAAATTTTCAATTTGCAATTTTCAATGAATTTTCAATGCTTCAATGTCGCAAATGAAAATCTGTAATTCCTTGAAAATTGAATATTGATAAATTGATTGAAAATTAAGAATTGCAAATTGAAAATTTTATCACCTCATTTTCATTCCCTGCATCGCGCCGCCTCCGTCCGATGCCATGGCGACAGTGGTCGGGCTCATGTATTTTCCCATGATCATATTATACATATCGTCCGGCACGGACGCGTAATACGCCGCCGGCACGTACTCGCTCGGCAGAGCAAGCTTCGCGTACTCTTCCGCCGTGAGCGCCTTGTGCGAATTCCGCACCGTGTCGACCCAGTGCGCGAAATCATCGGCAGACGCGGCGCGCACCGTAAACGACATGCCGGCAAAGCCCGGGCCGTTGATTTCCGCCGCACGGCCCTGGAAATCACCAGGCTCATCGGCGATGAAATGGAGCTGTGTCGACATTCCCGCCATCGAATACATCTGCCCCGCGAGCTGGGGTACCCAGAATGAATTCATCGGCGCGTCCGACGTGAGTTCGAGATTGACCGGCGTGTTGTCGGGAATTTCGAGGAAATTCACCGTGGCGATATGCTGTTCGGGGTAAATGAAGAGCCACTTCCACCTCAAGGAAACGACCTGCACGGTAATCGGCGCCGTTGTCGAGTCGAGCGGCTTGTACGGATCGAGCTCGTGCGTCGTATGCCAGTTCATGACGGCAATAACGAGGATGAGAAGCGCCGGAACGCCCCACAAAAAGGCGGCGGCTTTCTTCCCTCCCCTTTCTTCCGGCCGGTACGGCGCTTTCGTGTTGTCGTCGCGGTATTTCGCAACCACGTAGAGCAGAAAAATGAACGTAGGAATGGCGACCGCGAACATGAGCGCGACCGCGATAATGATGATGTGCGATTCCTGCGCGGCGATGGCGCCATGCGGCTCAAAAAGCGCGAAGATGCCGCCGCCTCCGCGCGCGATGCGGCTCACGCCCGCGACGATTGCCGCGAGAACGAGAATCATAACTGGGAACACAAGCTTCTTATTCATCAGTTGAAGGCCTTATGGAGTTAGTATACCACCAAGAGGCCCGTTCTTCGGGAAAGCTTGTGAAAAAAACCTACTTCGCTTCGCCATTTTTCTTCTCCGCGATGAGGCGTTCGTATATCTCGAGATAGCCGTCGGTCATTTTCCGATGGTTGAAGTTCGTGAGCGCGTATTCGCGGCACTTGGCGCGGTCGATCTCATTCAATCTGCCGATAGCGTCGATCATTTCCTCGACGTCGTTCACCACGAAGCCGGTTTCGCCGTCCTTTACCACTTCCGGAATGGAGCCGCGGTTGAACGCGATGACCGGCGAGCCGCAGGCCATCGCTTCGATCATTGTGAGGCCGAATGGCTCCGGCCAGCCTACCGGATGGAGCATCACCATCGCCTTGGACATGAGCGCGTTGCGCTCGGCCACGTCGACTTCGCCGATCCAGCGGATCTCGTCGGAGAGGAACGGCTTGATATGATTGTTGAAATACTGAAGGTCCGCCTGATCGAGCTTCGCCGCGATGATAAGCGGAAGATTGAGGTACTGCGCCGCATGAATGGCGTTGTGGACGCCCTTCTCCTCGGAAATCCTTCCGACGAAGAGAAGGTAGCCCTCGTGCGTCGCGGAAAACGGATAGGCGTCCATATCGAGCCCATTGTAGACAGTGCCCGCGTGGTTGATGTTCGGCGCGTACTTCGCCTGGGCCCAGGAAATGGTGACGACGTTCGGCTTGCGGAGCGTCTGGAAGACCGTCCGGACTTCGGGGCTGAACGGGCCGTGATACGTCATGACGACGGGAGTGTCGGACATGTTCGCGGCAGGAAGCGAGGCGTAGCCGTTGTGGTCGTGGATAATGTCGAACTCATGCTGGCGCTCGTAGGCAACGCCGATGTTCATCGTCGTATACACATTCATGCCATAGAGGTCTGTTAGGCGCGCTTCGCGGAGCGCCCTCGGATAAACTGAGAAAAGCTCCGCTGTCGTTTCTGAATCGCCGCTCGCAAAAAGCGTCACTTCATGGCCCCTGCGGACCAGCTCCTCGGTCAATGCGTGAACCACCCTTTCGGTGCCTCCGTACTTTTTCGGAGGAACGCGTTCAATAATCGGTGCGATTTGTGCTATTTTCATGGCCCTTTATCTATACTCCGGCTGAATGAAGTTATGCTGAGGTTGACAGCCTCGAACTCAGCCGTTATTTTTCCTGCTAAAATCGCGGTCGTTTCCGCGAACTCTGCCGTGCTATACTGTATCACAATGGCTACGGAAGAGGCGGAAGGAGCGCGCAAAGCGCTCATTATATGGATTATTTTTTGCGCGGCGGCCGCATGCGCGTTCGCGTTCTTCTATATGAGGAGCTCGATCGAACTTGCCCGCAAAACGAGCGATTGGAATGCCTCGGAGCTTGAGCTTGAAAATCAGATCGGCAATCTCAATCAGTCGCTCTCCGTCGCGACGACGGAAAACGCTTCGCTCACTTCGGCGTATGCCGCGGAGAAAGAGCGCAACGATTCATTCGAAGGACGGATAAGCGGCATCGCTGATACTGTCGGGACGCTCCAAAAGCTTTCCGAAACCGACCCCGAGCTTCTCGCAAAATATTCGAAGGTGTATTTCCTGAACGAGAATTACATTCCGTCCTCCCTCTCGCCCATTCCCTCGCAATATCTCGAGGATCCGTCGAGAAAGCTCCAGATACATTCGGGCGCCCTTCCGTTTTTCGCCCGCCTTATGGGCGCCGCGGAGGATGACAATATTGATCTCAAAGTCGCATCCGCCTACCGCTCCTTCGGACAGCAGGCGGCGCTTAAGGAAAGCTACGAGGTTACCTACGGATCCGGTGCGAACGCGTTTTCCGCCGATCAGGGATATTCGGAGCATCAGCTCGGCACGACGCTCGACTTCATCACCTCCAAGCAGGGCGGCAGCCTTAGCGGCTTCGACAAGACCCCCGCCTACGCATGGCTTCTCGACAATGCGTACAAATACGGCTTCATCCTCTCCTACCCGGAAGGAAACTCATATTACGAATACGAGCCGTGGCATTGGAGGTTCGTCGGCATAAAACTCGCCACCGATCTCCACAACGAAAAGAAGAATTTCTACGATCTCGACCAGCGCGATATCGACGCCTACCTCGTCAATATTTTTGACAACTAGCTAGATAGAGCCGCCGGAGGAAGCGCGGACGAAAGCTCTCTTGACCCGGGGACAGCCTTGGGGATTATACTCATTAAATCTTCATGTACGTCGCAGAGGATAGATAGAAATTGCCGTATTTAGCCGTATGCCCACCCAATTGATGACAGCTTTGAGGCCTGGTTTTCCCTCCCTCACGCGCCGCCAGCGCGTTATCGGCCTGCTGCTCTTTTTCGCATATATAGGCGCGACGATTCTCGGCATCCAGTCGTTCGTGGCTCCGGCGATCCTCACTCCCACCTCGGGCATCGCCCTGGCGGGCCTCGTCATCGGCGGAATCGAGCTCTGGCCGATGGTTTTCCTTGCTGCCGTCGCGGCCTATATGTTCTACGGCTCAACGTGGGTTACGATCCTTTTCATGTCGGTGGGCGTCACGCTTCAGGCTGTCATCGGCGCTTATGCGCTGAAGAAGCTTTCATTCAATCCGTCGTTCGAACGCCTCCGCGACATGCTCTCGTTCATGGTTGTCGCATTTGTCTCGTCGACGATCGTGCCCTCGCTGGGATTTTTATCCCGCGCATTGAATCATCTGATTCTTAACCGGCCGTCGATCACGTCATCCGTCACCTGGGGGTCCTGGTGGACGGGCG
>DASZYS010000012.1:0-3202 GCA_035545295.1 Minisyncoccota bacterium | reverse complement strand
ACTCTCTACATTACGGCCTTCAGCCTCTTGGCGCTCCTGTTCCAGGTCATCAATCACGCCTTTCCGGACGCCTTGTCGGCGGGCGGCTACTTCGGTGCGTACGGCAATCCGTACTCGGCCGCAGTCCGCTGGTCGATAGCGTCGGTCGTCGTGACCTTCCCCATATTTTGGTTCGTGTCATGGGAGCTCAATCGCGAATATGCGATAGCGCCTGAGAAAAAATCCCTTGGCGTGCGCCGCTGGCTCGTCTACTTCACGCTCTTTATCGCCGGCATCACGATCATGATCGATCTTATCGTGCTCTTAAACACCTTCCTCGGCGGGGAGATCACCGCGCGCTTCGTCCTCAAGGTGCTTGCTGTGCTTCTCGTCGCAGGGCTTATCTTCGGCTATTACATCTATGATCTCAAGAAATATCCGAGCGGCCCGTCCAAAGCTCTTCGGAATTTCATGCTGACGGCGACGCTTATCATTCTCGCGTCGATCGCCGGCGGCTTCGCGGTCATGGGCTCTCCCATGTCCCAGCGCAACGCGCAGTTCGACAGCCGCCGCGTGAGCGACCTTATGGGCATTCAATCCGAGATCGTCTCGTACTGGCAGAGAAAGGGCGCGCTCCCGCAGAACCTCGATGCCTTGAACGATCCGATCGCGAGCTACGCCGCGCCTGCCGATCCGCAAACAGGAGCGAGCTATGAATACAAGCAGACGGGCGCGCTTTCGTTCGAGCTTTGCGCGACGTTCCGCACGGCGAGCAATCCGGCGGCGAACGAAGTGCCGCCGATGTACCCCGGCGCCTCGAACGACGTCTGGACGCATGGAGCGGGACGGCAGTGCTTCGACCGCACCATCGATCCTCAATTGTATCCTCCGGTAAACCAGACGGGGCAGGACACTGGAATCGTGCCGCGCGGCGCCACGCAGACCAACGGCAATCTCAACGGCCCCGATTATTTCCCGAACGGCGGGCCAGGAACGAACTTGCCGGAGCAGGAATAGCAAAATATTCAGATTATGGCGAACCGGCGCTGCATTTGGCAAAGCCGGTTTTGTCTTGTAAGATTTGCTTGTAATACATCTCCATGCAAATCCCTTACGACCCCAAGAAGATCGAGCCGAAGTGGCAGAAAAAATGGCAGGACGAGAAGCTCTACGAAGCTGACGATGTCTCGCCGAGCCCGAAGTTCTACAGTCTGATCGAATTTCCGTATCCGTCGGGAGCGGGCCTCCATACGGGGCATATCAGGAGCAATACGGCAATGGACATCATCTCGCGCAAGCGCCGGATGGAAGGATGGAACGTCTTGTATCCGATAGGCTGGGACGCGTTCGGCCTGCCCACTGAAAACTTCGCAATTAAAACCGGAAAGGATCCGGCGGTCGTCACGAAGGAAAATACCGACAACTTCAGGCGTCAGCTCCAGTCGCTTGGCTTTTCATTCGACTGGTCGCGCGAAATCAATACGACCGATCCCGCGTATTACAAATGGACGCAATGGATTTTCCTCCAGATGTACAAGAAGGGCCTCGCCTACAAGGCGAAAATGACTATCAATTGGTGCCCGAAGGATAAGATCGGCCTCGCGAACGAGGAAGTGATCGATGGCAAATGCGAGCGCTGCGGCACGCAGGTGGAGAAGCGCGAGAAGGAGCAATGGATGCTCGCCATTACCAAATACGCCGACAGGCTGGACAAGGATCTCGACACCGTCGATTTCCAGGAGAGGATAAAAATCCAGCAGAGGAACTGGATCGGCCGCTCGGAGGGAGCTGAAATAGAATTTCCAATTTCCAATTTCCAATTTCCAAATAATGAGAAAACAAAGGTAAAAGTCTTTACGACGAGGCCGGACACGCTTTTCGGCGCAACCTACCTCGTACTTGCACCCGAATATCCGTTTATTGAAAATTTAAAATTTAAAATTAAAAATTGGAGCGAAGTCGAGCTGTATATCAAACAAGCGAAACAAAAATCAGAAATTGATCGGACGGCAGAAACAAAGGATAAAACGGGAGTAAGGCTCGACGGAGTGACTGCGGTAAATCCCGTAACGAACGAGGAGATCCCGATGTTCGTCGCCGACTACGTGCTCGCGCATTACGGCACCGGAGCGATCATGGCCGTGCCGGCGCACGACGCGCGCGATTTCGAATTCGCGAAAAAGTTCGGGCTTCCTATACAAGAGGTTGTGATGGAGCGGCTCGTCGACGCGAAAAACCCTCACGTTCCCGGAAAGGAAATCGTCTTCCGCGATGCGGTCATCGCCGCAGTGCGCGATCCGAAGACCGGAAAATTCCTCATTCTCAAATGGAAGAAGCAGCCGTGGACGACGTTCGTCATGGGAGGCATCGAGAAGGGCGAGGACGCGGCAACTGCCGCGGCGCGCGAGATTCTCGAGGAGACCGGATACAAAAACGTGAAAGTCGTGAAGACTTTGCGCGAAGCGCAGTCGGAATTCTATGCCGCCCACAAGGGAGTCAATCGCGTGGCGCACACGCGCAATCTCATTCTCGAGCTCGTAAACGATGAGCGCGAGAAGATTTCCGACGAGGAATCCGAAATCCATGAGATCGCCTGGATGTCCCTTGATGAGATCAGGAATGCCGGTATGACCCACAGCGAGATGCCGATCTTCTACGAGGGATTCGAAAGTATCGAAATTCCGTTCACCGGCCGCGGCATTCTCACGAACTCCGGAAAGTTCGACGGCATGAGCTCGGAAGACGCCGCGAAGGCGATCGTCGAGGCGGTGGGCGGCAAAATCGTCACCACCTACAAGCTTCGCGACTGGGTCTTCTCGCGCCAGCGCTACTGGGGCGAGCCGATCCCGCTTATTCATTGCGATAATTGCGGCTGGCAGCCGGTGCCGGAGGAAGATCTGCCCGTACGGCTTCCGAAAGTGGAGAAGTACGAGCCGACCGACGACGGCGAGTCGCCGCTCTCGAAGATTTCCGAGTGGGTTAACGTGAAGTGCCCGAACTGCGGCGGCGATGCCAAGCGTGAAACCGATACCATGCCGCAGTGGGCAGGCTCTTCCTGGTACTATCTTCGCTATGCCGATCCGCACAATGCGGAGGCTTTCGCGGACGCTTCGAAGCTTAAAAAATGGCTTCCCGTCGACTGGTACAACGGCGGCATGGAACACACGACGCTTCATCTCCTCTATTCGCGCTTCTGGCACAAGTTCCTCTTCGATCAGGGGCT
>DASZYS010000011.1:0-14056 GCA_035545295.1 Minisyncoccota bacterium | reverse complement strand
GGCGAGCGAGAGGGAGAGAATGGTGAAGGAGACGATGAGCTCCATCACGGTAAACCCAGCACCAAATGTTGATGCTTGGGTAAAGCCGTGGCGGGAGGCGCCTGCCGGCAGTCGTGCGAAGAATTTTTTGAGCTCCTGCTTTTTCATGCTATTTCATCGAAGCCTCTCCCGTGCTGTAGAGGCTCACGGTGCGGATATATTTGCCGGTCGTATCCTCTATGTCGACCTCCACGTGCCCCGCGGTGAGGACGCCGTCGGTCGCCGTCCAGATCCAGATCGTCGGTTCGGGTCGGAGGAACAGGATATCGACCCGGCTTTCCGATACGGTGCGGATCGAGCCGCCGCTTACCGGAAATACCGCGCGGATCGCTCCGATCTTGGTCTGGGTATCGAGCTTGTTGGTCGATACGAGGCTGCCGCCAGTGCAGCTTCCGCCGCCGGAAATGTAGTTGAAGGTATCCTTGTTGTCGACGATGCCGTCGGCGTTGTCGTCGGCGATGCAGTCGGCATAGACGATGACTTGCTGGGGGCGGGACAGATCGAAATCGAGGCCGTAGCTGGGGAACGTTCCCGTCGTGAACTGCTTGACGGCGACCGACCGGTTGCGAGTGTCCTTGATGAGGTCGAGGACCGTGCTTGCGGCGGCTTTCGCGCGTGCCTCAAGGGTAATGCCGTGCGTGTTCGCAAGCACGGCCGTAACCATGAAAACGATGATGGCAAGTACTACCAGCATCTCGATCAGCGTGAAGCCCCGTTTCGTGTGCATCTATGGGAAAATTATAGCCTTGATACGGACGCGCATCAATTAAAAACGTTGATAACTTTCGGCTTGTTCGACTTGTTTTTCCGCCATTTTTTGGAATGATTAAGGCAATGAACGACATACCGGAACGCAAGAAAGCGAAGGAGCGCGCGGAGAAGCTCAGGGAGACGATCGAGAAGCACCGCAGGCTCTACCATGTGGAGGACAAGACCGAGATGTCTCCCGAGGCGCTCGACAGCTTGAAATACGAGCTCGCCAAGCTCGAAGAGGCGTATCCGGAGCTCATTACGCCCGATTCGCCGACCCAGCGCGTCGCGGGCGAGCCGCTGAAGCAGTTCAAGAAAGTGACGCATAAGGTGCCGCAATGGTCCTTCAACGATGCATTCACTGAGGAAGACATCCTTGAGTTCGACGCGCGAACGAAGCGCTTTCTCAAGGCCAAGCTCGGCCGAGACATACAGCCCGGATACGTGACGGAGCTCAAGATCGACGGGCTTAAAATCGTTCTGGAATTCTCGAAAGGCAATTTGGAGACGGCCGCGACGCGCGGCAACGGCAAAGTGGGAGAGGATGTGACGATGAACATTCGCACGATCGAGTCAGTGCCGCTTCGCCTATCCCGCGAGGCTGATCTCATCGTCGAAGGCGAGGCGTATATGAAAAAGAGCCGTTTTGCGGAGATTAATCGCGAGCAGGAGAAGAAGGGATTGCCGATTTTCGCCAATCCGCGAAATTTCGCGGCGGGAACCATCCGCCAGCTCGACCCGAAAATGGTCGCCGAGCGCAAGCTCGACATGTTCGTCTACGATCTTTCTACCGCCGATTTTCCGCTTCCCGAGACGCAGTTCGAAGAATTGAAGCTCCTGCAGAGTCTCGGCTTCAGGGTGAATCCCAATTTCAAGCTTCATAAGGATATCGGCGGCGTAATCGAGTTTTGGAAGCACTGGCAGGGCAGGAAAGAAAGCCAAGACTATTTCTTCGATGGTATCGTGGTGAAGGTGAACGAGCGCGAATATCAGGAGGCGTTGGGCTACACCGGAAAGGCGCCGCGCTTCGGCATCGCCTTTAAGTTCGCGGCCGAGCAGGTGACGACGGTCGTCGAAGACATCATTCTCCAGGTCGGTCGCACGGGGGTGCTGACGCCGGTCGCGGTTTTGAGGCCGGTTTCCGTCGCGGGCTCGACGGTCTCGCGCGCCACGCTCCACAACGAGGACGAGATCAGGCGGCTCGACGTGCGCATCGGCGACACGGTGATTCTCCAGAAAGCGGGAGACGTCATTCCCGACATCGTGTCGGTGGTGAAGGAGATGCGGACGGGAAAGGAAAAGCCGTTCGAATTTCCGGAGCGCGTGGAGGCGTGCGGCGGCGACGGGCGCATCGAGCGCGTTCCCGGCCAGGCGGCGTGGCGGTGCGTGGTGAAAAATTCGTTCGCCCAGCAGCAGCGCAAGCTCTACCATTTCGCGTCGAAAACGGCCTTCGACATCGACCACCTCGGCCCGAAGGTGATCGACCAACTTCTCGATGCCGGGCTTATCGCCTCGTATCCGGATATTTTCACTTTGAAAAAAGGCGATGTGCTGAGCCTCCCGCGCTTCGGCGAGAAGTCCGTCGAGAACCTTATGGCATCCATCGAGGCCGCTCGGAAGACGACGTTGCCGCGGTTCCTGATCGGCCTCTCCATTCCGCAGGTCGGAGAGGAAACCGCGTACGATTTGGCCGGAGAATTCGGCTCGCTCGAGGCTCTCATGAACGCAAAGTACGAGGAGCTTGAAAGGATAGAAGGGGTAGGGCCTGTGGTGGCGAATTCGATCGTGGAGTGGTTCAAGGATAAGGAAAACCGCGCTGTCGTGCGAAGGCTCGCGCGGCTCGTGAAAATCGAGGCGGCGCCCAGGGCCTCGGGTGCCAAAGGGGCAACGCTCGCGGGCAAGACCTTCGTCCTCACCGGAACGCTTGAAACGATGGGTCGCGACGAAGCGAAGGAGAAGATCAGGGCGCTCGGAGGCGAAGTCTCGGGGTCCGTCTCGAAAAAAACGGATTTCGTGGTCGCCGGGGAAGAAGCCGGATCGAAGCTCGACAAGGCGGAGGAGCTCGGAGTGAAAGTGATTTCCGAGGAGGAATTTTTGAAGATGATCAAATAAGAAAAGGCAGCCCGAGATCAATCTCGGGCTGCTGATTAGAGCGGATGGAATTTCATCCATGGTTTCGCCCGCACTTTCTTGCGCAAGGCGAGACGGCGATTGGCCACTTCCGGCGTTGGCGCGCGATGCGGGGCGCGCTTGGGAAGAGGGGGAGGGACTGGGTGCTGTTGCGACGTGGCAACGACCGCTTTAACCGGCTTGAGCGGAGCTCGAGGCGGTTGAGGTGGTACGGGGTCGTTGTAAATCATTCTGACTGTAGTGAAGCATGCGCGTCTCTCTCCGTCAATTACTTTGGGTTGCCGGGTTCCTCCAGAATGGTAACGTGATACTATAAAGCCCATGATAGAGCCGCAAACGATAGAAAAACTCGCCGAATTGGCGCGCATCAAGGTCTCTCGCGAGGAGGTAGAAGGCTTGCGCGCGGAAATCGAGCCTATTCTCGACTACGTGAACCAGATCCAGGATGCGGTTGGTGCGGGCGAGATCGAACCTGAAGCGGGCGCCGTGCGGAATGTCATGCGCGCCGATGATCATCCGCACGAGAGCGGCATCCACAGCGCGGAGCTTCTGGAGGAGGCGCCGGCGCGCGAAGGCGAGTATTTCAAAGTTAAGAAAATTTTAGGAGGAAGCGATGTCGCTTGATATTACCAAGCTTACGATAAAAAGCGCAGCGGAGGGCCTTCGCAAGAAGGATTTTTCGGCGTGCGAGCTCGCGGAGAGTTACCTTGAGCGCATCGAGGAGCGGAATCCCGAGCGCAATGCATATTTGGAGATTTTCGAGGACGTGCGTGCGCAGGCGGAGGCGGCGCAGAAAACGATCGACTCGGGCGCCGCTCCGCTTCTTGCAGGCATTCCGCTTGCAATGAAGGACAATATTCTCATCAAGGGCCGTCGCGCGTCGTCCGCTTCGAAAATTCTCGAAGGGTACACTGCCGCCTATGATTCGACGGCCGCGAAGAAGCTCAAGGAAGCGGGTGCGGTATTTCTTGGCCGCACCAATATGGATGAGTTTGCCATGGGAAGCTCCACCGAGAACTCCGCGTTCGGTGTCGTGACGAACCCGCATGATGTGTCTCGCGTATCGGGCGGGTCGTCGGGAGGTTCGGCGGCCGTGGTCGCCGACAGCATGGCGCTCGCGTCGCTCGGCTCGGATACCGGCGGATCGATCCGCCAGCCGGCAAGTTTTTGCGGCGTCGTGGGGCTCAAACCCACCTATGGAAGGGTGAGCCGCTACGGGCTCATGGCCATGGCGTCTTCGCTGGATCAGATCGGTCCGTTTGCAAAGACCGTGTCCGACGCCGAGCTCATTTTTGACGCGATCAAAGGCGCGGACAGCATGGACAGCACTACGCTTCCCCAGGGGGCGTTCTCCGCTCGGCCGCTCAAGGAAAAAATGAGAATCGGCATTCCCGAGGGGCTTCTCGACATTCCCGGGCTCGACGGTGACGTGCGCGCCAATTTCGAAGCATCCGTCGCGAAGCTCAAGGCTCAGGGGCACGAAATCGTCGACGTGCCGCTTCCGTATCTCAAATATTCCCTCGCGGTCTATTACGTCATCGTGCCGGCGGAAGTGTCGTCCAATCTGGCTCGCTTCGACGGCGTGAAGTATGGCCTTCACAAAGATGGCGCGAATCTCATCGAGGATTATTTTCTTACGCGCGGCGAAGGATTTGGCCCGGAAGCGCGGCGCAGGATTCTTCTCGGCACGTACGTCCTCTCGTCCGGATATTACGATGCGTACTATAATAAAGCGGTGGCGGTGCGGCGGCTTATCGAAAAGGATTTTGCGCAGGCCTTCGAAGCTGTCGACGCGATCGTGACCCCGACGACCCCGTCGCCCGCGTTCAAGATCGGAGAAAAGGCGAACGACCCGATGGCGATGTATCTCGCGGACATATTCACCGTTCCCGCGAATGTCGGCGGCATCTGCGGAATCTCGCTTCCTTCCGGAGAAGCAGTGCGCGACGGCAAGAATCTTCCGCTCGGATTCCAGATCCTTGCCGGAGCGGGCAGGGAAGACATTCTCTTCGCGCTCGGCAAGAAATTCCTCGGGGAGGAATAAATTTCACTATTAGGATGGCTGATGAACCGAAAAAAGAAGAGGCGAAAGGAGGCATACCTTCGTCGGGGCAGGCTTTGAGCCAGCTCGGCATCGTCTTGGCGATTTTGATCATGGCGCAGTCGCTTCTCGACAGGCTATTCGGCGCGGGAGGCGCGAACATCCTCCACAGTCCTCTCTTTCTGCGTCTGGAGGATTTTTTCAACGGATTCAAAGTCGTCTCGGTAATCGCTTCGATCGGTTTGGGCGCGGGCGTCTGGTATCTTGTCCGGGGAATCAATGAGATCCGCGCGGCCGAACGGGCGGCGCTCTACCCCGAACCTGAAGCCGGGGGCAAGGAGGTAATCGTCAACAGCAAATGGCAGCGGGTCATCGACCATCTCGAATCCGACAACGCAAGCGACTGGAAGCTCGCCATCATCGAAGCGGACATTCTTCTCGACGAAATGCTCGATGCGATGGGCTACCAGGGCGACACGGTGGGGGAGAAGCTGAAGCAGATCGAGAGGAGCGACTTCGTTACGATCGATTATGCATGGGAAGCCCATAAGGTTCGCAATATGATTGCCCATGAAGGCGCCGATTTCACTCTCACCAAAAAGGAGGCGATTCGGGTGATCGAGCTGTATAAGAAAGTCTTCGAGGAGTTCTTCCTCATATAAACCTCCAAATCCGGCGCATTTTCTCATTATATTCAAAACTCGGTCACGGATAGTTTTCTGCTAAAAACTTCTGCGACCCCGCCTCGCCCCGTCGGGCTCCGGCCTTGCAAAAGCTGCGAGCACTCGCTTCCTCACCTTGAACTGCATCCAGATTTGGAGGTTTGACGGTCGGCAATGTTGTGCTTGCAATGTTTGTTCGAAGCGCTATAATTAACGCCTCTAAGGAGTTTATAGCGGTGTGGAGGAGCAGTACCTCGGTGGGCTCATAACCCGCAGGCTCCCGTGCAAATCGGGACACCGCAACAAGTATGAAAATACCCGCTTTCGGCGGGTATTTTCATACTTGTAAGGAGTAGAAAGCGAACTGCTTCGCTTTCGGCCCGATTTGCAGGGCGGAGCCATGCCGCTGTGCGGCGGGCGAGCCGGGGTCGAGAGTACTTGGACTTTTGGCACGATAGTGACAAAAGACTTAGTAACTCGTGACCAAATCGGGACACCGCAACAAGGAGACAAAAACAGGCATATGCCTGTTTTTGTTTGCTAAATGCACGAGAATATGGATAATTTACGTGTAATGTCGGCGTAGCTCAGTTGGTTAGAGCGTGGGACTCATAAGCCCAAGGTCGGTGGTTCGATCCCACCCGCCGACACCCGGTGAACAGGCAGTATGGACTGCCTGGGAGGAAGGCAAAGTCGGCACTTAAACATAGGTAAATAATTTTATTAAAGATTGTATAGAGTAATATCATGTCACGTGGTATTATTTAGAAATGCCGATTGCACGCACTCTCAACAGAAAGTTCTTCAAATTCTGGAACCCTGAAATGGCATACGTACTGGGTTTCTTCGCGGCAGACGGAACCATGATAAAAAACACACGAGGAGCGCATTTTATAGAATTTCACATTACAGATTTTGATTTATTAAAGGAGATACAAAATCTTTTTTCCTCAAATCATGCGATTACGCGAAGCGCCCCGATCGGGAAGAATAAAGCGATTTATAAACTCCAACTTGGAAGTAAGGAAATGTATGCTGACCTGGCGGCACTCGGTTTTGAATCAAGAAAAAGCAACATTCTCACTTTTCCGCATGTTCCCGATGAATTGATGCCGGATTTTATACGAGGGTATTTCGACGGAGACGGTTGCGTAAGTTTTACCAAAATATATCGCAAAGACCGCAATATGCTCGACTGGTCGTTTACGACCCGTTTCACGTCGGGGAGCAAAAAGTTTTTATTGGAGCTGCATAGAATATTGCTGGAATCAGGCCTCAAGGGTGGCTACCTGTATAAAAAACAACGTGGTTTCGAGCTCGTTTTTAGTCGGCGGGACAGTCTTGCGCTTTTCTACTTAATATATAATAATGGGCGGTGTCCTATTTATTTGAGGCGAAAGAAGAAAATTTTCATTGCGGCCTTGAAAAAATTGGGATATGCAGAATAATGCGGTCGTAGCTCAACTGGTTAGAGCACTCGCCTGTAAGTAATTGCAGCTTTTTGCCGAAACGGCAAATTGAAACTCTTGGGGATAACGGTGAAGGCTAAATTTGCATAAGCAAACATGCGAACACCGTGGGAACTCATCAATTTGATGAGAGCGCCGTAGAGACTAGATACCCAAGCGCCTAAAAGCATCGGCTCATGGTGAAGATATAGTCCACGCCACTATGAAAATTGTGGATCAGTGCACGCGAGAGGTTGCCGGTTCAAGTCCGGTCGGCCGCGCAGAACCAAAAAATTCTGGAGTTTTTCCAGGATTTTTTGCGTTCAAGCGGCCGAAGGAAGCGAACTGCTTCGCTTCCGTCCGGACTTGAACAAGCGGAGCCATGCCGCTTTGCGGCAGGCGAGCTCGGGGAGGAAGTTCTTAACGAGCGGAGCGAGTTTAGAAACTTGACCCTCAAGTCCGGTCGGCCGCGCCAAAAATCCCTGAAAGGGGATTTTTTCGTGGCCGATGAAATGCGAAACATTTCAAGGACTTGAAGGGCGCAGGTATATTTTCTTCAGCAGAAGAAAATACCGAGCCGGGGTCGAGAAATTTTGCGAGCGACGGCGAGCAAAATATTCGTGACCAAGCCATCACCCCCGCAAAGAAAAAGAAGCGGTTATGCCGCTTCTTTCTTTTTGGGAGCCGTGCGGAGCGTTCGTTCGTGCGCCAGCGCTTTCATTTGTTCGACGATCGATTTCAGCTGTTCGACCGACCAGTCGTAGGGGGTGCCGCGATCGATCACTTCGTATGCGCGATCCCATGCGTTGCGCGATTCGATGTACTCGAGAACTCGTATCGGGCCGCCTTGTTCGAGGAGCGTGCGGAGGAGCTTCGGATTTCCCTCCATATCGGTATCGCCGAAAAAGTACTGGAGGATGTCCTCCCAGCCCGTCGTGATGAAGCGCACCGAATCGACGATCTTGTCTTCGGCTGAGTACCAGTAGGCGTATGCCGCCGAGCCGTCCGCGAGCGCGAGGAAGGTATCGGCAAAGAGCGCCGCTTGAATTTCTTCGAGCTCTTCCTGGGGCACTTCGAGCTTGAGGTCGAGCGTCGCGAATCCCACTTCATCGAGGAAGACGGGAATGTCGCGATCGGCGAATGTGCGCATTGTCGCTTTGATGGCGGCGATGCGCTCCGAAAGCGGCTGCGGAGGGCGCTTTTCGCTCCATGTGCCGCGCAGGATGTGGAATCCGACCGCGTCCGCGTGATCGAGAACGCCGAGCGGGCCGTGCCGCTCGAGCCAATCAAGTGTCTCGATAAATTTCGTGAGGCCACCGAGAAGCACCTTGAATCCGCTCTCGCGGACGATTTGTGCCGCAGGCGCGAGCATGTCGACGAACATCCTGCCGTCCGTGTCGATCTCCGGATTCCAGTCAGTATTGATATTCGGCTCGTTCCAAAGTTCGATGTGCGAACCGGGGCGGAGATATTTTCCGAACATCCTGATGAAATCCCGGACGTAGTCCGCGAACGCATCGAGGGGCTCCGGCGGGATATTCGAGAGCGGCTGCAACTCCGCAATTTTCTTGAGATGCTCAAGATCCCCCTCAGCTTCGCGGCGCATTCTTTCGATGCGCGCCGTTGCGAATCGGGCGGGAGTGTAGTTGAGGCAGGGAAGTATCTCGAATCCGGCTCTGCTGAATTCCTCGAAATACCATTTCATCCATGATAGACCGCCCGGCGTGTCGGCTTCCGCCCACGATGCGCCCAGCCGGACGCAGCTGATATGGCGGCGCTTAAGCGCCTTGATCGAGTCGCGTATGCTTTTCGCCATTGCCTGAACATGCCCGACGTATTCCGCACCGTGCGGATGCGCCGCCGCAGAGCCGGCGAGAAGATCGCCGAGCATCGTGTCTCCATAGCAGCGGTCGTCCATGAGCTTCGGCCAATAGACATAGCCGAACGCCCTGCTCGCGTTTTCGATACTCCTTTCTTCGTAGTCTGTTCCTCGAAATCTCTTCATTGTTTCTCCTCGTTATTATTCTCCCAAACCTAAGAACAGCATGGAATGCCGGCATTCCATCGTCTATGTAGAGGTTATATGGCCGTGATGTGAGAAAAGTGAAGAAACATTGGGTCAATCTCATCAGTCGATGTCAATGAAATATCATTCCCGCAAGTGATATAATCAATATCCAGATATAGTGCATTGGCTTACCAGCATTAAAAACACTTCGTAATCATGGAAAAAATTTCCACAAAAACACTCGTTATTATCGCCGTAATCGTCGTCGTCATTCTCATTGTGGCGTTCGGCCTGACCTCGTGGATGGGTACCAAACAAGCGTCCCAGACGCCGCCCCAAACCGCATCGTCGACCGCTCCCGCGGAAGACCAGGCCGAGGCTTCGGTCCGCGACGTTGTAACCACTTTCGGCTCCCAGCTTCAGAAGGTTTCGCTTCTCGCGCCGAACGCCGCAAGCACCATGGAAGAGTTCTATGGTCCGTACGTTTCCTCAGACCTTCTCGCGAAGTGGGAAGCGGATCCTTCGAACGCTCCCGGCAGGCAGACGTCGAGCCCATGGCCGAATAACATCCAGGTTACCGACGTATCAAAGAGCGGCGACAACTACATCGTCCGCGGCCAGATCGTCTTCATGACGTCGAACGAAGTCGAGCACGGCGGCGTCGCCGGCCTCCAGGACGTGACGATGACCGTTTCGACCGCGAGCGGAACGCCGGTGATCACCGACTACACCGCGGGCCAGATGAGCTCGGGCGGCGCGTCATAAATTTTCCCGCCATAAAAAATCGCTCGTGAGACAGGCAAGGCCGCCATCTCACGGGCGATTTTTATTTATACATATAGACGGTGAAATCGTCGGGCATATAGTCGATGGCGACATCGATCCTGCGCGCGATTGTCTCGCAGAAAAGCGCGATTTCCCGCGGGTCGTAGACGGCGTAGATATCCGTCTCCTCGTGGGCCCGGCGATCGAGCATGTTGAACGCGGCCGCCCGCCGCGAGAGATCGAACATGCGTTTGATTACTTCGAAATAATAGTTTTCATTATCTTCGACCCTGAAGCTCATAGCTCCCGAGGCGAGCACGTAATCGAACTCGCCCACCATTTCCAAGATATTTTCCAGAAGGAATTTTCCGTCCGGAAACCGGCTCCGCGCCGCTTCGATGAACTGCGGCACGATATCGATTCCGGTATAGTCCGCGTCGATGCCGCGCTCTTTGAGGAATTCCAGGAAGTCGCCGAGGCCGCAGCCCACGTCGAGGATGCTCGCTCCCCGAAGGTCGCCCGCGGCCGCAAGCACCTCGAATCTCCTCCGCTGGTTGTACGAATTGATCCAATGGAGGCTCTTCGGATCGACGCCGTGGCGGGCGAACGCCTCGCCGTAAAATTCCCTGATGCGCCTGGAGTCGCGATCGCTGAGGTTCATAGGTTAAAAGTATAATCGGCCGATAAGGAATCCGTGAAGCCCCATCAACATTTCGAAGGCGGCCGGGGTTTCTCCCGAGATTCGGGAAGGGTCGATATGGTAAAATGGGAAAATGCGAAAGACTTTCTACGCGATTGTCATAGGCCTGCTTCTCTTTGCGGGCATGGGCGTGCTCTATTCGCACATGAACCCGCCGTGTTCGAAGCCGCTCGCGTATTCGATCGGCTCTATCGATCCGCGCTTCGACATCACCAAGGATCAGTTCCTCAAGGAGGTCCAGTCGAGCGAAAGCGTGTGGGAGAAAGCCGCGGGCCGCGACCTGTTCCAGTATGATCCGAATTCGTCGTTCAAGATAAATCTCGTCTACGACGACCGGCAGGAGCGCACCGACGAATACGAGCAGATCGAGGACCTGCTCGACAAGTCGCGCGGGCAGTTCGACGATATCGACAGCCAATACAATGATCTGAAGAACGAATACCTCGCGAAGCGCAGCGCGTATGACGCCTCGTCCTCATCGCTCGACCAGGATCTTGCCGCGTACAACAAGGAGGTCGACGATTGGAACGCGAAAGGCGGCGCGCCGGAGCCGGAATACAATAAGCTGCAGACGGAGAAGAAAAGCCTCGATCAGCGCGCCGCGGCGCTTGAAAGCGATCGGCAGACCCTCAATAATCTCGCCGATCAGATCAATGCGCTTGCCGACCAAGGAAGCGCGCTCGCCGACAATTACAACGACACCGTCTCCACATACAACGAGAAATTCGGCACGTCGACGCAGTTCGAGCAGGGCGTCTACAACGGCAAGGAAATCGACATATACCAGTTCAAGGGCATGCAGGATCTCGAGCTCGTGATAGCGCACGAGCTCGGCCATGCGCTCGGCCTCGATCACGTGAACGACAAGACGGCGATCATGTACTATCTCATCGGCGACCAGAATCTCGCAGATATCCAGCCGACCTCGGCCGACCTCGCCGAGCTGAAGGGTGTCTGCAAACTGAAGTAGCCTGACTTGCAATTGTTCAGGTTGTTCTTACAATAAAAATCAGAGGATTCTTTTTGAGGGAGGTAGAAAAGTGAAAAGTCCGGATCCGTTAACTTTGAGCCCGCAGGAGCTTCTGAAAATAAATCTTTCGCTTATCAGGGAACTGTGTTTTTGTCCCGACGGTCCGCCGGCGCATCCTATGCGCCCCTGGCAAACGATTGAAAATGAAAGGCGTTTTTATGGAAATATGCTGATGGCGCGCATGCGCAATGAACTGCCGAAATTCGCCCGCGGCGATTGCGTAAAGCCGATTCGCTTGAGCTTTTCAGACCATAGCGGCGAAACCATGAAATTCAATCCATCGGCAGTATTCACTGTATTGAAAATTATTTACTATAGCGATATTGCTACAAGAAAATGCTCCTGGGCAATATTGATCAACGTCAATAATGAGAAAATCCGCAACCTGCCTTTTCCGGAGGAATGGTTCGAAAAAGCATGAGGTTCTGCGGATGCGAGAAGGCCGCTAACTGGAAAGTTAACGGTCTTTTTAAAATTTGAAAAACTGCGGACGTTATATTATGATGTCGCAAGTTCGTAGGAAATAAGGAATATGCCAAGATAGCTCAGTTGGTAGAGCACCCCCATGGTAAGGGGGAGGTCCCGAGTTCGATCCTCGGTCTTGGCTCAAAAATCAAACTCAAATCCCTTTCGCCGGATTCGGAATGCGCGGCGCGAAGCGCCGCGTAGGGGGAAATGGGCAAACCGCGCGCTTCGCGCGCGTGGATAGAGAGGTTCAATCCGAAAACTTTTTGGAGGGAGGATTTTTTGGAGGGGAGATCTTTTGATTTTGCTATTTCAGCAAGACGCGAAGCGTCCGAAATCCATTCCCGCACAGGTTCAACCCAAACGGCGGGGGCTCGTTCAAGACGGACGATTTGCTCCTCAATCGTCCGGCGCTCGCTCATAAGAGCGCGGCGGCGGGACAAGTAATCCTCGCGCTCCAAGTCCTCGGCCACATACAAGTCC
Source organism: Minisyncoccota bacterium (assembly GCA_035545295.1). GTDB lineage: Bacteria > Patescibacteriota > Minisyncoccia > Phycocordibacterales > DASZYS01 > DASZYS01. The sequence continues at coordinate 1,535 of DASZYS010000011.1, read as the reverse complement.
GTAAGGCGCGATATTTGGCGCGATATGTCCTCAACCTTGTCCCGCAGACCTTGAACGGCCTCCGCCGCCGTTTTAGAAGCACTTGCGGCTTCCTCGTCTAGTTTCTTCAAAAGCGGCAATGTCCATTCTTGAGGCATCGCGTACTCGGCAAGAAGCGCCGAAAGTTGCGACTCTAAAAGTTCGCTTCGCATCGGCGCTTCTTTGCACCTCGCCGCCTTGTTTTTGCGCGTACAGCGATAGTAAGTGTAGTGATGGACATTGCCGTTTTTCTGATGCTTCTCCTTCACTTCGGCCGTGATGCCCATGCCGCAAAAGCCGCATCGCAGGAGGCTGCACAATGGCGCAGGGTCGGTTTTGATGGTGGGAGTTCTCCCGCGCTTCTTCAAAACCGCGTTTGCTTTGTCATAGAGCGATTTTGAAATAAGTGGCTCGTGCTTTCCCTCATACACCTCACCCGCGTAGCGGAAATGGCCGTAGTAAAACGGGTTTTGGATGATAAACGACATCTGCGAGATATGGATGCGCTTGTTGCCTTTGGAAAGCACGCCGCGATTTTGCAAAAGGGCGGCAAGGTCGTCGAGCGTCATGTTGCCGGATGCGTACAACTCAAAAATCTCGCGCACGAGTTTCGCGTTTTTGCGATGCACAGCAATCGTCTTCGTGCGCGGGTCGTTCACATAGCCAAACGGCGCAAGCCCCGGATATATTCCTTGCCGCGCTTTTTGGCGCAGACCGCGAGCAGTATTGGCGGCGAGTTGGCGCACATACTCATTCGCCATCCCGAGTTCAACCGACATCATCAAAACATTGTCGTTGGGGTAGTGCGAGCGGTCGTGCGTCTGAATATGGCGAACCACGCCCTGTTGCAGAAGCCATTGCACCTGTCCACCATCAACGGGATTTCGTGCGAGGCGGTCAATTTTCCAGCAAATAATCCCTTGCGCGTCGCCACGCGCTATTCGCGCCATCATATCGCCGAATACGGGGCGGCCGGGCATTTTCGCGCTCCGCTTTTCTATAAACTCCTCGACGATTTCCAAATGTTCGCGCCGCGCGAGCGCGCGCAACTCTGCGAGTTGCGCTTCAATGGACAAAACCTGTTTGTCCTCTACATCGGTGCTTTTGCGAGCGTATAGGTAGTATTTCGTCATATCGCGGGAGCCGCCTCCGCCGTTTTATAATGTCTCCTCAAAACGGCGAAAGGCGGAAAGACTGGTGCGCGCAAGGGTGGGTGGGGCAAGCACACCGCAAATGCTTTTCTGCCTTCTGCATGTACCCTCCAAAAAATCCTCCCCTCCAAAAAGTTTTCGGATTTGTATTTTTCTGAACCTCCATCACGCGCGCGAAGCGCGCGGTTTGCCCATTTCCCCCTACGCGGCGCTTCGCGCCGCGCATTCCGAATCCGGCGAAAGGGATTTGAGTTTGATTTTTGAGTCTCTATTGTACTCGGCTCGAACCCATTTCTCCACTTCCTGACCGCCCGCGCCTCGCGGACTCGGCGCGGCCTCCCTCGCCCCGTTTCCGCCTCTTCATAC
>DASZYS010000010.1:0-11601 GCA_035545295.1 Minisyncoccota bacterium | reverse complement strand
GAGGAAATCCTGCGGCAGAGGATCGTCGGCCAGGAGCTTGCCATCACCGCCATTTCCGACGCTATGCGCCGCGCGCGCGCCGGAGTCTCCAATCCGAACCGCCCCATGGGCTCGTTCCTCTTCATTGGGCCGACCGGCGTCGGAAAGACCGAAACGACCAAGGCGCTTGCCGAGGTATTCTTCGGAGACGAAAACAAAATCACCCGTTTCGACATGTCGGAGTACAGCGCTGACGACGCGCTGACCCGCCTTATCGGATCGTTCGATACCGGAAAGCCCGGCACGTTCACGACTGCCCTCCGCGAGAACCCCTACGGCGTGCTTCTTCTCGACGAGTTCGAGAAGGCGAACAAGGAAGTGCACAACCTTTTCCTCCAGGTGCTCGACGAAGGCGTCTTCTCCGACATGACCGGCAAGAAAGTGAACGCCCGCAATCTTATCATTATCGCCACCTCGAACGCCGGAAGCGATCTCATTTGGACACTCAGCCAAAACGGCAAGGACCTCGCCCAGGCGAAAGGGGAAGTCATCGACGACATCATCACGAAGGGGATATTCAAGCCCGAGCTCATGAACCGCTTCGACGGCGTCATTCTCTTCCATGCGCTCGGTAATGACGACTTGCGCTCCGTCGCGCGCATCCAGCTCGAGCGCCTGAAGAAACGCCTCGAAGAGCGCAAGCTCGATCTCGAGATCAACGACGCGCTTGTCGAATTTTTGGTGAAGCAGGGAAGCGATCCGAAATTCGGCGCGCGGCCTTTGAATCGCGCCATCCAGGAAACGGTGGAAGCGATTATCGCGAAGAAGCTCATCGACGGCTCCGCGAAGCCGGGGGCAAAGATTTCGCTTACGGAAGCTGATTTGGCCGGCAATCCCGTTTCTGCTTCAAGCGAACCTGTGAAAAACACAAATTGACGGAAAAGCTGAGCGGTGTTAGATTCTTATCAGGCAGTAGGATCGCTCAAGGAAAGGAAATTTCGCGATGTCACCTCCAAACGTTCGTACATCCGCGCTCGTGGCCCTGATCTGACCCACCGTAGCCAAAAAGTCAGAGAAGGAATTGCCGGCTCCCGAAAGGAGCCGGCCTTTTAATAACCCATTTTGTCGCACTCTTTGCCAGACCATGTGTAAAAATGTACAAATCGGAAAAGCATGCTATAGTACTTCATACAATCTCGATCAGGCAGATGGGTTGGAGACAGTTTGTCTCCGGGCCAGGAATCGAGATGGGGCGGCGAGTTGAGTTGAATGCACATCCACCTCCGTGCTCTAAGAGTACGCGCATTCCTCCTCCCGCCCTTATTTTTGGCATTTTAATATGAATTCGGGATTCTGGAAAAATTTGAATAAGCCTGTCATGGTGCTTGCGCCGATGGCGGACGTAACCGACGCCGCATTCCGCCGCATCATCGCCAAGTACGGCAGGCCCGACGCGACATGGACCGAGTTCGTTTCGGCCGACGGCCTTTTTCTCGGACCCGCGAAAGAGATCACGGAGCCGATGATTCGCGGAGAGCTTTCGCGCGAGGAATTCTTCAAACGCGCCAGGGAAGGCGGGAAGGGAACCGCGATCATTCTTGATCTCATGTACGACGAAAGCGAGAGGCCAATCGTCGCGCAATTCTTCACTTCAAAGCCGGAGCTCATGAAAAAAGCGGCGGAGCTTGCCGTTGTCCTGGGCTTCGACGGCATCGATATCAACATGGGCTGTCCAGACGACTCGATCAACAGGCAGGGAGCGGGTGCGGCGCTCATCAAGACTCCCGAACTCGCGCAGGCGGTTATCCGCGCCGCAAAGGAAGGTGCGGCAAAGGGGAACGCGAGCATACCGGTATCCGTGAAAACGCGCGCCGGCTACAATCAGGAAATACTTGAGACGTGGGTGCCCATGCTTCTCGAAGAAGAGCCGGCGGTTCTCACCATGCACGCGCGCATCAGGAAGGACATGTCGAAAGTTCCCGCGCGCTGGGATCTGGTGAAGCGCACGCGGGAGATCCGCGACGCGATGGGGAAGGAAACGCTTATCTTCGGCAATGGCGACGCGCCCGATCTTTTGGATGCGAGAAAAAAAGCGGAGGAAGCGGGAGCGGACGGCGTAATGCTCGGCCGCGCGATCTTCGGCAATCCGTGGCTGTTCGCCAATTTGGCCCATGCGAAGCGTGGCAGCCAAATTGAGCGTCCCGTACCGATTTCGCAGGATGGTGCTGAAATGGATGGTAGTCAGCCCAGTGAAATTAATCTTGAAAAAGCATCGCAGAGCCGGAATCGTGCCGATCGCCACGAGCACGATGCCGAAACTTCCTCTCGCGAAATTGATGCGGGATTACTCTACATTCCGACCACGGAAGAGAAGCTTAGGGTGTGCGTCGAGCACACCAAGCTTTTCGAAGAGCTTCTGGGGAAGCACAAGAACTTCTCAATCATGAAAAAGCACTACAAGGCATACATTGCGGGTTTCAATGGGGCGGCAGACCTGCGGGGAGAGCTCATGCAGACGAATACCGCTGGGGAAATAGAGGAAATCATAAATAAGTTCTTGAAAGGAACTCAAAAAACGGCCTCGTAAAGCCGTTTTCTTATCTGACCACTCATAAAATTACAGAAGTGCTTGACTTTTATAAAATAAAATGATATGCTAATAAAAGCAGTAGAGAAATTCAGAGAAAAGGATTAGTTGATGACCGGACCTCCGAGCACGACACTTCATTTTCTTAGTTACTGAACCGACCGCCGGCACCGAAACAATGCCATCTTGAGATTTTCTCAGAAAGGAAATGGTCAAAAATACCGATGCGGCTGCACTGTCGCGATCGAACCGGTACTTTGTCAGCGCATTAGCGCTGCCAGGCTAAGCGCCTGGTAAAACCTTCCTCGTAACCGTCGAGGTAAAATGACGGTATGCCTTTAGGGGCTCTGAGATGGAGCCCCCGCCGACAATTGTCGGCAGCAATAAAGGAAATAAGGACGCAGCAGTTCTCATTGCAGAACACTGGCGTCCTTTTTCATTTATGCAGTTTCTCCCACTTTCCTAGCAGCTGAAAGCTACAAGCTCACAGCTAGATGAGCGTATCCGGATCGACTTTGATCTTGAAAGTTGGCGGAAGCGCCCGGAGCTTTTCGAGGAGAGCCGGATTCGGCCACTCCTGCGCTTTCACTTTGATGAGCCCGTGCATCTGATGGCGTTTTGCGGAAGGCGAATCGAACGACGTAAGAACATCCGCCTGGAACGGCTCGAGGAATTTCTGGAGCTTGCGCATTTCCGCTTCGACCGAAGCTCGCGGCCCTTCGAGCGAGACTTTCACGAAGAGGCTCCACGGTGGATATTGGAACTGCTTGCGCATGGCGATCTCGTCGCGGTAGAAGTCCATAAGGTTGCCTTGGACGGCGTATTGGAAGATCTTCTCGCCGATGTTGCGCGTCTGGATGATGAAGCGCTTCTCGGCGAGCGAGCGGATCTGAAGGAGGATGTGGAAGAGCTTTTCGTTGATGCGGAAGTCGGGGACGGCGAAGAGCGTGTCGATCGATACGACCGCCGCGTTTTCCGCTATCTCGCGCATATATATGAGCGCGAGCTCGGTGCCGACGAGGACGCTTCCGGGCGTTTCGCGGAATTTCTCCGCGATCTCGAGCGCCTTTTTCTCCGTCGAGACGCTTTCCTTGTCGAGCCGGAAGACCTGGATGTCCGGAAACCGCTTCCGCAATTCGTCCTCGATGCGCTCGACGCCGACTCCGAGCATCGTGAGGTTCCAGCTGTCGCAGACCGTACAGCGTTCCTTGGCGTCGCGGCGTTCGCCGCATTTGTTGCAATAGAAGTAGCCCTCGTCGGCATTGAGCATGTAGACGGCTACCGGAGCGCCGCAGTTGTTGCAGCGGACAATTTCGCCGCAGTCGGCGCAGACTGTCGAACCTGCGTAGCCCTTGCGCGCGCCGAAGAGAAAGAGCCGCTCGTTATTTTCCTTCGTGGACAGAATGAGCCGTTCGAGCTCGTCGGAGAAAATGCGGAAGCGCTTCTTCTCCTCGTCCGCCTCCTCCCGCATGTCCACGATGCGCGCTTCGGCGGAGGAAAGCGATCGGAATTTGAGAGGAATGAGATCGACGTATTCGTCGTTCATTTTTTTCCAGAGGGTTTCGGTCTGGAGAAGAACGTCGCCGAGAATGAGGCGCGCATGCGACTCTTCCGCGAAGAACTCGGCGAAGAGCCTGCCGTCGATATACGGCCGCGATACGCCGCGATACGTGCGGGACGCCTCTTCCTCGACGATGATCGTTCGCAGATCGCTCCGCGGAAGCGAGAGGAATTGCGGCGTGGCGATGACGAGGATCGGATGGGAGCTTTCGCGCGCCTTGTCCCATGCGTCGCGGATCTTCTTGGGAGTGAGATTGCCATGGAGGGCGAAGGAATATTCCTCGATGCCTTTCTCGAGCTGGGGCTTCATCCGGCGCACGTCCTCGACGGTCGGCAGCATGAAGAAGACGGAGCGCTTGCGGGCGAATTCCTCGCGGATGAGGCTCTTGTAGTGGGAGAAGCGCTCTTCGTCGCCTGCCTGCATGACGAGCTTTTCATGGGCGCCCTCGCTTTCTTCCAGAGCGGATGCGGATGTCTCTTCAAGATGGTCGAGGATAGTCTTTGGGATCATCGCGGAGAGCACCGCGCCGGGGGAGGCGGCGGAATAGTCGGCCATGCGCTCGCAGGCCCGGATGAAAGCGGAGGAGAAGACCGGACGCGACTTCGTCGCGCCGATTTTCCGCAAAGCGAAGTCGGAGGAGCGGATTTCGGTCTTCTGCGTTTCGGCATCGGCGGAGCCGACCACGATGGCGGGGACGGAGCGCTTGCGGAGCGGCACGGAGATGATCGATCCGAGCGCGTGGTCTTCGGAGGAGAAGTACGAGAGCTTTTCTTTCGAAATGCCCCGCGAAATGGGGTAGACGGAAAGGATTTTCATAAGCTTATAGCTTTTAGCTTATAGCTTTTAGTCCGAAGGTGCCAGGGTTGTGTACAAAAAATAGATTCTATGGTTTAAATTACCCAGCTTGGACATTGAAAGGAAATCGAAATGGCATTTGAAACAGGGTACCTTCTGCCCACTCGCGAGGAATTCGCGCGGCGAGACAGGGAACTTGCGGAAGCGCTGCAGAAAGAAAAAGAACGGCAAGATCAGTTCCATATCGAAGTGTACAAAGAAGCGGGAGCGAACAGGAGATCATTGCATACGAATCGCTGGGCGATCTTAGGAGGTGTCGTTTCAACTCAGTTGATCTTGGCCGGGGCTTACAACTATATGTTTAATAACATTACAGTGAGGAGCTCGCCGCCGCAAACGATCACAGCTTTTTTCGGCAATGTATTTAAAGTGAATTGGAAAGCTTATGTGGAATTGTTCGATAATACGCACGTGCTTTCTACTGCTCAGCCTGCATTGTTCTTCATTCCGCTTTTAGCGCTTGTGATTATTATCGGAGCATGGCTGCTTGAGAGGCGATTGAGAGACTTATATATCGAATGTACGGTTGAAGGATCGAATATTGAAAAGAAATTCGGAATTTTAACCGGCGTATATTCTCGTTTATTAAAACCTCGCAGAGCTATTTTGGACATCATTGACCATACCCATGCGTTTAATGGGGTGGTGATCGGAGCTGTGCTTATGTGGAGCTTCTTGTTTTATCATGCATTTTGATAATTTGACTTTAAAATAAAAATGAGGTAAATAATTATAGGAGATGCAGCATGGAAGGAAAAAAATCTTCACTCGGTACTTGGATAATGTCAGCACCGTTCATCATCTGGTTCATCTGTGCGATGATGCACAAAATCTAAGAATGTCCTGCGGCGCGTACGCGCCGCAGGACATTCTTCTTTCTACTCACTACTATTTACTCTCGACTTTACAGCAGCACCTCCTGGATCTTTCCTCCGTCCTTCACGAAGAGAACCGTTCCGTCGGACGACGGCGCGAAAGTGGGATTGGTGCCCATGAAGACGGGCTGGAAGTTCTGCGTGCCGTTGCGGTTCAACTCGATCGCGTAGATCGCTCCGCCCGAGGAGAAGAGCACGATGTCATCGCGGTTTTTATAGAAGGCGAGATGGGTAATGGGAGCGGTGCCCTTGAAGACCTGCGTATCCTTGTCGCAGAGGCCCTCGACGCAGAAGAACTGGTCGGGATCGTCCTCGCCCTTCCATTCGGCCATGAGCGCGTTGCCTTCGACCCAGATGCCGACGCTGCCGTCCTTCGAGACGATCATGGTTGCCTTGCTTGGGGTTCCGGTATTCGTGGCGAGCGCCGCGGTCGCGGCGGCATAATCCTTCGAACCCGCGGCAACGTCCGTCGTCACTTCGGCCTGAGGGCCGTTGAATGCGGTGAGATCGAGCGTCCTGCCCGCCTCGACAGTCACCGTCTTGCCCCATGGCCAGTAGCCGTTCTTGGCGACGAGAACGGTGTGCGGGGTGTTCGCCGCGACGTCGGGTATGTCGAGAGTCTGGTTTTTTACGCTGGTGCTCTGATATCCCTTGCCGTCGAGGTAGACCTCGCTTCCTTCAAGCGGGACCTCGAGGGAGATCTTTCCCGTCTCGGTTTGGCCGAACGGCTTCTTGATCGAAGGAATATTCAAGATGACGAAAACGATCACGATGACGAGGAGGCCGACGACGAGCCAGATTTTTTTGTTCTTTTTCATCCTGTTGTGAAATTTCGGGTCGTTCGCGAAGATGCGAACAGTCTCCGAATTTTTGGATAATCAACTATAATTTATTGCTAATCTTTTCCCGCAGTTACTCTTTAATTCGCAACCCGAAATTCTACAACGGGATCATACCCATCCATACTATGGAAAAGCCGCCGGAGTTTCAACATGGTCGCCGCATTTTTTTGCGTAAATTCCCATTCAAGCTCTCAACCATCGTGTATTTTGAGCTTCATCTAAAAAGTGGTGATATAGGAGCGCGGTTTGCAAAAGGGGCGCTCTTCGTCAATAATATCTATACTAAAAATCCGCATTATCACTCAAGCATGGGAATTCTCTCCAGAAAAATCGGCATCGACCTCGGCACCGCGAACATTCTCGTATTCGTGCCGGGCCGCGGCATCGTCCTGAACGAGCCCTCGGTCGTCGCAGTCTCCGAAGAGGACAACCGCATTCTCGCCATCGGCCTCGAGGCGAAGGAGATGATCGGCCGCACCCCCGACAACATCATCGCGTACCGCCCGATGAAGGACGGCGTCATCGCCGACTACCGCGTGACGGAAGCGATGCTCCGCTACTACATCGAGCGGGCGCTCGGCCGCTGGAACTTCGTGAAGCCCGACGTGCTTGTCTCCGTACCTGCGGGCGTCACCTCGACGGAGCGTCGCGCGGTCATCGAGGCGGCGATCAAGGCGGGAGCGAAGAACGCATATGTCGTGAAGGAGCCGATCCTCGCCGCGATCGGCGCGGGCATCCCGATCCAGGAAGCGGTCGGCCACATGATCGTCGATATCGGCGGCGGCACGACCGACGTCGCGGTGATCTCGCTCGGCGGCATTGTCGCCGCCGCCTCGGTCAAGGTCGCGGGCAATCGGCTCGACCAGGCGATCGCCGACTACATCAAGAAAACCTTCAATCTCGGCATTGGCGACAAGACCGCGGAAGACATCAAGATCAAGGTGGGCTCGGCGATTCCGCTCGACGAGGAGCTTTCCATGACCATTAAGGGGCGCGATTTCATCTCCGGCCTGCCGCGCTCCGTCGAAATCAAGACGAACGAGATCGTCAAAGCGATCGGGAAGGAGCTTCGCGACATGGTAAAGGCGGTGAAAGACGTGCTTCAGGAGACGCCGCCCGAGCTCGCGGCCGACATTATCGATCGCGGCATCATCATGACCGGCGGCACTTCCCAGTTGAGGAATCTTCCCGAGCTCATGTATCGCCGCACGGGCGTCAAGGCGACGCTCGCCGACGAGGCGCTTTTCTGCGTGGTGAAGGGAACGGGAGTTTCACTTGATCATCTCGATACCTATAAACGCACCATCATTTCCAAACGATAGCAGAACTCGCAATTTTAGCGCACTTCTGCGTTGCTCGCTTGCGTTTGCTTCCGCGGAGTATAATGCATACACCTTGGTCGCAAGCCTCACGAATATTCGTCTACTGACGAATTTCGCGAGCCCGCCTCGGCTCGGTCAGCCTGCGGCCTTGCAGAAGCTCCAAGTTTTCGCTTCTTCACACTCGCGCCTTGAATTGCATCTAAAATTGCGAGTTCTGTTTTTTTCATATATATGGTGTTCCTTGAATTACATCCCGTTCCGCCAACCTTATTTTTTATTGTCATTCCCAGCAGGGAATCTAAATTATCCCTTTTGTTCCTTATACTGATCACTTATTCTCATATATTGTATACTCATACGTATATGGATATCATCCGCGACGCGCATAAGAATAAGAATCTCCACCATGCCTATCTTATCGAGGGGCCGCTCGCCGAGAATTTCGCCGCGCTCGTGGAATTTCTCGAGGAAGCGGGATTTTCCACGCGCGGCAATCCCGATTTCTGGACAGGCGAGTTCGAAACGATGGGAATCGACGAGGGAAGGGTGCTTTCCGATAAGGAGCTCAGGCGGGCGATCGGGGGTGGCTGGAAGGTGTTTGTCGTGCGCGCCGAGGGCATTACCGTTGAAGCGCAGAATTCGCTCCTCAAGGTATTGGAAGAGCCGACCGAAGGTACTCATTTCTTCTTTCTCATGCCGTCAGGCGAGCGCCTCCTGCCGACCCTGCGTTCGCGCCTCGAGATCGTGCCGGCCCGCGCGGAAGCCGCCGCCGAGGCTCGGAAGGATGCCAAAAAGTTTCTCATGATGAATCAGGCGGAGCGCGGGGAATTCCTGAAGCCTGTGGTGACTGAGAAGGACAAGAGTGGCGCCCTCCTCTTCGTCTCAGCGCTCGAAGTGGAAGTTCGAGCAAATCTCTCGCTCGCGAGCGCGAGAAGGGAAGACATTTTCGTGCTCGAAGAAATCGAGAAGGGAAGGCAATATCTTCTCGACCGCTCGCCAAGCGTAAAAATCATTCTCGAACATATCGCGGCAATCGCACCCTAGTACGGCGTTCGAATTGACTAAACTCTATTTTTAGTGTATTTTACCTGTCGGAGGTTTTTTTACATCTTGGAAAACAACAACTTGGATTTGCTCAGGCTCAAAGTATGGCTTGTCGGCGCCAACATACTCTTCGAGGCCAGGGAATATATGAATACCCTTGCTCGTACTGTGGATGGAGTGGATGAGATGATCGACCTGATCCCATTCGGTATGGTGAAGGAACGGATTTTGATTATGTTCGTTATTCTCTTCGACCGCCGGCGGACGCTTGAATTCGACCAGATCTGCAGGTTATGCGAGGAAGGACACGATCTCATTTCCCGCTTTTCCCTGAATGACAGCGGTTTCAACATAATGCTTAGAGAATTTCATTCTCTGATAAGCGACTCGTTTGTCGAACTGGATCGCAAGCGTAATCAGGCGGCAATTGTCGAGCTCGCCCTCAAGGCAATGAGAGATGCTCCGGCAGTGTGTTTTGCGGAAGCGTCGGATTGGATTCTTAAGGCAAAGAAGGAAATTCAAACCGAAGTAACCATTAAAAATATCGTGTCGGCGTTCGAACGCGCTCATCGCCCAATTCCTGAAGAGCTGACGGCATATTTTGCAGAATTGATCAGGACGAAGTTCGGACTATCTGGTCTCGATACGATAGCTTGCGATATTCAAAGCCTGAGATCCCAAGCGGTCGAGATGTTTGCACGTCGTTGCAAAACGGATCCCATTGGAATGCTTATGAGCTGTCATACTGAGCATCCGCGCTGTACCGCGCTTCTTGCGGCAGGACTTTCCTTGAGAGTGCATGAGATTCCAATCTCTCCAGAACTCGGGGCCGCGGCCGGAGCGTCAGTCTGAATTTTGCTCATTTTCAAAACAACCGCGTGTCGCTTGCGACACGCGGTTTTCTTTTGAAAATATCCGGGGGTGATTGCACTTAAAAAAACAATCGGTTCCGCGGATGCGGAACCGATGATTGGGTTAACTGACTAATTTCAAGCGCGCACTATTGTCGTGCCCGCTCGCAATGAACTCATCGATGAGAGGACGAAGACAGTCGAGCAGGCTCGCTACATCGTCGTAAACTGCGATTTCATTCAATTCTTTGAGCGTAGCGGTCCAGCTGTCGCTGAGTACACTGCTTCCGAACTCCTTGACAAAAGTCTTGAGCGTTTCGGCATCGAACCGCACTATGTTTTTCTCAAGCAATATTCTGCAGATCCGATTCACCCGCTGTCCGAGCCGCGAGCCGTATTCCGCATCGAGCAGATTGATCAGTTCGTTGCCAGCGTGTTCGCAACAAGAGTTGCAAACCAGAATCGTCTGACCGACCCGATCTCCGAAGACGTGGAGCGTCGGGGAATCGTTCTCGTTTTGAAAGGTTCTGCCTCTTCCTTCGTGAAGCGATCCGATGGATTTTCGTTCCGAGAAAGTTACATAGTGATGCGCCGATCTGCCGATTACTTGCTCCAATGTGCTGGGAACCTCGTTGTGTTTGCCGGGTTGTATTGTGAACAGCCTGCATTGACGGATAGGTTTGGAATGAATGATTTCATCAAGCGTAAATGTAACGTTTCCCAAATACCTTTTGCATAAAAAGCAAGAAAGTCGTTCCTGTGTTTCCATAACTTACCTCCAAAGTAAGCGATCTCCGCCTACTCTATACCATGAATGCCGCGCGCGCAATAAATTGGAAATCATGGAATTTTCCTTTGAAAACTGCTAGGATTATCCTGCAGTTTAAATTGCTTTTCCTCTAATTTACTAGTTACTAAGTACTAATTACCGCCCCTTCGTATGGCATATAATTTTGCACCGTTTCAGCAGAAAGTGAAAGAAAGCGAGGACTGGCTCAAGCAGGAGTATCAGGGCCTCCGCACCGGCCGCGCCACTCCGGCGATCCTCGATCTCGTGAAGGTCGAGTCGTACGGCACCCGGATGCCGTTGAACCAAATTGGCGGCATTTCGATCGAGGACGCCCGGACGCTCCGCATCACGCCATGGGATATGTCGCAGGTGAAAAGCGTGGAGAAGGCGCTCATGGAAAGCGATCTCGGGCTCGGCGTCTCAGTCGATGAGAAGGGCCTTCGCGTGAAGTTTCCGGAGCTCACCGCCGAACGGCGCGACCAGCTCGTGAAGGTCGCGCGCCAGAAGCTCGAGGACGCGCGCGTCGCGCTCCGCTCCGAGCGCGAAAAGACCTGGGATGACATCCAGAAAAAGGAGAAGGAGGGCGGCATGAGCGAGGACGAGAAATTCAGGCTGAAGGACCAGATGCAGAAAATCGTCGACGAGGCCAACAAGCGCCTCGAAGAGATGGCCGAGAAGAAGGAGCAGGAAATTGCTGCGTAATAAATTTTCAATTCGCAATTTCTAATTTTCAATCAAGGATCATTGAAGCAATTTTCAAATTCATGCAGTTTACTTATTGATAAATTGAAAATTCATTGAAAATTGAGAATTAAAAATTGGAAATTCTCATAAACTCATGACAGTACTCATTTTCGTAGCAATCATCGTCGTTTTGATCGTCGTGCACGAGCTC
>DASZYS010000009.1:0-2525 GCA_035545295.1 Minisyncoccota bacterium | reverse complement strand
CATAAAGCCGCCCCAGTCGGGCGGCTTTTGCTATGCTCGGAATATTTTTTGCTAAAAATATTCCTGCGCAATGTTTTAAAATCAAAATTCTTCACTCCAACGTTCTGAAGGAAAAGCCGGAAGACCGGCTTTGTATTATTTTTGAAGCAGACAAAAGCCGCCGCAAGGCGGCTTTTGCTTTTAATTGATATTCTATAATTCTGCAGCCTGCCTGCGGTAGGCAGGAATTATAGAATATCAATTAAGGCTTGTTTTTGGCGGTCAAAAGCGTACGCTAGAAATAACAAATAATTCATTATTATGGAGTCACAAACACAATCATCCGTTCCCCATGCGATGGTCACGACCGGCTTCGAGCTTGATAATTATCGCGTAGTGAAGAACCTTGGCGTCGCCCGCGGCATCGTCGTCCGCTCGCGCTCGATTGTCGGCAATATCGGCGCCGGCCTCCAGACGCTCTTCGGCGGCAATATCACCCTCTACACCGAACTCTGCGAGAAGACGCGCGAGGACGCGTTCGACCTCATGCTCGAGCATGCCGGAGAGATGGGCGCGAACGCGGTTATCGGAGCCAGGTATGATGCAACTGAAATCATGAACGGCGTGACAGAAGTGCTCGCCTACGGCACGGCGGTCGTCGTAGAGCCGAAATAATGAGCAAAGAATCGGAAAATTTCGCCATACGGCAGACCACGAAGGAGCGCGTTCCGAAGCTCCCCTTCGAGGCGATGAAGAATGCCGCGCTCGGCAAGAAATATTCCCTTTCGATCGTTTTCTGCGGCGAGAAGCGCATGCGCACCTTGAACCATACGCACCGCCGGATCGACAAGCCGACCGACATCCTCTCCTTTCCCCTCGACGAGGAAAGCGGCGAGATATTCATTTCGATCAAAAACTCGCGGAAAATGATGCGCGACTTCGGCCGCGAACTCGACAACTTCATCGGATTCCTTTTTATCCACGGCCTTATTCATTTGAAGGGATTCGATCATGGTAGTAGAATGGAAGCTGAAGAAGTCAAGCTTCGACGGCGCTTCAAAATTTAATTCTTTGCTCAGGCAAAGGCGAAACGCTTTGTATTCTGATTCGATTTTCTTTCTTCAATTTTTGATTTTTGCATTGTCATTTTGCATTTTGCATTTTGATGTTTTAATTTGACCTTATTACCGTGTCACGCAACATCGCTGTCGGAATCGATATCGGCACCTACCAGGTGAAAGTCGTGGTCGCGTCGAACTCGGATGAGAACGAGCGCGGCCTGCCCGTCGTCCTTGCCACGGGCATCGCCGAATCGAAAGGTTTGCGCCACGGCTACATACAAAATCAGGGCGAGGTCTCCCGCTCAGTCCTTCAGGCCGTCCGCCAGGCGGAAAAAACCGCCGGCTTCAAGATAAAAGACGCCTTCCTCTCCATCGGCGGCGTCGGCCTCACCGGCATTATCGCCCAGGGCTCGACCGTCGTCGCCCGCGGCGATTCGGAAATCGCCGAACTCGACATCAGCAAGGTTCAGGAAGCCTGCGAGTCGGAGATTCCGGCCTCGCAGATGTCGAACCGCAAGATCATCAACGCCGTCCCCATCCAGTACAAGATCGACGGCAAAGTCGTCCTGGGCAAGCCGCTCGGCATGAAAGGAATGCGCCTCGAAGCCAAGATGCTCTTCGTCACTTGTCTCGAGCCGCACCTCCAGGATCTCATCCAGGCAGTCGAGGAAGCCGGAATCGAGGTGGTCGACGTCGTGGCGTCGCCGATCGCCGGCGCGGTCGTCACCCTCACCAAGACCCAAAAGATCGCCGGCTGCGTCCTTGCGAATATCGGCGCGGAAACCGTCTCCATCGTCGTGTACGAAAACAACATTCCCATCTCGCTCGAGGTCTTTCCGCTCGGCTCCACCGACATCACCAACGACATCGCCCTTGGCCTCAAGATCCCGCTCGAGGAAGCGGAGCAGATCAAGCTCGGCGCCGTCACTTCGACTCCCGTGTCCAAGCGGCGGTTCGACGAGATCGTGAACGCGCGGCTCTCCGACATCTTCGAGCTCATCGAAGCGCATCTGAAGAAAATCGGCCGCTCGGGCCTCCTTCCCGCAGGCGTCATCATCACCGGCGGCGGCTCGAACGTCGGCGCGATCGACTTTCTCGCCAAGTCGGCCCTGCGCCTGCCCGCGAAGATCGGCGCGATCACCCTCTCCGACAAGAAGGGCGTCATCCGCGATTCGACCTGGTCGGTCGCCTACGGGCTTTGCATCATCGGCCTCCTTCAGGAAGGCAGCGGCACGAACCTAAGCGGCGTCTTTTCCAGAGGAGCCGGCACGAAGATCTGGGGCTGGTTCAAGCAGTTTCTGCCGTAGCCAAAAATCCGCCTGTTGGAATTTATGATTTAAAAAAGAAAGTCCAGGCAGTAATGCCCGGACTTGTTTTTATTCTTCGACAACCAGCCAATGGCTGTCCTGCCGAAGCAGTTTTCGAAACGACCTGATCCGCTTGCGAGAGATATCCTTCTCGATAAGATGCACGGTGAGTCGCAGG
>DASZYS010000008.1:0-5750 GCA_035545295.1 Minisyncoccota bacterium | reverse complement strand
GATGTAATCGAAATAACTGTACACCTCCTCCACATCATTTTGTGTGGCGGAACGATCGGCGATCTCGACCGTAACGGGCATTCCCATTATAATTCTTGTTTCTTTCAATGTTTTTTGAAATTTTATAGGTTGGAAAACGCGATGCGATGCAAGGCGGAGGCGAAATTTGCGACCAAGCTGTACAAGTAGTACTGCGCGGGAGAAAATTTTGCCTCCAACGAAGCAGCGTGTGCGTTTTGCAAGCTATTGCCGGGCCTGGGCTAGGGCGGCAGCAAGCGACTGGCTAAAAGCCTCGCTCGACTGCGTCGCGCCCGAGACGACATCGACATTCGCCGACTGCGACCTGATGGCCTCAGCTTCGAGAATCGGATTCGAATCGGTGTTCACCTCGATCGATTCCGGCCTGTCGTTCGGATATTTGAGGAACTTAATATCGGCGATCTTGCCGTTTGTAATCGTTGCAGAGACCTGAAGCGGGCCGTAGAACGCGTCGGCGACAACGCCGGTATACGTGCCGTCCTTGTATCCGGTCGCTGAATCCTCAGTCGGGGCCGGAATCGGCGTTGATGAAGGCGCGTTATTTGAAGAAGGCGCGGACTGATCGGGCACGCTTCCCGGAAGCGATGGCTGGGCGATATCATTCGCTCCCGAACCTCCGCCGGCGTCAGCAAGAGCGCCTCCTACGGGCGTGCTCCCGTACTTTTGGAAAATCGCATATCCGGCGAACGCGATCGCAAGGCCTGCCACTAAGAAAAATTTTTTCATGGATTGTTGATTCGGCGAAAACCAGGATTTCTCCTGAATTGACCTATTCTACTACACCGCGACTAGGAAATTATATCAGCCGCTACTCAAATTCAATGCGGAATTTCACCGGCTGCCCGTCCGGCGGCGAGACGATCTGCATGAGGGTAACGGCAATCCTCTTCACGCCGTATGCCTCTATCCTGCCGTCATCCTGCTTTCCGATGACAAGAACCCTGTCGCCCGGCTTCAGGAATTCCTGCGGGCGAAAACCCTGCGGCGCTTCGACCGTTGTGGTCGCCTTCTTGGACCAGGGGTCGTCATCGACAAGCCCTACCATGGTGAACGTCGAGGTAGCGGTCGATGTGACGGTACCGGCAAAAATGCCGTCTTCCGGCTTGGACATATGATGCTCGCCGTACAGGCCGCCCATGACCGGTCCCGGCGCGGCGCGCTCCTTCACAAGAAGAAAAGGATGAAGCGGCGAAAGGCCGACAGCAACTCCCAGCCCCACAAGCACCACCGCAGTCGTGCCTACGATGTAGAGCACCGGCTTATGGTATCCGATGGTAAATTTCCTGAGAAGCCACTCAAGAAGGACGAAAAGGGCGATGTCGACGAGAAGCACGAACCAGGGAAATGCGGCGAAGAACGCAACAATGCCTGCAAATCCGAATCCGAGAAGGTCGAGCCTATGGCTCGCGCGAAGATCGAAGATAATGAAGCTCGCAAGAAAAAGCGTCGTGAGAAATACGAGCGCCGCGACAGCAATGAGCGCCGCGATTTTCGCCGCGAAATACGCCTTCGGCCGCATCTTCACTTCGCCCTTTTCGATTTTCTCGAGAATTTTTTCGCTGAGACTGCTGTTCTTTTCTTTTGTATGTTCAGTTTCCATAGTGTTTCGAGCTTAGCCGAGCTTTTCATATTCCCTCCTCAAAGCATCTTTCGCGCGTTTGAGCCTCACGCCCACCGTGCCGATCGGGACGTGGAGAATGTCGGCGATCTCGCGGTAGCTCAGGTCTTCGAGGTAATGCAGGATGATCGCTTCGCGGGCCTGCGGCTTGAGGAGCGAGAGCGACTTATCGATCATTTTCTTCAGCTCCTCGCGCTCGAACTCCTCTTCTGCAGTGCTGTCGCTTCCGGAATATCCGACAAGCGTGTCGAAATCGAAAAACGAGATCGGCGTCCGCGATTGCCGGCGCAGCTCGTTCACGAATGTGTTGTGGGCGATCCGATAGATCCAGGAGGAGAATTTCTGCGAAAGGTCGAAACTTTGGAGATTCGTATACGCCTTGACAAAAACCTCCTGGACCATGTCCTCGATGTGCTCGTTCTTGGAGAGAAACCGCCGCGCATATCGAAAAAGCTTCTCCTCATACCGCGCCATGAGGATGCCGAACTTCTCCTTGTCGCCCTGGCGGATAAGGCTTACAAGGTCCTCGTCGCTCAATTCATGCTCTGTCTCAATCATACGCTCGTGCCGCGCCATTGCGGCTTGAACCTTTAGTATATCAGCCAAATCTCCCGGGCTTCCATATATTACGCCCTGAAGCCTGAATTCTTTCAAAAAGACGCAGAATAAAGGGTTTTTCGCACCTTACTGGCGCACACCTGGTGATAAAGCCCTGGCTTCGCACGCAAGAGGCATATAATATAATCTGTTCGGTTCCGATTTAGCCCCGCATGAAAATCTCAATCGTCATCCCTGCATACAATGAAGAATCCTCGATCGCGGACACCATCCGCGCCGCTTTGGCGCAGGATTATCCGGATTTCGAGGTGATCATCGTAAACAACGCGTCGAGCGATAAGACGGCGGAGGTTGCCGCGCGCTTCCCTGTCCGCGTCGTGACGGAGGAAAAGAAAGGCATCCTCTTCGCGAGAGAGCGCGGCCGCCTCGAAGCGAAGGGCGAGCTTGTCGCCAATCTCGACGCCGACTGCCTTCCCGCTCCTCACTGGCTTTCCACGGGCGCGAAATATTTTACTGATCCCGAAGTCGCTGCGGTAACGGGGCCCTACGATTATTACGACGGGACGCGCGTGTTCCGGAAAGTGTCGTTCGCGAGCCAGCGCGGCATCTACCGCCTCGTGAACAACCTGATGGATCTCCTCGACAGGGGCGGGATCCTTATCGGCGGCAACAACATGATCCGCGCGTCAGTCCTCGAAGCCGCCGGCGGCTACAATACCAAGATCAAGTTCTACGGCGAGGACACCGACACCGCGCGGCGCGTTTCCGAGCATGGCCGGATCGTCTTCTCGAAGGATTTCGTCATGCGCACCTCCGCGCGCCGCTTCAAGACCGAAGGCACCGTCAAAATCACTTCCTATTATCTCTACCATTTCCTCAAAGCCGGCGTTCTTCCCGCAATTGGCTTTGATAAGGGCACTCAGGTGGAAAACGAGCTATAAAGGCGCGGCCGCACACAGCGCCGATTCCGGCGCGCAAGCCCGAGGTTCGATCTTATGAGCGGACCCCGGGCTTCATTTTTTTACTGCTTGTTTTCCTTCTTTCTAAAAACTAGCAACTCGCAACTCTAAACTTTCCCCTTCTTAGTTCACTGACCAGTCGAATTTTTTGATGCCGATCGCGGCGAAAACGACGCCATACGCAAGCGTAAGAAAAAGCGCGAGCCATACGCTGGAATCGAATGAAAGCGTTGCGGCCGCTGCAATGAGGGTCTTGGTGGTGCCCAACGGCGACCAATCGACGATCATCTTCAAGATGTCGCCGAACACGCCGATCTCGGCAATGGCGCCGACGACTGCCACAGGAAAATATACGAGGCGCGCCGCGGCGTTCACCGCTTCGCTCGACCTAATAAGGCCGACAACGAGCTGGCCGAGTCCCAGGAACGAAAGCCCTGCGATTGCGGAGAAGATGACGATAAGCAATCCCTCCGGAAGATTTATATGTATGCCGTCATTGAAATAGCCGACAAGGATCGTGCAGAGAGTCATGAAGGCCATGACGCCGATCTGCACGAGGATGCGCGACGTCATGATGCTCCATGTCGGGATCGGAGCGGCGCGCAAGCGCTGGAAGACGCCGCGTTCGCGGTCGCGGGCGACGGAGCCCGAGTAGCCCATGAGGCCGATCGCCGGAAGGCCGATGGCGATGCAGATGGAAAGCACCGCCGCGCCGCCCACGACCGGAACCAAGCTCTTCCAGGAAATTATGAAAATAACCGGCACGAAGATGCTCATGAGCATCGCACGGCGGTTCCGCCATTGGATGCTCCAATCGGCGCGAAGGAGCGCCCTGAGCGCTTCTTTGGCATTCGGTATCGGACGCGTGATATTTTTCTCGGTTGTTTCCATATATATTTTAAACGCGGACTTCCTTGCCCGTAAGGCCGATAAAGACGTCTTCGAGCGTCACTTCCCCGCGCGACACCGCGAGAACGTCCGGATCGTTCCTGTATTTGTCGATAAGTTCTTGCGGATTCCCCGTTTCGACGATCACGCCATGGTCGACGATCGCCACGCGCTCGCAGATCGCCTTGGCCTCCTCCATCGAGTGGGTCGTCAGAAGCACGCTCCGTCCGCTGTCGCGCATTTTCTCAACGCGCTCCCAGAGCTGGCGGCGCGACTGCGGATCGAGCCCCGAAGTCGGCTCGTCGAGAAGGACGAGCGGTGGGTTGTGGATGGTCGCGATGGAAAGCGAGAGGCGCTGCTGCTGGCCGCCGGAAAGTTCGCGGGCGCGCTTGTCGCCCTGCCCCTCGAGCTTGATTTCCTGGAGAAGGTCGTCGATCTCCTTGTCGGAAAGCGGCGTGCCGTAGAGGCTCGCGTAAAGCCGCACGATTTCGCGCACCGAGAGATCCTGCTGGAAGCTCGTAAACTGGAGCTGGATGCCGATATTGGCGCGAGCCTCGAGAGGCTCCTTGAAAATGTCGAATCCGGCGACGGAAACAGAGCCATTCGACGGCGAAAGAAGCCCTTCGATGGCCGAGAGCGTGGAGGTCTTGCCTGCGCCGTTGGGGCCCAGGAGTCCGAAGATTTCCCCGGGATTTACGCTGAAGCTCACGCCGTCGACGGCCGTGAAATCGCCGTAGCGGACTTGCAAATCGCTCACTTCGAGGACTGCCGCTTTCGTACGTTCCGTATGCATTGCTTTGATTATATCAAATTTAAATTAACCTAATTCCTAATTATTCTAATTACATAAATAATAATCAAGCATCAAATCCAATTAGTCATTGAGACTTGGATATTGGGATTTGTTTAGAAATTAGATTAATTAGGTCAATTAGAAATTTTATTTTCTTCCCACCTGGCTTCCTTTAGCTTTCCCGCTTGCCGTGCATGAGCATGCCGACTGCGTGCTCGAGCGAGCCTGCGGGCACGATTTCCCCGCCATTCACGAAGAATATTTCGTCGGCATTCTCGATGGTATTGAGCCGGTGTGCGATGACGACGCGCGTGGTCGATGCGGGGAGCTTCTCGAGAATTTCCCCGAGGAGCTTTTCCGTCACCGTATCGATGTTCGCGGTCGCCTCGTCCAGGATAAGGATCTCCGGCTTGCGCAAGACCGCGCGGATGAACGCCACGAGCTGGCGCTGGCCGAGCGAGAGCGCGCCGCCCGTCGAAGCGACCGGCGTATCGAGGCCCTGCTCGAAGCGAGCGAGAAGGCCCTTCAATCCCGCCTTCTCGAGTTCGGCTTCGAGCTCTTCGTTCGAGAGCTTCGCGTACTCATCGCTTCCGTAAAGAATATTGTCGCGCACCGTTCCGGTGAACATGTACGGCTCCTGGAGAATGAATCCGATGCGCTTCGTCCGCTCCGCCGGCTCGAAGCTCCTGATGTCCATACCGTCGAGAAGCACGGCTCCGGAAGTGGGATCATAGAGCCGCGCCATAAGCGATGCCGTTGTCGTTTTTCCGCCGCCTGTCGGACCGACAAGTGCGTAGGTCTTGCCGCGATCGAGCGCGAACGACGCGTCATGGAGCACGGCTTTGCCTTCCTCGTATTTGAATCCGACGTTCTTGAACTCCAGAACCGGAGCTTC
>DASZYS010000007.1:0-23485 GCA_035545295.1 Minisyncoccota bacterium | reverse complement strand
TAGTCGCCCAGTTGGTGCCCGAGGAGAGGCAAACGCCGTTCACCGAGAAGCAGCCGGAGGAGAGGGCGATGCCGCCGGCGAAGGTCGAAGTTGCCGAACCACTCGAGATGATCGAGGCGGCGGTGAGGGAGCCGGTGACGACGGCGGAGGATGATACGCCGAGGCCGCCTGCAACAGTCGTGGTTGCGCCGTTCGTTCCTATCGTCGCGAGATTGTTCAGCGCAGTTATCGAATTGATCGACGACGTTCCCGCCAAGTCGGTTACGAAACGGCTGTCTGCCCGCGCATTGGTGAAGTAGAGGTTCGAGCCTTCGGCGAGAGCTGAGGTCGTGGTTGCGGAGAAGAATTGATAGAACGGCGTTCCGAAGTTGGTGTAGTTGCCGCTCGTAAGGGCGAGGTTCGGCAGGCTCGTGATTGTACCGATGGTCGATGTGGCGTTGATTCTTGCATCCGCCCTCGCATTTGTGAAGTAGAGATTTGTCGAACCCTCAGCCAATGCGTCAGTGGTAGTGCCCGCGATTACGGAGGCGACGCGGGCGTTCGTGAAGTAGAGATTCGTGCCTTCGGCGACGTTCGTCGTGAGAAAGCCCAAGGACGACGTCGCCATGAGGGTGTAGCCGCTCGAGGAATTGCCGACGAGAATCTGGCCGAATGTCGGCGCCGTATTGATGCCCGTGCCTCCCCTCCCCACTGCAAGCGTGCCTATCGTATCGGAGAGAGCCAGTCCCAAGGTCGACGTCGCGGCGGCGGTCCAGCGCGTTCCATTCCAAGTAAGAAGCTCTCCTACGGAAGTTCCGGCCGCGTTTGCGATCGTGCTCGATGAATTGATGTAGTTGGCGACGCGCGCAGAAGTAAAGTAGAGATTAGTGCTTCCCTCCGCGAGCGCGTCGGTCGTGGTGCCTGCCAATACGGCCGCCACTCTATTATTAGTGAAGTAGAGATTCGTCGATCCTTCAGTGAGATTGTCGGTCGTCTTTGTCGCGAGCCAGCTGTCGGAAGTCGTGGTCGACCAGTTGCTCATGCAAATACCCGCGATCGAGAAGCATCCGGACGAAAGCGCGATGCCTCCGCCGAATGTCGACGTTGCGGTCGAGGTCGAGACAAGCGAGGAAACCGTGAGCGTGCCGGCCACGATCGTGCTGCCATTCACGACAAGCTTCGCCGACGGCGTAGAGCTGCCTATCCCGACATTGCCGTTCGAGAGCACCGAGAAAACGGAGTTCGAGCTCGGGCCGAAGAATTCCGCGATCTTTCCCGCTCCGTTCTGCGTGACAGAGAGGAAGGTCGAGGCTGACGATGTCGCATTGGCGGCATCGGAGCGGAAGAACTGCGTGCTCGAGAGATTGTCGAGAAGGTCGGAATTCGTCGAGCTCGCCGCATGCTGCGCCTCGAACGCCGCCGGCACCGCGCCAAGCGCCTTGCGCGGAGTCATTTCCGAATCCGATTCGATAGTAACGCCGAGATAGAGCGGCTGGTTGAAATTGACGCCCGAAAGCGACTGATGGGACCCGAGCATCACGCTGAAGAGCCCGCTCGTAACCTGGACTTTGTTCGCTCCCGACCAGCTTTCCGTCCAGATCGGCGATCCGCCCGTGGCCGCAGTGTACAGGCTGAAAGACATCTGATACGTGCCGTCGGCCACGGCGACGTTCGAGGAATCGGCCAGCTTGCCCTGATAATTGATTTGCGTATTGAAAGTTGCGGCTTCCGCGACCGGAACCGGAATGAGAGACAGGTCGAACACGCCCGGCACGGTGAATGTCGTCGTAAGAAGAAGTATTTGAGCCAGTATTTGTTTAAGCGTGTGCCGCATGATTGCTCTGTCTCTTCCCTTTTGCAGTGAGAAGAATTGCTTCGATCAACGTACCGATGATGATCGCGACAAGCGAGAAGGCTTTTACGATATCGATCACGAGAAGCATCGCGAGCGTATCGCCCTGAAGCGGCTCCGGCCCTCCGGTAGCCTCCGCCGCGGCGGCGAGAAGCGAGCCCTCGAGCTTCTTCATGCCGCGATTTTTGTAATCGATGATGGAGATTTTCACTCCGTATTCCCCGCCCTTGAGAAGCGGCGCGATGACCGCCTCGTATGCGCTCTTGTCCTTGTTTACCTTGAGGATGAACGAGAACGTTTTCTCAGGATCGGACGGGTCGGCGAGGGTCACCATTATGGTTTTCAAGATTTCGGGGACCTTCGCGTAGTCGATCGAGATCTTGAGATTTTTCGACCCGTCGATTTTGACCTTGGTGCCGTCCACGAACGCATCCGTCTGGCCGTCCTGGATAAACTGGAAATCCTGAAGGCCCAGATGTTCGATCTTCGGATCGACAATCGTCGACGACGGAAGGTTGTCGAGCGGGTTGGACGGGATTATTGCGCCGTTCGCGCTGTAGATGGCGCTTGCCGCCGCGCCTGAGGAATAATTCCCTTTCTTGTTCTTGGCGAATGCGGCGTAATAATACGTTGCGCCGTCTTGGACTTCCGTATCCTTGAAGTCCTGCGCCCTGCCTTCGTACACCACTTCGCCGTCCTGCGGATCATTCGGGAAGAACGTGTCCGATTTCACGATCCGCACCGAGTCGAAATCGGGGTCGCTCGGATTCTGCCATGAAAGCCTGATCCCGTTTCCCTCCTGCCGCGCCGTGAAATCCTTCACGTTGGCGGGAGCTTCGTTCGCATTCGCAAGCGTCATGACGCTCAAGTTGCCGAGAGTCGCCCTGCTTCCGTTAACGCCCAGCGCGTCGATCCGGAAGAAGTAGCGCGTGCCGGGCTCGAGATTGTCGATCCGCATCGCGTGAGAGCGGGAGCTCATCGCCTCGCCCGCCGCACCTTGCGCAGCGTCCGCCGTCTTTCCCCACGAAACCGTCGCGGCGGAATCGAACGACGTATTCCAGGTGATGATCGCGCTATCCGTTCCCGCCGTGATCGCCACGTCGTAGATCGAGAGCATTGCAACTGAGCTTCCCGAGGAGCCGCCCGACGGCGGAGTCGGCGGCGTGACCGTTGCGGCGAGCGTCGTTGTCGACGCGCCGGCCGACTGCGCCGATTCGTTCCCTGCCGCATCGAACGCCGAGACAGTGTAGGCGTACGTCGTGCTTGCCGAGAGCCCTGAATCGACGAAAGTCGTGGAAGTCGTGGTCGCTATAAGAATGCTATTCCTATATATATGATAGCCGGCGACTGCCACGTTATCCGTCGACACGTTCCAGTCGACTTCGATCTGCGATGACGAGAGCGCCGCCGCCACTACCCCCGTCGGCACGGAAGGAGCCGCGGTATCGGACACCGCCACAACGTCGACGCCTACCGTGAAGCTCCCGTTTGCCGCGAATCCGCTCACCGGAGCAAGCATTGCCGCAAGCGCCGAGAGGACGAGGATGGCGAGAATGCGCTTCATCAAAGTGCGATTGCCGTTATCGTCGTGGTAGCCGCGTAGCTTCCGGCCGGCTGAACATGCGACGTCCCCGACTCCGCGCGGAACTTGATGCTCGTCGCCGTGCCAAGCGGCTGATTGCTCGACAATCTCTCCGCGATGACGACATCCGACGTCGTGAGGCCCGCCCAGCAGCTGTTTGCCGTATCCGATGAGCCGGTATTGCATGCCGCACCGTCATCCTTGAAGCTCTGCGCTATGTCCGATCCCTCCGGACTGTAGCCGAATTCCGAATCCGCCGCCGGAACGTTCCAGCTGAAATCCGGATTCGCCGCCGAAGCGGCGTAATCGGCGAAGCTGTTTCCGCCGCTCGTGAGCGCGGGCGCCCCGGATGCCCGGATCATGAGCTCGTAGCCCGCGGGGCTGTCCGTCGTCACGGTAACGGACGTCGCGCCATTTGCCTGGCCGCCCGTCGTTCCTCCGATCGAAGGAGAAAGGACGACGTTCCCCGGCGCGGTCATCGCGAGGTACACCTCCTGCATCTGCTGGTAGCCGGCGTGAAGGTTGAAGCTCGCGCTCGCGCCTTCTCCGGTTCCCGCTTCGCCCACCGTGTCCTCGAGCCCGTAGTTCGTCGACGTCGAGTTGCCGCCGCCGACATTCACGCTGTCGCTCTGCATTTTGTACGACGGGCTCTGCATCACCTGCGCTCCCGCCGTAAGCGCGAAGAGCGACGAGAGGAGCGAGACCGCGATTACGCGGGATATTCTTCTTATTGCGCTGTGCGTTGTGCGGGAGATCATGCGGGATTATTTCCGGCGAATAGCGAACTTCGCCGCCGCAACGACGATCGCGAGAATCACGATGACGATCGCGAGAAGTTCCCCGGGCAATGCGACGATCGTAATGGTCTTCTCGTCGAGAATGTCGCCATAGCCGCGATTGATGCGCGCGGTCGCGCGATAGACGCCGAAGGCCATTCCGCTGTCCCACGCCACCTCGCGGAGGCGCTCCGAGCCCGGAAGCGCAAACCACGGGTCAACGATGATCCTGGCAACTTGCTCGCCAAGCATGTTCGTCACATCGATCTCTCCGTAGGGATTCAAGTGGACGTTTCCTTCGTTCTTGAAGAGAAGCTGGAAATCAATCGGGCCGCCTGAGAAAACCGAGCGGTCTCCTCCAACCTTAAAGCTCGTAAGGGCGCCTGACTCATTTG
Organism: Minisyncoccota bacterium; assembly: GCA_035545295.1. Taxonomy (GTDB): domain Bacteria; phylum Patescibacteriota; class Minisyncoccia; order Phycocordibacterales; family DASZYS01; genus DASZYS01. The sequence continues at coordinate 18,901 of DASZYS010000007.1, read as the reverse complement.
CGCCTCCCGGCACCGTAACGAAGAAAAGGGTTGCAATGCGCGATACTACCGCCGTTCCTCCCGCCGCACTGCCGCGCGGCATCGCGCTTACCACCACGCTTCCGTAGAGGCCGCCCGGCTCGGCGTTTGCCGGCACGGAAACCGTAACCGGAATCGTCGCCTGCTCGCCATGCTGAAGAGTGATCTCCTTCTCGGGAAGAGAGACGTAATCCTTGAGGCTGTACGGACCGCGATCATTGCCGAGGAGGATCACCGGCTCTTCGAGATCGTCCGAACCCTTGATGTCTTCCGTCTCGATGCTGAACGTCTCCTCGTCCGCCATCCTGTTGGTGACGGTGAGATCGATCATCTTCGACTCTCCGGGCGCGACCGTCATTTCCTGCTTGCCCGGACCGACAACGAAATCATTGCTCACCGGCATGTCGGGAATATTCTCGATCTGGACGCCTGCCGCGAATACCGCTCCTGCTCCGATCGTAAGCACGAACGCGAACGCCGCCGCGAAGCCGAGAATTTTCCTTGTGTGCGAGTAAGTCACGATTTTGTTGTTTTTAAATTCCTGATAATGTTTCGACCTTTTCTGCGCATCTTGTGCGCATTGCTCTGCCTTAGCCCCACAAGGTAAGGCAGAGCAATGCCCGCAATCAGCTCCCGTCGGGAATCGGCACCAGCACGTAGAGATAATCTTCCTGCTTGCCCGACTTGAAGACCGGCTGGATCACCCCGGTGCCGTCATCGTTCTGCCTCACCACTTTCACGTCGTCGGAGAACGAATCCTTGATGTAATTCGCCACCTCTCCGTCTTCGGCGGCATTGCCGGTCGAAGGGACGATCGCCATTCCTTGGCGGACAGGCGCCGCGCCGGTTCCGCGGGCCGCAAGATTCGATCCGACATTCGCTCCCGGAAGAATCATGGAAAGGATCGAGTTGCCGCCGTTGAAGACCGCGAGCGCGAGCGATGTCATTGCGTCATTCCAGCGCTCTCCGATGCCGGCAACGAAAGAGGAATTTCGCTCCATGCCCCGCGCATACGCGTCAGCGTTCGCGAAATCATCGCTCCGGTCGAAACTCGAGCCGACTGCCGCGACGCCGGCATCGAAGTACAGGGGGCTCTTGCCGAGAGTGTCTTCCGCCGACGCGATCGTCGACTCGACTTTTCCGCCGAGCGCGACTGCGCCTGCCTGCGTCGCGTTGTAGAAGACGCCGAGCGACGGAACGACGACCGCCGCGAACAGCATGAACGCCGAGCCGAGCAGAAAGCCGCCGAAGGCGCTCGCGAAAGGCGAAAAGTTTTTTGCAGCCGGAAGCGCGGGAGTGGGTGCGGCAGGAACCGGTGCGGGCGCTTCGACAGGCGTATCGGAAGCTTGGACCGGGAGAGACTCTTCCGGAACGGCGGCCATCCGGAACGGCGCCTTGGTTTGAAGTTCAATCTCGAGCTCCGCAATCGAAATGAAGCGGACACCCGGAAGTTCGGGGATTCTGGACGAGCCGGCAGGCAGGAGTTTTGGAGCGGATTCTTCGGCCGTGAACGGGGTATTTTTCGGAGCTGCAGATTTGCGCGCCGAGCGGCGCTTTTTCGTTTTTTTCAAAGGCGCGTTTTCGGTCGCGAACATCGCGTCGAGAAGATCCTTCTTGTAGCCGAGAAGAGATTCTTCGTTCACAAACCACGAGCGTCCGATCATCTTCGAATCTATCTTGCCGTTTCTTGCCAGTTGGCCGATATAGTCGGTTGCATAACCGGTCAGTTTGGCAGCTCGTTTAGCCGAGATGTATTTTTTATTATCAATAAAAAACTCAGCATTCATTACTCTTAAATTATAGCCCGCCCACCTCATGAAAAGTACATGAAATATGGGGATAAAATGATGAGCAAATTCGCTGAAAATTTTCAACCGCACCTTGAAGCAAAATTGGCGATCTCGGCAACTTAAAACTTATCCCGCTCGCCTGTCGCGATTAGGATTTTCTATCCCGTCCTTTCCCCCACCTGACACTCCGGCCTAACGAGATTATGAAGCTGCGCTGGCAACCACAGAACCAACACCGCAAGTTGGCGACCCGGTCAGATTTACTCGCAACCAAGTTAGGAATTCGGAGTAGGTTAAATTTAGCGATAAAAAAATATAGAAAATTCTTACCTTATCAACAGTTAGAAACATTGATAATTATTATTAGTTTTCTTATAATCATAATTAAAGTTTATTAAGGTTTATATATATTTATGAGCGACGCATACGTAACCATCAAGCAGGCTGCTGAGATCCTCGGGGTCTCTCCTCTCACGCTTCGCAACTGGGACAAGTCCGGAAAGTTCCCTGCCCGCCGCCATCCGATGAACAATTATCGTGTCTATCGGCTTTCCGATCTTGAAAGCGTATTCGATGGAATCGAGACCGGAGATGCCTCCATCAACTCCCGCGAGAAGGTCCATAAACTGATCGTGAAACATCTCGAAAATTCCGACTAAATTCTCTCTTCACCTTCACTCAGCTTTTTGGAATTTTTCAAAAATTATTTTCCAATGTTTTCAGCAAAATCGCGTCCGTTTCCGGGCGCGATTTTTCATGCATTTTTATTCCCTCCTCATTAAAAATTTTTCCGTTTTTTGGCCTTTGGTTACACTTGCTTGCCTCCCCTATTTCACCCCTACTGGAAAATTTTTACAAAGAAAAAGGCGGAGAATGATCTCCGCCTTTGCGACTGCTGGTCAGCTCCGCAGCGCGATGTTTCGATTTGAAAATTCCGCATTGCCTGTCACTTCATTCGCGTCCCAGTGCGATGGAAATCGAATCGGCTCATCCATCGTCTCCATTTTCACTTCGAACAATATCGGTACTCCTTGCGGTTTCAAAAACTGATCGACTTCGAATTGCTTGCCTTCGTAAGGGAAGCAGTATCGTTCCTTGCTCACGGTCGGATACACACCCCTTCCTTCATCAAGCAGAATTTCGTACTCCCTGCGCGGAATAAGACTGGTCACTTTCTGTCTGACTCCGGACTCCGGCGTCGGCCTGAGCTCGGTGTAATAGTAGCTTGTGGCGCCGTCGATTCTCCGCGCCCGAACGCGCCGTTCCACCTCCCCTTCCAATGCTAGGTACGCCTGCTCGATATGAATCTTCACCGCGCTGCGCGGAATGAACCAGGGCGCGAAATTCCTGAGAATGAATTTCCTCTCGCAATCGGCAAAACCCGGCATGTTCGCGAACCTCGCCGCCGCTCGAAGCCCCCGATCCATTTTCTCATTGAAGCCGGTGGAATTGCCTATGACAGCTTTCCTCTCGTGGCCGGCCCATGCCGCCAGAAGCCGCTTGTCGATGCGCCGCGCTTCTTCCGCGCTTTCGGTGCGCGCGGAATTATTGGCGAGCGTATAATATTCCTCCTTCCCCTCTGCAGCAGTCACGAGATGGATGATTCCCGCATAGCGGTCAAGAAGGTCAGCCGGGCTGCACTCGAGCTCTTCGCACACGCGGAGAAATTCATGCCGCTTGATATATGCCATGCCATCGAGCGCTCCCCTGTCGCAGAGCAGAATCGTCTTTTTCGGCACGGAGAGTTCTTGCGCGATGCGATAGTACTCATTCTCGCGGCTGAGCTGAAACCCGAGCGCCATGCGCTGGAACGATATCGGTGTCCTCCATTGCTCCTGCGGCGGAAGGCCGCCGAGCGAAAGCTCGGTGACGGTTTCCGTGAGCACAAGCGCCCGGAGGCCCCTATTCTCAAAATAGCATCGAGCATTGGCGAGCAATGTCGACTTGCCGGCGCACGGGCCGCCGGTAATCACGATTGCCTTAAAATCAGGATCAAATCTGAACGTTGTACGGTACAACATGCGTATTTTCCTTTCCCTTCAAAGTACTGTTTGGCAGTACCTTACCGCTTCCCTGACGTTTAGGCAACCGTAAAAAAGCCGCCCCGCAGGCGGCTTTCGCTTACTTTTTCATCTCCTCGAGAATGAGATTCTTGAGCGTTCCGGGGTCGGCAGTGCCTTTGGTCGCGCGCATACCCTGGCCCAAGAGGAACTGGAGCGAGGCTTCCTTGCCGGCCTTGTATTCATCGACGGCCTTCTGGTTCTCCGCTACGATCTTCGCGACTATTTGCTTGAGCTCGTTCTCGTCTCCCGCCTTGATCCCCTTCTCCTCCATGAGAATCTCGGGATCCTTATCTTCGGTCACTAAGAACCCCAGAAGGTCTTTGGTGACGCGGGTTGGGATTTTCCCTTCCGCCTTGAGTTCCATGAGCTTGCGGAAGTTCGTCGCGCCGGGCAAAGCCGCACCCTCCCCGCCCAACAGGCCTATGAGGTCTGAAGTAACGTAGTTCGCGACCTGCTCGGCCGCCGCCGCAAGAACGGTAGAGCCGTTCATCACTTCGTCGTAATACGCGCCGAGTTCGAAATTGGCAGTAAGGACTTCGGCCTGGGACTCCTTGAGACCCGAGGCAACGAGCCGCTCGCGCTTCGCCTGCGGTAGCTCCGGAAGCGAGCCTCGGAGCGCATTGTGCGAGAACTCGGGAATCTCGCTGATCTTAAGCTTCGGCAGATCGGGATCCGGGAAATAGCGGTAATCGTGAGAGGATTCCTTCTTGCGCTGGCTGAACGTAACCTGTTTCGCTTCGTCCCAGCCGCGGGTTTCCTGGACAAGCTCCTCGCCCTTCTCAAGTGCGGCGACATGCCGCTTGTATTCGAATTCGATCGCCTTCTCCACCGAGCGGAAGGAGTTGAGGTTCTTCACTTCGACTTTCGTGCCGAGAACGTCGCTCGCGCTTACCGAAATATTTGCTTCCACGCGCATTTCGCCCTTCTCCATGTTCGCGTCGCCCGCGCCGAGATAGCGCAAAAGAAGCTGGAGCTCCTTGGCAAAACGCGCCGCATCCGCTGCCGAGTGTATCACCGGCTCGGTTACGAGCTCCATCAACGGCACGCCCGCGCGGTTATAGTTCACCAAGCTGTAGTCCCCTGCCTCATGGTGTGACGATGCGGTGTCCTCTTCGAGGTGGATGCGGGTAAGCTCGAAGCCGGCGATCGAGCCGCCTTGGACCAGCGGATACTTGTACTGGCTTATCTGATAGTCCTTCGGGATGTCGGGGTAGAAATAGTTCTTGCGGTCAAACTCGGTGAAATCGGCGATCTTTCCGCCGACCGCCGTACCCATCCGGAGCACGTGCCGAACCGCTTCCCTGTTGATCACGGGAAGCGTGCCGGGGTGCCCCATGCAGACCGGACAGATGTTCACGTTCGGGCGCTCCTCGTCCGGATCGTTCTTGGAGTCGCAGAACATCTTCGTGCTGGTCTTGAGCTCGGCATGAATCTCAAGGCCGACGGTGAGCTTGTATGGCATAAACGATATTCTAGGGCGAAAATAATTAAAAGTCTACGAAAACCGATATATATTGACTTTTTAAATAAAAATGATTTTATATAATTCAGGAGAGTTGCGATGACATTTATTGAGTTCACCATCGCTCCCGACTCGATCGGGAGTTCAAAGGGCAAAAGGCACTACTTCGTCGGAAAAGACGAGGCAAGCATCTTGGCTGACACGGAAAAAGGGAGAGAATTCGGCTTCGCAAAATTCGAGAGTTACCGCATCGTGACGGAAGAATACGTGCGCGCGAGCATAGAAGAGAAGAATCTGCCATTTTTGGAAGATGGCATCAATGCCGTCCAAAATGGCACAAGCGACAGCTATAGCATTCAGTAGTAAAGAGCCCCGCGCATAGCGGGGCTCGTTTTTTATTTCTTCTGCAGGAGCTTTATGAGCTCGTTTTTGAATGCAGTGACGCTTCCGTCGTCCAAAATCGTCACGCTCGTGACGCGAGGATTCTTCTTCTTGAGAATCTTGATTTTCTTTTCGAGATCCTCGGGGGTCGTTTCGTCGGTCTTGGTGAGGACGATGAGCTCCTCTTTTTCGTCGAGGCCTTCGCCATGCTTTTTGAGCTCGGTGCGGATCGTGTCATACACGGAGGCGACATCCTCGTTCTCGACGGAGATGCAGTGAAGGATCGTGCGGGTGCGCGTGATATGGCGGAGGAATTTGTCGCCCAAACCCTTCCCTTCCGATGCGCCTTCGATGAGGCCTGGAATGTCGGCGAGAATGAAGCCGTGCATCTCGCCTAAGTTCGGCTCAAGCGTCGTGAACTGGTAGCTGCCGACCTTGGCCTGGGCGCGCGTGAGTGCGTTCAAAAGGCTCGACTTGCCGGCATTCGGAAGACCGACGAAACCGACGTCGGCGACAAGCCTCAATTCCACATGGAAGTCGGCCTCTTCTCCCTCTTTGCCCGGCGTCCATTCTTTTGGAGTAACATTGGTCGACGCCTTGAAGTGCTCGTTCCCCAGCCCGCCGCGTCCGCCCTTGAGTACGAGAATTTTTTCGCCTTCGGAAAGCAGTTCGATCTGCTGCCCGGTCGAGAGATTGGTCACGACGGAACCGACGGGCAATTTCACGTAAATATCCTCACCGCTCGCGCCCTGCTGGCTCCAGCCGCGGCCGTTTTCGCCATCCTCGGCCGCGAACTCCTTCTCGAAGCGCTCCTTCGCGAGAATGCCGATATCGCGAACGGCCTCGGCGTACACGTCGCCGCCCTTGCCGCCGTTCCCTCCGTCCGGGCCGCCGTATTCCTTGCTGTGCTCATGATGCCAGGAGACGACGCCGTCGCCTCCTTTTCCGGCCCTCATATGTATAGTGAGTTCATCTACAAACATGAAATTAATTCAAAATTTAAAATTCAAAAGTCAAAATTAGAGCGGAATACATTGAACCAAAATCAAGCGGTGAGGGCAAGCTCCGCGAGCTTGATCGCCCCTTCCCGCGTCTTCGCAACCGCCAGGAAGCGCGCGCGATGGCAGAAGACCGCATCCGGCACGCCGGTAACCTTGGCCAAATCCGCATCCCGAAGACCCGCCCAACTTTCGGGCAAATCTTTGCGGCTTTCAAATGCGCCTTCTTTCGCCGCCACCGTTCGCACAATCCATGAAGGCTCGCCCGTATCATTCGGAAAGATCACGAACAAAACGTCCGGGTGAGCGAACAGAAAATCGTCTTTTGGGTAATGCCGATCGAGGATGAGCATTCTCTTGTCCGCAGCGGCGTCGTAAAAACTTTGAAGCTTTGCCTGCGCCTCAAGCTTTGCCCTAGCATGCATGATTTCCCTTCGAAGCACGGTATCCGCGATGCCGACCGCCTGCATGAATCCGGCATCAAAATCGGCATCTTCCTGCCACGTAGGCCGAAGCGCCTTCACGACATCCTGAATTAAGTACGGGAAAAGACCCTCGATTGCCGGAACGACGACATCGATACTGTTGTCTGCGGCATCGATCGGCCGCACAAGCTCGTGCTCGATGATCACTGCCGCATCGCTCGACCCTGCAATTTCAGCTCCGTATTTTTTCCACACCAGTCCGAATGAGGCATATGGGATGCCGTCAGGGCGAAGCGGCGGACCCTGATGATGATCGAAGCGGAGACGCGATTCATCGTATTCGTGCCCGACATCGACGGCGATATCCGCCGATTTGATGATTTCGGGATCGCGCGTGCGGATGAGTTCGTGATCCTTTCCGAACTTGAGAAAAAGCGTAGCGACGGCAAAGACGTCGTCCGAATGGAATGAACCGTTATGAGTGATAATTTTCATACTAAGCTAACTTTTAACGACGAATGAAATTGGATGCTATTTGAGGCGCGAAGCGAATTTGCGACTAAGCTGTATGAGTAATACTGCGCAGGAGCAAATTTGCAAGCAACGAAAAAGAGCGCCAATTTCATTCGTCGTTGCGTTCTACGGCGTGAAGAAAACGATTGCCAATAAAGCTCACGACCGAAACGATAAGCGCGCCCCAGAACGCAGGTACGAAGCCTGCGACCTCGAAGCCCGAGACGAGGCTCGCCACGAGCCAGAAAAGGACTCCGTTAATAATAAGTATGAAAAGCCCGAGCGTGAGGATAGTCACCGGCAGGGTGAAAAGGACGATAATAGGCCGGATGATCGCATTGACGAGACCTAAAATAAGCGCCACAAGAAGGGCCGTTCCGAGGCTCGCCACGCCGATCCCGGGAACGAATCGGGCCGCCACGAGAACCGCCAGAGCCGTAAAAAGCCATTTGACGATAAGTTTCAACATGCTCCTACTATACTCCAGAAACTACCGGCTCGGAAGCGGCATGCCGTTCCCGCTTCCGCCGGACTACGAGCTTCCTGATTTCCTCAGCGGCAATGACGGAAAGCGCGACGAACGCGACCGATATCCAGTCCGTGAAGCTGAGCGGCACGGTGTGGAGAATGCGCTGCATGAACGGCGCGTAGAGCGCCGCACAGTGGAGAAGGACGGTAATGATCATTGCGATATTGAGGCTCTTGTTCGAGAAAATTTTCGTTTCGGTGACCGACGCGTCATTCGATCGGCAATTGTAGATATTAAACCACTGGTACACGGCGAGGGCGGTGAGCGCGATCGTCGTCGCATGCGCGAGATCGACTCCCGCGCCGAGCGCGAAGAGCGCGAGCGTTCCCGCGGCCATCACGACTCCCATGATCGTCGTCCGGACGAGCGAGCGGCTGTCGATGAAATTCTGATCCTTGGCGATGGGCTTTCCGTCTCCCCGCATGCGCGGCTCGAACGCGAGCGCAAGCACTGGCAAGCCGTCGGTCACCACGTTGAGCCAGAGGATCTGGCTCGGCAGGAGCGGAAGCGGAAGCGCGAAGATGAGCGACCCGATGACGACGAAGAGCTCGCCGAGGCCCGTCGAGAAAAGATAGATGAGGACGCGCTCGATCGCGCGATAGATTCCCCTTCCTTCCTCGAGAGCCGCGATAATCGACGAGAAGTTGTCATCGAGCAATATGATATCCGCGGCTTCCTTGGCGACCGCGGTGCCGATGCGCCCCATGGCAATGCCGAGATCGGCGTCGACGAGGGAGAGCGCATCGTTCACGCCGTCGCCCGTCATGGCGATGATATCGCCATGCTTCTTGTATGCCTCGATAATCATGAGCTTGTGCTCCGGCGTGACGCGCGCGAATACTGTCGGCACCGTGAGCATCGAACGCGAGAGGGCGCTCATGCGGTCGATGTCCGCGCCGTCCACCACCATGTCGCCCGGCTTCCATATCCCCGCTTCGCGCGCGAGCGCAGTCACTGTCGTCCGATAGTCGCCGCTGATGAGCACGACCTTGACGCCTTTTCGCTGCGCCGTCTCGACCGCTTCCCGAACGCCTTCGCGGAGAACGTCCTCCAAGCCGAAAAGGCCGGCAAAGGTGAGCGGCGGCATGGAATCGATGCTTATTTCCGAGGGCGCGTCCTCGTTTATCGCAAAACCGACGACCCGCAGGCCCTTGGACGACATCTCCTCGATGCGGAGCCTGAAATCCTCGCGTGCGCGCTCCGTCATCGGCCGCGCCGCACCGTGCTCCCAATACGAATCGGCCGCCTGGAGAATGAGCTCCGGCGCGCCGACCACCGCGAGAAGGAGCTTCCCGCCGATCGTGTGGAGCGTCGCATGGTATTTATGCTTCGAATCGAAAGGTATTTCGAACACGAGCGGCGCTTCGGCGTCGAGCCCCTCTTTTTGGAAGCCGCATTTTTCGCCGAAGACCCGGAGCGCCGCTTCCGTCGGATCGCCGGTCACTTTCCAGAGCTTTTCGGTCTCCTCGAACGCGACGGTGGCATTGGCGCAGAGCGCCGCGACCTTCCCGGCGAGAAGGAGCTCCCCGTTATTGCCGACGACGATCTCCTTATCGTCGAGGAAAATGCCGCCCTTGGGCTCATAGCCGTCGCCGGTTACCCCGAAATCCTTGCCGCCGACGTAGAGGCGCGACACCATGAGCTCGTTCTTGGTGATCGTGCCGGTCTTGTCGACGGCGATGACCGTCGCCTGCCCCAAGGCCTCCACCGCCTGAAGCCGCTTCACCAGCGCGTTTCTCTTCCCCATCCTGAAGACGCCGAGCGCGAGGACGAGCGTCATGATGATGGGCAGACCTTCGGGAATGAGGGAGACGGCGACCGCGACAGCGACGAAGAACATCTCCGAAACGGATTCGCCGCGAACGACGCCCAGCGCGAAAACCGCGGCGCAGGCGGCGAGCACGCTCCAGGTGATCGACTTCGAGAGTTTGGCGATATCCTCCTTGAGCGGCACGTCGGCGTCGTACTCGACGATCTTTTTCGTAATGGAGCCGATCACCGTGTCGACGCCCGTGGCGACGACGAGCGCCACGCCTTCGCCCGCGACGACGAGAGTGCCCTTGAATACCATGTTCGCCCGCTCGGCGACGGGGAGCTTCTGGTCGGCGAGCGCCTCCGCAGTCTTCCCGACGGGCGTCGATTCGCCGGTAAGCGCCGACTCGTCTGCAGAAAGCCCCTGGGAGGAGATGACGCGCGCGTCGGCCGGAACCTTGTCGCCTTCGCGGAGCACGAGGATATCTCCGGGCACGACGATCTCGTCGGAAACGATCTCCTCCCGGCCGTCGCGGAGCACCGTCGTCTCGCTCGTGGTGAAATCGTGGAGCGCCGCGAGCGTATCGCGCGCCCTGCCTTCCTGGATCATGCCGACGCAGGCATTCAAAATCAAGACGCCGAGAATGATAACGGCATCGTCAGTCTGGCCGAGGGCATAAACGATGAAGCTCGCGGCGAGAAGCATGTACACGAACGGGCTCATGAATTGCTTCAGGAAAAGCATCCCCCAGCCCGGTACGGGCTCCTCCGGCAACACGTTCCGTCCGTGCTCGAGAAGGCGGCGTTCGGCGTCTTCGCTCGCGAGGCCGCGATCGCCCGCCGAAAGGATCGAAAAAGACTCCGTCACGCTTATGGCGTGCCAGGAGACGGGCTTCGCTTCTTCCTGCGGTTTCTGCTGTGATTCTCGGCTTTGCATTATGAAGCGTCGCTAACGGCCTTGCCGAGGCCGAGAGTTTCGGCGCGTTCCATATAGGCGATGACTGCCGAGACGAACGCCGAATGGCTCCATACGAGAGGAGAGATGCTGAGCTGTTTCCCCGTCGCCGGGTCGATCTGCTCGGAGAGGATGCCGGAAGACGTGGCGAAGCCCGCGATGCGGTTCAATTCCGCCGCGAGCGCCTGGAGATCGTCGCGCGTCAGGGCTAAATTGATGCGGTATTCGACCGACCAGAGCGTGGTGACGAACCAAGGATTGCCGAGCTCATTTTCCGGAGCGGCGAAATACTTGTCGCCGACGTAGCGGCCGAGCCCGTAAAAGGGCTCGCCGCTCGAGAGCTTGTCCTTGAGAACCTTGTGCGAGGTGATCATTCTCGGATCGGCGGCGGGAAGGACGCCGAAGCGGAACGCGCCGTAAAAGCTCGAAGCATCGATCGTCGTATCGTACACGGCCTTGCCGTCGACGATGTTGAGGAGCTTGCGCCATCCTCCCGTATCCTTGTCGAGAAAATACTCGATGATGAGGTTGCGGATGCGCTCCGCCTCGCGCGCATAGCGGAGCTTCTCCTCCTCCTTGCCGAGAAGGTTCGCGAAATTCGCTGCGGCCGCAAGGGCGCCGTAGACCGACGCGGCGGTGTAGGCAGACACGCCCCATTTTTCTTCCCAGAGATCGTAGCTCGCCGCGGGCAGTCCGGTCTGCGGCTCGCGGAACGAAAGCATGAATTCGGCGCAAAGCTTCACGAAATTGTTATAGATCTTCTCCACGAATTCCAGGTCGCGCATGTCCCTGTAATGCTCCCAGAACGCGAAGATGAGCGTCGCCGTCTCGTCCTCCTGGATGGCGAGCTGCGCCTTGCCGTCCTTCACCCACGGGTGCCACGAGCTGCCGAGAGACTTGTCGGGCTGGTACTTGTGCATGAGATAGCCTTCGTCGGTGACGAGGTCGTTGCAGAACGAGAAGAATCGCTCGGCGATATCGGTGTAGCCCGCCTTGTCGAGGGAGAGCGCGGTGAACGCGCCGTCGCGCGGCCATACGTAGCTGTAGGTATCGCGCCCGTATTGCTGGAAATTGCCCGAGTCGCCCGATGCAAGAATGCCGCCGCGGTTGTCGCAATGCGCCCGGATGACAAGAAGGGACACCTTGAAGAGCCTTTTGGTTTCCTGCGCCAGATCCTGGAACGTGAAGCTTATCTTATTCACCCAGGCATGCCAGAAATCCTGCGTCGTTTCGAGCAGGTGTGCGGGAGTTTTCGCGATGATGTATTTCTGGAGCGCCTGGACTTCGCGGTACGTCTGCCCCGCGCATACCCAGTATGAGAACTCCGCCGAAGCGAGCGGCTCGAGCGCCATCGAGAAGCCGGCGACGGAATCGACCGCGCCGTGCTCGATCGGGTTTTTCGAAAGCACGCCATCCTCGGCATCCTTCCACGTTCCCTCTTTTCCTTCGATGCCTAAGAGGCCGACGCTATATTCGTCGAACGGCCGGCCGTCGATCGTGCCGCCCACGAGAAAGACGCGGCGGCCCTTGTAATGGATGAGGGCTTCGACGGTCGGATTGTAATAGGCGGTATCGGCGTGCTCGTTTTCGGAAATGCGGAATTCCTGGTTGAAGAATACTTTCGCGTGGCGCGCCGCGGCCCGCGTATTCCTGATCCTCACCTGCCGCAGGAAGATGTTCGTTTCGTTGTAGACGACGTCGAGAAAATGGAGCTCGACGCCCAGCCCGTCATTCGAGCAGGTTATGTCGGACGCCATCGTCTCATTCGCGTATTTGACGGAGATATTCCATGTACCATCGGAGAGCCAGCTTATCTTTCCGTCGACCCATACGCCGACGCGATGGACCAGATCGCGGCCGAGATGATCCTCCTGCCCCACATACGGATAGTAGAAATCGCGCACCTGGGCAAATTCGTCCAGGCACACGAGCATATTTCCATTTCCGAGAACCAAAGAGCGCGACACGGGATTTGATCAAAAATTAAAGATCAAAAATAAAAAATGCGGATAAAATCCTGAATTTTTATTCCGATCCGATGCTCAAATTATACTACAGCTTGCATCTCTCCGGACAAAGAAAGAGCCGGCACTCTGTGCCGGCCAGGATTATTTGAACTGCCTCGCATCGAGAAGCTCGAGTATTTTTTCCGCAATCAAGTGCCCCACCAGCGGGACATGCGGTATTCCTTTCGGAAGGTATTCCTTGCTAGCGACATCCGTGTCTTCCGTGGTGGTGAAAACCCTTGCGCCATAATGCTGTGCCCGCAATACGATCCTGAAGGCGTTATTGGATGGTTCTAACTTATCGAGAAAATGATCGGCGAATATGATATCGAATTCGCCGCGTCCGCAAGCCCGATTCGCTTCAAACGAATTGCCAACATGCGCAAATGTGATTTCAACAGAATACCCTTTGAGTACATGATCCAGCACTCCCTTCACTTCATCGAGCTTTTTCTGCTCATCATTGAATATAAGAACTTTCATTCCGCGCTCCCGATCCCATTAGATCACACCTTCCTATCAAAATCAAACGCCCTTTCGGGCGTTTCTTCAAGTTACCAAGTACTGACTATCAAGTACTTTTATAAGTAATCCTCTAAAATCTGGCGCATATGAGTTCTCTCCCGCGCAGTCATAAGCTGTCTCGCGACGTCCTCATGGCCGTACACGTATTTGATCCAGTTCGCGAAGTCATTGGTGTTTCGCGCGATCGCGTGATGCGCGAAGGTCGCATCGTCCATATTTCCCAGCGCATCGTAGAGCTGGCGGGCGGTCTTTATGGTGTCGCCGTTCGAAGCATAGAAATATTCCTCCGGGAAAAGCACCTTATCGAAATGGGAGATTTTCGGCATTGCCGCTTCCTCGACGCTCGACACCCAGGAAGCGGGAGCAGTGTCGTTCTCGGCGGCTTTCGCCTCCTCGTGCGTTATAGGGGACGTGTTCTCATCGAGCACGCGTGCGACGATTTCCGCGTCATCCTGTAGATTATCCGGCCGTCCTACCGGCGCTTCTGCCGCCGGTTCTTCCGCTTCGGCAAGCGCATCTTCGGCTTCGCGGGCGATTGCCGCGTCAATGAGCGATTCGACGCTCTCTTCAGCCTGCGCGGATTCTTCTTCGGCGATCGGAGACATCGCTTCGGAAAAGACGAGCGGCTGGCGCTTGGACTCGGGCTGTGCATACAAGCCGCTCACGACCTTCGGAGCGCGGTAGACGATCTTGATGATCCGCTCGTCTTCGTCGGGCCGCTCCTTGGCGCGGTCGAGAATGTCGAATGTCTTGCCGATGGGAATGGAGATCGGACGCTCCTCGTACGTTTCGGTTTCATCCGTTTCAATAGGACGCGATTCTTCGGCAATGGGAATCACATATGCTTCCGCTGCCGGTTCCGGTTCCTCCCTGCGAAGCTCCGCAGGCTCTTCATATGGGGCGGCGAATTCCGACGGATCGGATACCGTGATGCGCGGCTCGAAATCATCATCTTCGGAAACTGCAGGCTCCTCGAAGTGCTTCACGCCGATCTTTTGGGCTTCGCGGTCGATCGCCTGGGCGACGGCATCCTCGAGCTCCTGCTCGGAGATCGTATGGAGATTCGCGGAGCCGGCATCGAACGACATGCGAGGGTTGAAGCTCTTGCGGCGACGGCCTTCCTGACTTTCCGAGGAGATGAGCTCGTTGTGGATCTCGCCTCGGGGCGCGCGGAAGGAGACGACGCCGATTTCCGGCGCTTCATTTTCGCCTCCCGCGACTTCGGCAGCCGCTTCGGCGACCTCCTCCGGGTCGACGTCGTTCGCATCGACGATAACGAGGCGCTCCATGAGCGAGCGTTTCGGACCCTGTTTTGCTGTGCCGTTTCTCTTGAAAAGCATTGCTTAAGATATTTTACATCACTTTACTCCGCAATTGCGAGCTTGCGGATGGGAATTCTATATTCCGCGCTCCTTTCGCGCTCCTCGATGCGGGCGCGCATATCCTTCAAGACGTTCATGTACGAAATGAACGCGTCGTACGGCGATTCGTACGGATTGAAGTATTTGTGCACGTCGCCGTCCGCGAACCATTTGGTGCACATATAGTAGAAGTGGTCCGACGTGAGAAGCCTGCGCCAGTCTTCCATGAGCTTTTCGTCCGCGGCGGCCCGCACCTTTTCCTCGAGTTCGTAGACGTTTTTCAAGGCTTCGCGCTGCATGTCGTTCGAGAGCCATGCGGAAAGGTCGCGCTCGATGTCGGCCCAGGAAACATAATCGGGAATGTCGAGCTCGGCGACGGAGCGATAGCGCGACACTGCCTCTGAGGGCGTGACGAAATCATTATCAGGATTCCTCAGAACTTCTTCCGGAAGCGCCCGAAGAAAATCGAAGATGCCGGTCGACTCCCACTGATGCTCGCCGAACGTCTCATAGTCCATGAAAAGATTGAGCACTTCCCCGTTGCCGTTGTGCGCCGACACCCATTGTCCGAATTTCGGCGCGGTAAGCGGATACCCCTCCCAGTCCTTGTTGCCGAAGCGGAACGCGATGTCGTCGGAGAGGCGGTAGTTCTTGAGAAGGAGCTTGAGATTGTGAGCGCGATCCGGAATGAGAGGCCGATACAGGAAGTTCGGACTGCGCCAGCCGAGAATCCTATCGGCGCCTTCGGCGATGATGCCCGCGTAGCCCATGCGCTCAACCTCGCGGGCAATGTCGTTGTTGTAGATGAGCTCGGTATTGCGGAAAACCTGCGGCGTCACGCCGAAGATGCGCTTCACAAGCTTCTTGTGGAGCTCGACCTGATTCCTGAACTCCTCGGGCGAGTAGAGGAACGCGAGCGAGTGGTAGTACGTTTCGGAAAGGATCTCGACATTGCCCGTCTCGACGAGATCGACGAACGACTGCAAAACGTCGGGCGCGAACTTCTCGAACTGCTCGAGTGCCGTGCCGGAAATCGAAAAACTCACCTTGAACTTCGGATATTTCCTGATGAGGTCGAGGAGAAGCCTGTTCGCGGGGAGATAGCACTTCCCCGCCACCTTGCGGAGAATCGCCTCGTTGGAAAGCCGGGGGTCGGCACTGTCGAAATAATTCCGGTCCTTGCCGATATCGAATATCCTATAGCGCTTCAGCCGATGCGGCTGATGGACTTGGAAATAAAAACAGACGGAGGACATTGGAGAAGTTTGAGGGAGGCTTTTAGGTTATAGCCCGACAGCTTTCAGAACATCGAAGGCGTTTGAGGCTTTACATTCTCAATTATACACCGCCGCTTTGCTGTTCCAAACATATTTTTTATTTAATTGAAAAAGCACCAACTCTCGCTGGTGCTTTTTAATCAGTGTTGAAAGAGTCTCAAAAATACGCTGAGACCCCATATTGCACCGACACAAACAATGATCAGGAGTATCGCGCCAGTCAGATGGCCGAAGAAGTATTGCGTGTCAGTCGGACGCCGTTCTGCGGGAAGGGACTTAAACATATTCATGCTCCGTTAGAAATTATACCACGGTACTATGAATTGATCTACAACCAAAATCAGGCCACCGATCCACAGACAAAGAGCGACAAATAGAAGAAGCGCGAAGACGCTTCTCATATGAATGATCCTTAAGAACCGAGCCTGTTTGGACATCTCTAATTGCCGCAATCGGATATAGATTCCATCCGGTATATTGAGTGATTTTTCCTTCTCAATACCGGCATCCGCGCACACTTCAGATTGCTTGTATAAATGATTTTCCTCGATCATGATTGCGATCGTAAATACGATTGCGACAAGCACGACACCTACCAGACGCAGGTCAATTGAAATCAGGTTTTCCAATGAGCATTCTTTGAATTTTGCCGCTGCTTCTTGCAAACTCAGCGAACCAAAGCAATTCTGCTTGAGGTTAACCGCTTCATGATAAAGCGATATAAAACGTCCCCAAAGTATTCTTTGTGATACAACAGCTACGGCTATGACACTGTATCGGAAGCCATAAAGCAATCCCCACTTTCTTTCGATGATATCAAGCTGACGATGTGAGTTTCCGCGCTTATCATCTTTTTCCCGTTCACGGCGGGAAGCCGGTTTCTCCATTTCAATCTCCTTTCTGAATTCTTCAGACCCGAGCGATTCTGATCGAATTATGTAAAAAATTATTCAAAAGTCAATTAAGCCACGGAATCGTATACAATGATGCATTTCTCCGCGGCCTTGTTCCAGTCGATGCTGCGGGTTTCGGCGCGGCCGTTTTCCCGAAGCGTGTCGTGGAGCGAACGGTGCTCGAGCACCGCAAGCGCTTGATTGGCCATCTCGTCGGTATCCCAGAAGTCGCAGCGGAGCGCATGAGAGAGGATTTCCCCCGCCCCCGTCTGCTTGGAAATGAGGACCGGCGTGCCATTCAAGTTCGCTTCGAGCGGCGTGATGCCGAAGGGCTCGGAGACGGAGGGCATGACGTAGAGATCGGCGGCGCGATAGACTTCGTTCAACTCCTCGCCGCGGAGGAAGCCGGTGAAGATGAAGCGATCAGACATGCCCGCGGCCGCGACCGCCTCGACCATCCTCCACTCCATGTCGCCGGAACCTGCGACTACGAAGTAAACGTCTTTCTTGTATTCCAAAACCTTCCGGGCCATTTTTACGAAGTAGTCGGGCCCTTTCTGGATCGTGATGCGGCCGACAAAGAGCACGATCTTGTTTCCCGCGGCGCGAAGCGCCTGGATTTCCGACGGCGTGCCGTGGGGCACGAGGTAGTCCGCCTCGTCGATGCCGTTGTGAACGACGGATATTTTCTCCGGCGGAATACTGTAACGCGAGACGAGAATATCCTTGGTATGGTGAGACACCGCGATAACCTTGTCGGCGCCTTCCATGCCCTTCCGTTCGATGTCGTAGACTTCTTGGTTCACGCCGGTGCCGCCGCCGCGGTCGAACTCAGTCGCATGCACGTGGACGATCAGGGGCTTGCCGGAAATGCGCTTAGCCTCGAGTCCTGCGGGAAACGAAAGCCAGTCGTGCGCGTGAATGACGTCGAACTCCTCGTCGCGCGCGACTTTCGCCGCAGTCATCGCGTAGCGCAGGACTTCGCCGATAAGCGTCTTGGCGTACGGAGACGTCTTGAGGCCGCTCCTGCCGGCGGCTTCATACTCCGAGGAAGTGAGGTATGGGTAGAGGGGTGAATCAACCTCATGGAGAGTGATCGTGTCGAGGCCGAGTTCGCGGTAATAGTCGTCGCCGAATACGACGCGGACCGCCGAGTTGACGGCGCCCAGGCGCTTTGGAAGCACGAAAGAGACTTCCAGTCCGGCACGAAGAAGCGCGCGCGCAAGCCCCAAGCACGCGACCCCCAAGCCTCCGCTATTGTACGGCGGGAATTCCCACCCGAACATTAAAACACGCATCTTTTGTTGAGCTCTCTGCCGCACACGCGCAAAAGCGCTTCGGCATGTATGAGAAGCTTCTTCAATTATACCGCGCTGAAATTGACTGTTTCAATTTTTACTCCGTTTCAAAGGTGCATAACCGGTCTTTTGCGCGCGGAAATGCGAAATTCACTACGAAAAGCCCCGCGGCGCAAGCCGCGGGGCGTCAAAAAATTTAATTAAGCCGATTCGTCGCTGCCTTCTTCCTCAAGCCTCTCGAGATCCTCGTCGGTCGGCTCCTCTTCGTCCGTCTCTTCGGATTCGTCGTCATCTTCCTCATCCTCCTCGTCCTTGTCGTCATCTTCCCCGTTTTCCCCTTCCTCTTCGTCCTCTTCACCGGGATTGAGATCGGAATCGTCCATATCGTCGATCGCTGCATAATACTCTTCGAATGAGAGGTCTTCTTCTAACGCTAATTCCCCTTTGTACTCCATAAGCGGATGTGCGATGGTCTAAAAATATCGACCTTTGCGGCCACAATAACGCTCGGCGATGAAATATCAGTGAATCGCGGCCGAATCGCCCTCGATCGCCTCTGCGCGAATAAAGGATTCAGCATCGAAGAGCGAGTTCGCGATACATGCAGGCTGAAAATCCTCATTGCCTCGGGAAGCGGGCCCTCCCCCTCTTCCTC
>DASZYS010000006.1:0-7597 GCA_035545295.1 Minisyncoccota bacterium | reverse complement strand
GTAAGCCTCGTCTTGAGCATTCTTCTCGTGCTCGTCGGCGCGTCGATTTTCATCGTCTCGCAATTCTTCGCATCGCCCTCGCAGGAGCCGGTGATCGTTTACGATACGCTCATGCCCTACGATGAGACCGAGAAGATCGATCTCACGGAGATGACGCGCGAAAAGATCGTCTCCGTATTCGCGGAGGAGCGCAGCCAGGCCGTTCCTTCGGGACAGATAAAATATCTGAAGCTCGTCGAGTCGGGGGCGGCGGTAGAGCAGGACGCGACGATCTCGCGTTTCCTCGCGCTTGTCGAGGCGAAGGCGCCCGCCGAATTCGTGCGCTCGCTCGATGGAACGTTCATGGCCGGAATCTATGGCGACGGCCAGGCCTCGGACCCGTTCCTCCTCATCAAGCTCTCGTCTTTCGACAACGCGTACAGCGGCATGCTCACCTGGGAATCGACCCTCTGGAACGATCTCGGCCCTCTCATGAGCGCCGACCGCGCGGCGCCCGTCGTCAAAGACACCGGTTTCGCGGTAACGGGCACCACTACCGCATTCGTCACCGCGCCGTCGCAATCCGACTTCGACGATCTGATCGTCAACAATCTGAATACCCGCGTGGTGCGGAACGACGCCGGCCAGATCATCTTCCTCTATTCCTTCATCGACAACGATACGCTTCTCATCACCACGAACGATCTCGCCTTCCAGGGGATAACGAGCAAATACACCGCGTCGAAGCTTATCCGGTAAGGACGCCTTCCTTTGCACCCAGGCCTAATTTTGATAGCATTAATTCACCATATTAATTCACTATGAATACTGACTTCTCAGAACAGAAAAAGAGCCTTGAGGCGGAGTTGGAGTCCCTTACGAAGGAATTGAAAAGCGTCGGCCGGGTCAATCCCGACAATCCGCTCGATTGGGAGGCGGTTCCCGAAGCGATCGACACGGACAGCGCGGACAGCAACAACACGTCCGACAAGATCGACCAATACGAGGAGAATACCGCGATCTTAAAGCAGCTCGAGGCCCGCTACAACTCAGTCAAGGACGCGCTCGCGCGCATCGACGCCGGCACGTACGGCACATGCAAAGTCTGCGGCAAGGACATCGAATCGGAGCGGCTCGCGGCAAACCCTTCAGCGACCACGTGCGAGGAGCACATGAACTCCTAGACCAAATCCCATGGGCTTTTCCAAAGTTTACAGCGCCCAAACGAATCTCCTGAAAGCACACATCATCGACATCGAAGTGGATCTCTCCAACGGACTCCACTCCTTTTCGATCGTCGGGCTTCCCGACAAGGCGGTCGAGGAATCGCGCGACCGCATCTCCGCGGCCATCAAGAACTCCGGCTTCGAATCGCCGAAATCGAAGAATCAGAAGATTGTCATCTCGCTCGCGCCCGCGGACGTGAAGAAGGAAGGGCCGTGGTTCGATCTGCCCATTGCCGTGAGCTATCTCAAGGCGGCGGGGGAAATCGCATTCGACACGGGCGACAAGATATTCCTGGGCGAATTGTCGCTCGACGGCGACGTGCGGAAGCTGAGCGGCGCGCTCGCGCTCGCGCAGGGAGCAAAAGCGGCGGGGTTTAAGGAAGCGTACGTACCGAAAGAAAACGCGGAAGAAGCTGCGCTTGTCGAGGGTCTCACCATCTACGGCGTAGAAAATCTCCGCGAGCTTGTCGAGCACTTGAAAGCCCTCCAGTGGGAAAAACACGGCAAGAAGGAAGGCGAAAAAGAGCCGTTTAGGAAGATCGCGCCGTTCGAGCCCGTAGAGGAAACTGGGATAGAAACAACGCCGCCGCTCGTCGACCTCTCTGACGTGAAGGGTCAGGAAACCGCCAAGCGCGGCCTTGAAATTGCCGCGGCGGGCGGGCACAACATCGCGATGTACGGGCCGCCCGGAACGGGAAAGACCATGCTCGCCAAAGCGTTCGCGGGGCTTCTTCCGGAATTACCGTTCGATGATGCACTCGAAGTGACCGCGATCCACTCGGTCGCCGGCACGCTCAAAGAGACGCTCGTGCGCCGTCCGCCGTTCAGGTCGCCGCATCATACGTCGTCGTATGTTTCACTTGTCGGCGGCGGCGCGAATCTGAAGCCCGGCGAGCTCACTCTCGCGCACAAAGGCGTTCTCTTTCTCGACGAATTTCCCGAGTTCGATATCCGCACCATCGAAGCCTTGCGCCAGCCGCTCGAGGAAGGCGTCGTCTCCGTTTCCCGCGCCAAAGGCACCGCGCATTTTCCGGCGAACGTAATCCTCGTCGCCGCCATGAACCCATGCCCCTGCGGATATCTCGGCTTCAAGGGAAGGGAGTGCACCTGCACGCCTGCCCAACTCATCCGCTACAAGCGGAAGCTCTCCGGCCCCATCATGGACCGCATCGATCTCTGGGTCGAAGTCGGCAACGTCCCGCATGCCGAGCTCATTTCCGAAACGAAAGGCGAAAGCACGGCCGCAGTGGGCGAGCGCGTGAAGAAAGCGCGCGACATCCAGGCGGAACGATTCAAGAAACTCAACAAGAGCATTTCGACGAACAGCGAAATGGGCGCCAAGGAAGTCGTGCTTTTCGTGAAGCTCAACAAGGACACGCAGGAAATCATGAATCGGGCCGCCTTCCGGTATGGCCTCTCGGCCCGCTCCTACCACAGGATTCTCAAAGTCGCCAGAACCATCGCCGACCTCGCCGGGTCGGAGGACATCGCGAGCGACCACATTCTCGAAGCCTTTCAGTACCGCCCGAAGAAGCAGGAAATCTGAAAAAACAGCAAGAAAGCTTATAGCTGTTAGCTTTTAGAAAGATGAGACATGCAGAATCAGTATAGAATGTGAGAGTTTGACTCTCACATTATGGATTGTTTTTTCTGCTTGGCATTCCCAACAAGCTAAAAGCTTCGGGCCTATCTCACTTTTAATTTTTCTTCATCTTAGATTGCGAGGATGTTCTAGTGACACACAAAGAGATCGTTTCATTGATCGAGGGCGCCGTACTGAGGGAAGATGACGGCGCAGGCATCGCATGGGCGGATTTGGGTTCGGGAGAAGGAGCGTTCACCCTAGGGCTGCGCGAACTCCTTGGCCCGCGCGCCTGGATATTCTCAGTCGATAAGAACAAGCGGCGTCTCGCCGTGCAGAAAGAGGCGTTCGACGCGAACTTTCCCGGAAGCCCCACCGAATTCATCCATGCGGATCTCGCGGGAGATAAATGGAGGGAAGGGCTTCCGGACCTCGACGGCATTCTCATGGCAAACACGCTCCATTTTTTCGGCAACCAGGAGGAGTTTCTTGCAACCCTCCGCACGCTCCTCAAGCCGCACGGCCGGCTTGTCATCGTCGAGTACGATACCGACCGCAAGAGCCTCTTCGTGCCGCATCCGCTCACGTTCGAAACGTGGCAGACGCTTGCGGAGAGAAGCGGATTCGGAGCGGCCAAGCTTATCGCCCGCGCCAAGTCGAAATATTGGGGCAGCATGTACGGAGCCCTCGCGCTCCGATGATGAAAAACCGGCTTCGGCCGGATTTATTTCGTTCAAATAAGAATGACCGCGACGAGAGCGAAGAAGAGGAAATAGAGGGCAAACACGTTCTTCTCGCGGAAAGGATCGCGCGTCATGACGATCCAGGCAAATACAGCAGTCGGGATCGATGCGGCAAAGAGAATCGCGCGATCAAGAAGAAGCGGTACGGCGAGAAGCGCGAGCATGCAGCAGAGGGCGATGATGCGCCTACCTTTCTCCGCGCCGAACATCACGGGAATCGTGTGCACGCCCGACATCTTGTCGCCCTCGAAATCCTTGATGTCCTTGATATTCGCCGCAAGCGTGAAGAAGATGACGACGAGTACGGCCCATGATACGTGAAAGGAAGAAATGACCGGATTCGTTCCCCAGAAGAAATAGCCGGCCATCAGAGCCGCGAGGCTCGCGAGGGAAATGACAAATGACGACACGACGGGAAAGCGCTTGAGCCGGAGCGGGCGGCAGGAATAAATATGCGAGAGGAGAATGTAGGCGAGCACCATATAGAGGGCATAGTAGCCCGCGAGAAACCCGCCGAGGAGCGCCGCCACAAGAAAGAAGGCGTTGAACGATTCCATTTCGGAAATAGAAAGCGACCCCGCGACAAGCGGCCTCTCGGGATTGGAGATGCGGTCGGTCGCGATATCCTCGATATCGTTCCGGCCCGCGGCGTACATCCAGGCCGCATAGAACGAAAAGAACAGGATGAGGATCGAGAGAATGTCAGGCCAGCCGCGCCAGGATACGCGATACTCCGCAGCGGCAATGACGATTCCGGCGACAATGAGGATAAAATAGTGCGCCACGCGTTCGGGACGCGAGTTTTTTAATACGCTTTTGATTTTTTCAGGCCATGCGAGGAATACATAGAGCGCCGCGAGAGAGACGCAGAGGATGTACATGATGCAGCCCATCGCGGCATCAAAGTAAATTTCGAAATAACGGACCGACGAATCAAGAAGCTCCGTGGGATGGAGGAAATTCTTTGCGATGAGCGAATGCGAGAAGGTGTTTGAAAGATAATCCGCGATCGGGTTCGGAGAAAACAGGAGAGGCACGGAGGGCGAGACGGAAACGTGCAGTGCGTATATGAGGCTGGGCATCGAGCCGATAATGAAAAGCGCGGCATATCCCAGCACTGCGCCGAAGAGGGATTTCGCCCAGCTTTTTCCCGCATACCATCGGAGAAATATGAAGAGGATAATGAGAATGAGCGCGATCTCGAAGCGGAGTCCCGTTGAGACGCCGCGGGAAACGAGCGGGCCGAAGAAAGTCAGAAAATCGCGGAGAAGATTGTCGGGCACATCGAAGAGATACGCCATCTGTTCGCGGCTTATAAGATCGATGAGAGGCGAGATCCACGTGAGAAGGAGCCCGAAGAGGGAAATCTTGAGCCAAGCATCGCGTTTTTCGGGAGCGAGCGCCGCGCCTACGACGGCGAGTGCGAGCGCGCAGGCGAAAAAAGTGAGGAGATAGTGGACGAGCGTCGGCGCGTCGGAAGCGATAATGCCGCTTGCCGAGGCGGTAGTGAAATTCTCCAGAAGGAAGCGTACGAAGAGGATGCCCGCGGCGCCGAAAAGCCATTCCCACGCGGAGATCGGCGTGCGTTCTATGCCCGAAACCAGCCTGGAAAATAATGCTTTCATGGAAACTGATTGGGAAATACAGTGCGGCAGTCGTTTCTGATGAACTGATAATACTCGTTATTTTCCAAATGCCAAATGGCATATCCGACAATGAAAAACCCGCGCCGGAAGCGCGGGTTTTTCGAATTTAGAATGGATTTGGCGCGCCACGTACCTCAAAATGAAGATGCGGTCCGGTCGATTCGCCGGTGGAGCCCGAGTAGCCGATCACCTGGCCCTGGACGACATGCTGGCCCGCCACGACGATAGTGCTCGAAAGGTGGGCATAGAGGGTTTGAGTGCCGTTCGGATGGGAGATGACGACGTAATTACCGTAGCCGCCGTTCCAGCCGGAATCCTTGCTCACAATCACGTCGCCTGATGCGGCCGCATAGATCGTCGTACCGACAGGCGTTCCGATATCGACGGCATTGTAGCCGTGGATGCCCTGCGTCTTTATGCCTCCCTTAAGCGGCCTCATGTAGTAGCCGGTCGTGTCGCCGGTCGCGCCGGAGGCGGCGGCCATCGGCGCCGCGTGCGTTCCGCCGATTTCCGAGGCGATGAGGGGAGTCGACGATTTCTTGCTTGAAGAGCTTGAGGAAGAGGATGAGGAGCCGCTCTTCTTCGCGGTCGACGGCACCGAGGCTACCGCCGGAGCTTCGCCGTTCGGAATGATGAGCGTGGTGCCCGCGGCGAGCTGGGAGTTGTCATCGATCTCGTTGTAATTGGCGATTTCAGTCGCATCGCCGCCAGTCGCCTTGGCGATGCTCGCGATCGTATCGCCCTTCTTCACGGTATACTGGACGCCCGAAACGGGGAGAATAATGAGCACCTGGCCCGGACGGACCGTCTTGCTGTCGAGATCGTTGGTCCAGAGAATGGTATTCACGGTCACATCGAACATCTGGGCGATTCCCGAGAGGGTATCGCCGTCGCGGACGACATAGACGCTGATCTGGTCGCTTCCGGGCCTGTGCGGCGTATCGCGATCCTCGGAGCTCTGCGGGCCGTCATGGGCGGCAAGGGTAGTGCCGTCGACGATCGCTACGTCGGCGCCGCCTTCCGATTGGTTGGGGGAAGGGGATGCGGCAAGAACCGCCATATTTTGGGAATTATTAGGAATCACCGCGGGAGTCTCTTCTCCGCCGTCCTGAAAAAGCCCCGAAACGAAAGAAAACATGCCGGCTCGCGCCACAGTAGGCACGAGAACGGCCGCCGCAAGCGCAAACGCGGCCATAGATCGCACCGAGGTGCGGGCCATGAGCCTTTTGAGAGTATCCCGGCCGGAATCCTTTTCCCCATCCTCTACGCCGGGATTCTGTCCATGTGGAACGATAAGCTTTAAATTAATGGTAATTCCAGAGTTCGGTAAAATGGCTCAATTAAGCCATATGACGGTAGTTCAGTCCTTCATTAACACTTAATATTATACGTTCTCACATTTTTGAGTCAACGAAAAAATGTTGCATAATTTCACTGCTTAAGTAAGAAAATCGCAGAAATTCCATTGCACTTGTCCCCTCGCATGAAGTTTGAAGGAAATTTTTAACGCTCAATTTCCAATTTTCAATGAATTTTCAATTTTAAAATATTTCAAACGTCTGAATCTGCCCGCACTAAGCAGGAATTGAAGCATTGTGGCTTGATTGAAAATTAGAAATTATAAATTGATAATTTTATCGTACCGCCACATTCTTCCCCAAAAAGGCGAGCTTCGCCCACGAAATCCATGGCTTTAATATGATCGGAGAGCCGCTATGTTATAGTAGTCCCGATGGAAGACTATTTGAAAGACCTCAACCCCGAACAGCGCGAGGCTGTTGAAATCACCCAAGGACCCCTCCTTATAATTGCGGGAGCGGGAGCGGGAAAGACCAAGACCCTGACCTACCGCATTCTCCATCTTATCCAGACCGGCGTCGCACCCTCGAATATCCTGGCTATCACCTTCACCAACAAGGCGGCCAAGGAGATGCGAGAGCGCACCCTCTCCCTCCTCCGCACGAACCGAGGCTCGGGCCTTTCGCTCGCCTGGGACGAACGGCCGTTCGTTTCGACTTTCCACGCGCTCGGCGTCCATATTCTCAAGGAAAACGCGGCCCGCCTCGGGCTCCCGCGCCATTTCGGCATCTTCGACAAGAGCGACGGCAAGCGCGCCGTGAAGGACGCGCTCGAGAAGATGGGCCTCGATCCCAAGCAGTACGAGCCCGGCAAGATTCAGTCGGTAATCTCCCGCGAGAAGGGGAATTTCGTGACATATGAAGAGTATGCGGAGGCCGCCGGCGGCGACTTCTTCTCGAACATAGTCGCCAAGGCATGGGGGCACTACGAGAAAACCTTGCGCGAAGAGAAAGCGCTCGACTTCGACGACCTTCTTCTGCGCACGGCGATTCTCCTCCGCGACAACGAGGAAGTACGGGAGCACTACGCAGACACATGGAAGTACGTCCACATCGACGAGTA
>DASZYS010000005.1:0-6340 GCA_035545295.1 Minisyncoccota bacterium | reverse complement strand
TAGAGGACGCCTTCCGGGTCGGATTCGATCTCGATCCAGGCACCGCGCGAAGGAATAATCTTCGCGCCGAAGTACTGGCGGCCGCGGATTTCAGCCGCAGTGAAGAACGCGCCGAATGAGCGCGCGAGCTGGGGAACGATGACGCGCTCAATGCCGGCGATAATGAAGGTGCCATGTGGCGTCATGAGCGGAAAATCCGCCATGAAGATCTCCTGCTCCTTCTCCGTCTTCTGAGCGAAGTTCTTGAGCTTGATGCGCACCTTCAAAGGAGCCTCATAGGAGAGCTTGTTCTCCTTTGCATAAAATTCGTCGTACTTGGGTTCCGCGAGCTCGAATCCGGTGAAATCGAGCTGGAACTTCTTCTCAGAGTAGTCCTTGATGGACGAGAACTCGGAGAAAACCTCCTTAAGGCCCTCCTCGATGAGCCAGTTGTACGAATCGATCTGCGATTCGACAAGGTACGGCACATCGACAAGCGGCTTTTTGAAGCGGCCGAAAACCTTTTTCGGCAAGCTTCCCGGGGTCAGCGCCTGTTCGGCCGCCGCCCGCTTTGCTTCGGTTGTCTTTGGCATGTTTCTACGTGGGGTAGATTTTCTATTAAATTGACCGTCTCCTTCCGAAACTCCCGGCAAAAGCTCATCGCTATCCATACAAACATCAAAAGACGCCTCGTGGGGAGGGTCTTTTTTTTCAGTTCATTGAATTAGCTAAGAGTATGCAAAAAGTTTCCTTGCTCCAGCCGTGGCCACGGCCAGCGAAGCTTTTAATGGGATTGCGCCCGCAACACAATCTTTTGCAATCGTGGGGAGATTATATACCCATTGAAATTTCATGTCAACGTGCTTTTCCCCACCTCAGGAAAGGAATGTGCCCAGTACCCAGCCCTCGACGAGAGTATGTAGAATCTGCCCAGCCGGCACCCAGTTTTCTGGTATTTAAAAGGCTCTCCTTGTTGAAAGAGAGCCTTAGTCGGTCTGTATTTCATAGTAGAACCACGGGCCCTCTACGGCAGCCAACATCTCAAAATGGTCTCTGAAATCCTCTCCATGAAAGGCGACGAGGCATTCGATCCATTCTTGTTCAGTAGAATGGGCAACTACTTTGTAACACTGGCCAGGTAACGGCTGGTACCAGGGGCCTTTGGTTAAGCCGAGATAAATTTTGCCAATTTCCAGGTCCGGAATGGAAGAAATAATCACCGTCTTCGTGCTTGCCATGCCCACCTCCTGCTCACATTATATTTATTTTCTCTTTTTCTTCCACTCCTCTATTTTCTTGTGATCTCCTCCCAAAAGAATTTTCGGCACGCGGTACTTTTTGCCTTTGTACTCAAAAACTTCTGGGCGGGTGTAAACGTCGTGGGAGGATACGCGGGATTCTTCGAGGCTGCCGATATTGCCGAGCACTCCCGGCACGCGCCTTGCGATCACGTCGATCATGAGCATTGCCGGAAGCTCGCCGCCGGTAAGGACGAACGGGCCGATCGAGATATCCTCCATCTTGAAGACTTTCTTGATGCGCGCGTCGGTTCCCTCGTACCTGCCGGACACGATAATGATATCGGTATATTTTTTCGCTGCCTTCTCCCCTATCTCGTTCGTAAACTGCTTGCCTCCAGGACTCAAGAAGAAAATCTTCGCATTTCTTTTTGATTTTTTATTTTTGATCTTTGATTTTTGCATCGCTTTCTCTATCGCCTTGATGACCGGAAGCGCTTCGATCACCATGCCGGGGCCGCCCGCGTAGGGCTTGCGGTCGATGCGGCGCCACTTGTCCTTCGTAAAATCGCGCGGATTGTAGAAATGGACTTTGATCTTTTTGTCCTCGATGGCGCGCTTCAAAATCGACTCGCCAAGATACGAGTCGAAAGCTCCGGGAAAAAGTGTGATGACGTGAAAATTCACTGGGAAAGTAGATAGTACCTAGTAGACAGTACTTAGAAAAATGCGGAAACGAACTGACTCAAAATACCACGATTTTTGTGTTTTGAAAACAGGCGCCTCTCGGCGCCTATTTTCAAGTCTAGCTACTAACTACTAATTTACTGTTTTATATCGAGAGGTCCTCCATCGCCTCGTCGACCGTCTTGGTCGCCTTGCCGGATTCATTGCGCATGCCGCCTTCCGGCTCGTTGATTTTCAAATTGACGCGGGAGTTGTTCTTCATGCCAACGACGCGGAGAAGCGTCCTGATGGCCTTGGCGGTATTGCCCGAGCGGCCGATCACCTTGCCCATGTCTATGGGGTCCACATCGAGCGTCAAAAGCACGCCCATTTCATCTACCGTGCGGTTTATCTTAACTTTGTCCGGATTGTCGACCAGCGCCTTGATTACAAAATCTAGAAATTGGGTGTCTTGGTGTTCCATAAGTTCGATCAGCTGTTAATGATTATCCGCAGTTTTGGACCCACTCATTGCTACAGTGATGCCGTAGCCGCGTGAGGTACTGCTTGTTTCATTTTAATAGAGCATAGGGATAAAAGCAATTAGAGAAGTATTGAGTAGAGAGTAGTGGGTAGAGAGAAAAGAAAAACTTCCGCACTGCGGAAGTTTTTCCAGTCTGAGTCCTATCTACTCGCTACCTTCTACTATTCAGCAGGAGTTTCCTCGGAAGGAGTTTCCGCGGGCGCTTCTGCAGGAGCGGCTTCTTCGGCCGGCGCTTCTGCGGGAGCGGGAGCTTCCGCCGCGGCTGCGGCTGCCGCCGCTTCGGCCTCTGCCCTCGCCTTCTCGGCTTCTGCCGCCTCTGCAGCTGCCTTCTCGGCGTCGAGTTTCGCCTGATCAATGATCGGCTTCTTCTTCGGGAGTGCGTTCACCTTCCTGCCCTCGATGATTTTCTTCGAAACGAGGAGATTATGGACCGTATCGGATGGCTTCGCTCCCTTCTCGATCCAATGCTTCACACGGTCCGTGTGAATTATCTCATTGGTCTTGCGGGCATCGTAGGAACCCAAGACCTCGAGCGCCTTGCCGCTCTTTGCCGCGTTCTGCGACTCGGTAACGACGAGGCGGAAGGTCGGTTCGTGCTTCCTGCCGGTTCTCTGTAACCTGATTTTTAACATGACGACAATACTAACAGATGGTTTTTATAGAGTCAACAGAGCCATGGAATATAGGCCGAAGTTGCCAAAATAAAGCTTTTTTGGGATTTTCTGCTAGAATCAATTTTATGGATACAAACAGGAACGGCGGCCGGGGCCGCAACGGCAATGAGCGCGGCGGCAACTGGAGAAATGACCGCGATCGCAGGAACGGCGGAAATAGCGGAAATTTCAATGGATCGCAGTTTTCGAGAAATGGCGGCAATGGCGGTTTTGAGAGAAAGTTCGGTCCTCGTCCGCCTCTACGGCCGCGCCGTTTTCCTGCGCCTGACGCCTCTGCCTTATCGGCTCCTGCCTCCTCTCCTCTTGAGACTGCCGCATCCCAAAAGCCCGGCATCACGGGAATCATAAGCGTCAACGGCCGCGGAGTCGGCTATTTCCCCATTGAAGGCCGCGAGGAGGACATCGAAATCCAGCCCGAGAATCTCAACATGGCGCTCCACGGCGATACCGTCGAGATCGGCCTTCTTCCGAAAACCCATGGCGTCCTTCGCGAACAGGGCATCGTGCTCCGCATCATCGAGCGGGCCAAAATGGAGTTCGTGGGCACCGTCGACGCGGCGCCTGAGGGAACGTACCTCATCCCCGACGACCGCAAGATGTACCTCGACATCCTCATTCCCGCCGACGAGGCGAAGGGCCTCTCTTCCGGCGAAAAGCTTCTCGTGAAAATCGTTCGCTGGGACAGCCCCAAGTCGAACCCTATCGGCGCGATCGTCCAGGATATCGGCCGCAAAGGAATGCACGAGACGGAAATCCAGTCGATCATCCTCGAGCGCGGCATCGATACGCACTTCCCTCACGCAGTCGATGACGAGGCGAACGAGCTCGCCCGCACCGAGCATCCCATCCGCCCCGACGAAATCGCGGGCCGCCGCGACATGCGCGGAACCTTCACCTTTACCTGCGATCCCACCGACGCCAAGGACTTCGACGACGCGCTCTCCTTCAAGGAGCTCGGGGACGGAAAGTTCGAAGTCGGCATTCATATTGCGGATGTTTCTCATTATGTCCGCGAAGGCACCGAGCTCGACCGCGAGGCGCGCAAGCGCGGCTTCAGCGTCTACCTCGTCGACCGCACGATCCCCATGCTCCCCGAAATCCTCTCGAACGACCTCTGCAGTCTGAACCCCGAGGAAGACAAGCTCGCTTTCTCGACCGTCTTCATCATGAACGCGGAGGGGCAGGTGGAAGACCGCTGGATCGGCAAAACGGTCATCCGCTCCGACAAGCGCTTCTCGTACGAAACGGCCCAGAAGTCGATCGATGAAAACGGCGAGCACGGAGACGTACTTCGCCGGTTGAATGCCATCGCCAAGAAGCTCGGCGAGGAGCGCAAAAAGGCCGGTGCCATCGATTTCGATACGACCGAGATCAAATTCAAGCTCGACAAGGACGGCAAGCCCATCGAGATCATCAAGAAGGAGCGACTCGACACCCACAAGCTCGTCGAGGAGTTCATGCTCCTTTCGAACCGCGAAGTCGCCGAATACATCACGAGGCTCGAAAAAGCGGCGGGAGGGCATGGAGCCGCGAAGCGCCCGTTCCTCTTCCGCATCCACAACATGCCCGACAAGGATCGCATCGAGAACCTCACGCTCTTCCTCAAGGCGCTCGGCCTCAACCTTGGCAGGCCGGGCAAGGAAGTCACCGCATATGATATCTCGCGCCTCCTCGAATCGATCGAGGGTATGCCGCAGGAGGAGCTCATCAAGACCGCCGCCATCCGCTCCATGGCGAAGGCGATCTACTCGACCCGCAACATCGGCCACTTCGGCCTCGCATTCAGGAATTACACGCACTTCACCTCCCCCATCCGCCGCTATCCCGACCTTATCGTGCACAGGCTCCTCTTCAAATATCTCACCGACCCGGCGCACGTTTCGGAAGACTTCGCCAAATACGAGCGCATTGCCATGGAATCGTCGGAGAAGGAAGTCGTCGCGGCGGATGCCGAGCGCGCAAGCATCAAATACAAGCAGGTTGAATTCTTGAAGGATCGCGTCGGAGAGGTCTTCGACGGCGTCGTCTCTGGCGTTACCGAATGGGGCGTCTATGTCGAAGATCCCGAAACACATGCCGAGGGCATGGTCCGCATCAAGGATATCGGCGACGATTTCTTCGAACTCGACCAGAAGACCTATTCGCTCGTCGGCCGCCGCACCGGCCGCCGCCTCTCGCTCGGCGACAAGGTCAAGGTGAAGCTCGTAGCGGCGGATCTCGACCGCAAGATTCTGGATTTCAAATTCGTCTAATTTAATGATTTGCAACATGCCATAATTCTGCAGAATTATGGCATGGGGTGGACAAAATTTTCATTTCATTCTACCTTCATATGGGCTCCGCAAAATGAGCAAGGACGACAAGTTCTACAGTATGGAGGGAAAGTGAACAGTACAGAAATAAAAACAAAGGCGCGAAGACACCTGAGACAACCGGCCGACTGGCAGTTATTCCTGCATATAGTCCACCGCAATCCGCCAAAACAAATTATGGACCATTTCGGACTTCGCAATCTGGGAGAAGTAAGGAGGCGAAAAAGAGAGGTCCTTCAAAAAATTCCTCCGCAGCTGCGCGAACAAATTACCGTTTGCGCATAACCCAACCAAAGAGCCGTATCGGCATTCCCGATCCGGCTCTTTCATTTTATCTAATAGTGAATGAATCTGGCTCTGCAGATTCATACCTACAGAATGCCGGAGCGAGCAATTCGAAATTCAAAATATTTATGTGGTGGAAAAAATCTTAATTAATGCGCAAACGCAGCCCTTATGCCCTTTGCATTTGCTCCTTCAGAACACATGAACGAGGACTCGCATTTTGAAAAGACTAGCGAGCGCGACTGGCGCGAGCTCGAGGTGAGCACGCGAGCAAGCGTAGCGTGCGCAAGACCTTTTCAGCTTGAGTCTTCGAGAGCGAAAAGGTGTACAGCTTCAGTAAGAAGTTTTTTAGTAGAAAAATATCCGTGCTTTTCAAAATGCGAGTCCGAGAGAGCTTTATTTTGCCACCGCCACCGCCTCCTCGAACTTGATCGACAAAAGCGTCGAAACGCCTCCCCTGCCCATCGTTACGCCGTAGAGGATTCCCGCGCGCGACATCGTCTCGCGATTGTGAGTGATGACGATAAGCTGGGACTTGTCGGAAAGATTCTTGATCATATCGCCGTACTTCTTTGAGTTCGCCTCGTCGAGCGCGGCGTCGGTTTCGTCGAGAATGATGAACGGCGGCGGATTGACCTGCGA
>DASZYS010000004.1:0-17533 GCA_035545295.1 Minisyncoccota bacterium | reverse complement strand
AAAAATTCAACTTTGAATTAAGCGGTTTGGAAGATTTTAATTTTCCAAAAAATCAGTTTGATCTGGTGAGCGCGCAACGCGTACTCCCGTTTCTTCAAAGCAAGGAAAGCCTTGTTAAGGTATTCGAGAAAATTAAAATCTCTCTTAAACCAAATGGGATATTTGCAGGCCACTTTTTCGGCCCCAACGATACCTGGTGCAAGGAGAAAAGGGAAATGACTTTTGTTACGGAAAGTGAAATACGGGAATTGCTTAAAGACATGGAAATTACCAAACTGCAAGAGTTCGAAAGGGATTCCCAAACAGCTACAGGAACGCCACATCATTGGCATATCTTTGACGTAATAGCTGGAAAGAAATAACGATAGTTACCTATCGAGCCGGTTTTTTGCCAAAAGTGGTCGAAATCAGTATGCTTTGAGTACCCAAAGCCAATGAATATAAGGAATTTCAGCATCATAGCGCACCCCGCAGGAAAGCAGAAGACAGCTTCCTACGGGGCAGGCATCGATCATCCCCATGAATATTAGAAACTTTTCAATCATTGCGCATATTGATCATGGAAAGAGTACGCTTGCCGACCGCATGCTCGAGGTTACGAATACGATCGAGAAGCGCAAGATGCGCGACCAGGTGCTCGACAACATGGAGCTCGAGCGCGAGCGCGGCATCACCATCAAGATGCAGCCGGTGCGCATGAAGCATTCCTTCGAAGGAAGGGAATACGTTTTAAATCTCATCGACACGCCCGGCCATATCGACTTCTCGTATGAAGTCTCGCGCGCGCTCAAGGCCGTCGAAGGGTCGATCCTTCTCGTCGACGCGACGCAGGGCGTCCAGGCGCAGACGCTCACGACGCTTGCGATGGCGCGCGAGTCGGGACTTGTGATCATTCCGGTGCTCTCGAAGATCGATTCGCCCCTGGCGCGCAAGGACGAGGTGAAGGAGGAGATCGTGAAGCTTATCGGCTGCAAGCCGGAGGACGTGCTTGAAACGTCCGGCAGGACGGGCGAGGGCGTCGCGCATCTTCTTGACGAGGTCATCCGCCGCGTACCCGCGCCGACGGTGCCGGTCGGCGGCAAGTTCCGTTCGCTTGTCTTCGATTTCAAATATTCCAACCACAAGGGCGTCATTGTCTATGTGCGGGTAATGGAGGGAAAAGTTTCGAAGGGCGAACAGCTCCTTTTCAAGGTTTCGAACGAGAAATTCTCATCGCTCGATACCGGCGTCTTCATGCCCGACGAGACGCCGACTCCGTCGCTCGAAGCGGGGGAGATCGGCTACATCGTTACGGGCGTCAAGGAGCCCGGCGTCGCTTCCGTGGGAGACACCGTGGCACTTTGGGGCGATACGGCAGCGCCGCTTCCCGGGTACGAAAAGCCGCGGCCGGTCGTGTGGGCGTCGATCTATCCCGAAAGCCAGGATGATTTCAATACTCTCCGCCAGGCTCTGGGGAGGCTCAAGCTTTCGGATTCGTCGTTCGTGTTCGAGGAAGAGTCTTCCGGCGCCCTGGGCCGCGGCTTCCGGTGCGGCTTCCTCGGAATGCTCCACTTGGAGATCATCACCGAGCGCCTGCGCCGGGAATTCACGCTCGAGCTTATCGTTACGAGCCCGTCCATCACCTATGAAGTCGAACTCAAGAACGGAAAGAAGGAGATGGTGTATTCGCCGTCGTTTTTTCCCGACGAGGGAAACGTGGCGAAGATCTACGAGCCGTGGACGAAAGTGAGCATCATTACGCCGACGGAGTACCTCGGAGCTCTCATGCAGCTTCTCTATGAGCATGAGGCGGTCGTGGGAATGACGGAGAATTTCGGAAGCGACAGGACGACCGTCTCGATCGACATGCCGCTCCGCGAGCTCATGCGCAACTTCTTCGACAAGGTGAAGAGCGCCTCTTCCGGCTATGCCTCGATCTCATATGAAATGGGGGAAATGAAGCCGGCAGATGTCGTGCGTCTCGACATTCTCGTCGCCGACGAAGTCATTCCCGCATTCTCCCGCGTGGTGTCCCGCAGGCTTGCCGAGGAGGAAGCCGAGCACGCAGTCGAAAAGCTTCACGGCATATTGCCGAAGCAGATGTTCGTAATGAAAATCCAGGGCAGGGCGCTGGGGCGCATCATTTCGTCGCGCACGGTTTCCGCCTACAGCAAGGACGTTACCCAGCATATGTACGGCGGCGATATCACCCGCAAAATGAAGCTCCGCGAAAAGCAGAAGAAGGGAAAGAAGAAAATGAAAGAGCGCGGCAAGGGCTCGGTTAATATCCCTCATGATGTGTTTCTCAAGATGATGAGGAATAACTAAATTATGCAAAGCCTGTCTACGGGCTTTTCCTTCAGAACACGAGAGCGAGGAATTCTGATTTTAAAACCTTGCGCAGGAGGATTTTCAGCAGAAAATCCGACGAGCAGAGCAAAAATCGCCCGAGTGGGGCGATTTTATGCGTGTTCTTAAAATCAGATTTCCGAGCGTCCCTATTGCTGGAAAATCGGCAGATAGAGGACTACCATGCCGACTGCGACGAGAATGGAAAGGATCGTCCAGATGATGTTGATGGCTTTGCGGTTTTTGGGATGAAAAAGCATATAGTGGCCTTAAATGAAGGTTTGAGAATTGCTCCTCAACTAATATAATATAGGAATCCGGCAATCCATGAAAGGGCGCGGAAACGCCCTCATTTTGCTGCCAAATGCTTCGGAATGCTTCAATATAACGAAAAAACCAAGCTTCGCCGCCGTATCTACTCCATACCGGTGTTTGTCGTGCTCCTCGTAATCACCATCCTTGTGGTGCGGGGCACCTGGGATGTATATTGGAAGCGCGTCGAAAGCCGGCAAAACCTCGACAAGGTGACCGAGCAGGCCGCGGCGCTCGAAAGCCGCCAGGCGGAGCTCAATGACGAGATCGACAGGCTCCAGACGCAGGCGGGAGTGGAGGAAGAAATCAGGAAGAAGTTCAGCGTCGTGAAGGACGGGGAGCAGGTGGCAGTCCTTGTCGACAATGGGGCAAGCACCACGCCCGCCCCCCCGCCGAAGCCCGGCTTTTGGAAGAAAATGTGGATGGCCGTTACGGGCATGTGGGGCGGCAATGGAAATACTGCGGCCGCCACAGAAACGCCTGCTGAGGCAATCGGCACGTCGACGGAATAAATGCGGCCATAGTTTAGTGGCAAAACGAGTGTTTCTTTAAAATTTTGCGAGTATAGTTTAGTGGTAGTGAGAAGCGAATATTTGGAGCTTCGCAAGGCCGGAGCGCGGCGGCGCGAGGCGGGTGAGGAAGCGACAGCAGGCAGCTTCCGCAAGACTCATTCAGCTCGAGTCTTCGAGAGCGAATGAGTGGACAGAATCTGTAAGATTCGCGGAAATTTTTAGCAAAAAATTATCCGTGATCTGGTGCTTCCTTAAAAATGCGGGTATGGTTTAGTGGCAGAATGCGACCTTCCCAAGGTTGAGACGCGAGTTCGATTCTCGCTACCCGCACAATAAAAAAAACGTTCCCATGCTTGCATGGGAACGTGGGTAGAAAGATCAAAATGGGGGATGTCTTCCGGCCCGAGCGTCGCGATATGCGGCTACTCGCGCGCTAATCAAGCCTCCAGACAAAAGGATACCGAGGCCAAGTACTGCCAATCTGATTACTCCTGGCAATGGAGCGGTCTTTGTGATGACGACATAGAGGATAATCAGGAACGGCAGGAGCATCCACGTGTCATACCATCTGAAGAGAACTTCATTGGAATTCTTCTTTAACATACTTCTCATCCTTTCTTTTGAATCGGTAATATTCCCTTGAGGCCAAGTAAGAACAAAATAAACCATGCATACATTATCACAATAATAAGAAATGTCATGACCTGGGACATCCTTAGTCGTTTGGATTTTTGGTTATATTTTTGGTCGCCAAAAATGCGAATCCTTTCATCGACAACCTCTTGCAACGCGATAAGGCCATTGTTCCAATGTGCAAGCCAGTCCCACATCGTGTATGCCGCAAGGAGCCAGAAAATTCCAAGCAAAACCCCAAAGCTGCATGTGATCATGAGGACGAGGCGTTCAGTTATCTGACTCATTGTGAAAACAAGACCGGCAAAATGAGTAGTCGAAAATATACCGTTGACAGTCCAAAGGGCAACAAGGTCAGCATTTCTCGTGCTAGTTGTATCTTCGTGAATACGCCTTTCGTCTTCCGTCATGCTTCGTTTTTCGATGTATGTCGGGTCCGTTTCGCTAGTTTCCGGCATTTTTACCTCCTGTAAATGTCGAAGTGCATTTCCTGATATATTTAATCATTTTTTAAAATTTTGTCAAATAAATTTAGGGAACAATTTTTTCTGTGTATAACGCACTGTGCTATAATACCCATACCCAAGAATATATAAGCAAAGACTTATGACAAACGTAGAAATCTATTCGACTCCGACTTGCATCCACTGCGGGCATGCCAAGGAATTCCTGAAGGAGCACAATGTCCCGTACACCGAATACAACGTGCTTGCGGACGTCGAAAGGCGCAAGGAAATGGTGGATATTACCGGCCAGATGGGCGTTCCGGTCATCGTGGTGGGGGAGAACGTGATGGTTGGCTTTAATCAGTCGAAACTTGCTGAATTGGTCGGCGTTCCGGCGTAAATGAATGCAAAAACAGCGCCTTACGGCGCTGTTTTTTGTTGCCAAAGAATGTGGTACAGTATTTCGGACGGAGCTGAAAAATTAAATATTGCCCTCGTAGTTCAACGGATAGAACGGCTCACTCCTAACGAGTCGATGGTGGTTCAATTCCGCCCGAGGGCACATTGAGGCGAAAAAACAGTGCCTGCGCACTGTTTTTTCGCGAAATGTGAGGCGGAGCGATGCCGAGTTAGCAAACGAGGCCGCGAGCCAGGGTGAGAAGCGCATATGGGAACCCGCAATTCCGATTGCGGGCAAGCGCTTCGCAAGGCCGGAAGCCGACGGGCTGAGGCGGGGTCGCGGCCTCGCGTAGCAACGCGAGAGCTGGGACGCGGAAATTTTGCGAGCGACGGCGAGGAAAATATTCCTGACCAAGAGACATTTTGCGCCTGCGCGGGCTTTTGTGCGTATGTGTGAGGCGAAGCGTTATCGAGCCAGCAGGCAAGATCGCGAGCCCGGGTCGCGAGCGGATAGGCTCGACTGGAGCCTATCCGACTTGTGACCTGCTGATGTTTCAAAATGCGAAGCGTCTTGCCGCCTCTTTTCGTTTTTCTGCTATAATTTTGTCCATGAACGGCGAACGCGACCTGCTGGAGCGCATACTCGATCTGACCGAGGAGAACAATAAAATCCTGCGCAAAATCGAACGGGCAAACCGATGGAGCCTTATTTTCAGGATCATCTACTGGCTCTTCGTTATCGGCGCGGCCGTCGGCATCTATTACTACATCCAGCCGTACCAGGAATCGCTCATCCATGCCTATCAGACTCTCCAATCGTTTGTCGACCAGATGCATCATTTAGGGCAATAAAAGAAAAAGACGGGCAATGCCCGTCTTTTTCTTTTTGCCGAGACTTGATTCCAAAGTGCTGGGGACCGGGGTCGAACCGGTGACCCTTCGCTCTTCAGGCGAATGCTCTACCAACTGAGCTACCCCAGCAGTCAGGTTTAGAACCTAACACATAAGAGCCTATCAAGAAATTTGCCTTCGTACAAGAAAGGCGGCAGGCTTGGGAACGGTGCATATCTCCGTTGACGCTATAGGTCGGCTGTACGCATAATTAAAGTGAAGGGGAATTTTGACAGCGAGGTGAAAGGAGGCGGATATGCATCGCTTCAGGTTGTTATTGGCGATTTTCGCTATGACGGCATTGTCACTTGCCGCATGGGGTGCGATGAATCCTGCACTGCGAAAGGTCGCATGGTATGGGCCCGTACGCTGGCTTCATGGGGCAAGAAAGGGCTCCGACGGCGCGTATTACATGAAGAAGGGCGCTTATGTCTACGTTGCCGATCAATACGGCAATCCGACATTGAGCGGTTTCGATGAGTTTCGCCGGCTTTCAAACGGCGCGAGGGTCGGCCTCAACGGCCCGCTCCAGTTCCTTGTCGATAACGAGGGAAAACGCATGTCATGCGGATTCGATTCGTTCACTCCATTGAAGCACGGAGAATATCGAGCCCGGCTCGGAAGCGCTGTCTTCCGGCTCAATTCGAACGGGGCGATCGTATGGACTCGCGATCACAGCGGAGATTCCGCCGTGCTGACGTGTCCGCCGTAGCGTTTTTTCATGAATAAAAGCCGCGAGACTCTCGCGGCTTTTTTGTATTTAAGAAACCGGCTAATTGCAAGATTGATTTTGCTAGGATTTTTTCACAGTGTCAAGGCGCGAACGCGGCTTGCACAGAAGCTGTATGAGCAATACCGCTTCAGGCAAACGCAAGTAAGCAACGCAGAGACTGGGGAAAAAGACTGCAAAAAATTATTGAGTGCTTTTTACTCGGAGGCGAGTCGATCTGTTCTTGTCGAGCTTCGGAAGCTTGATGATGAGGAGGCCGTATTTTTCCATCGCCTCGGCGCCGTCCGGATCGATCTCGTGCGGAAGGACGATTGTCCTCGAGAAGGTGCCCCAGTAGAGCTCCTGGTGGAAGAAATCCTCATCGCGGATGGTGCGGCCCTGTTCGCGACGGCCCTTGATGGTTACCATGTCGCGGGAAATAGACACTTCCAAATCTTCCGGCTTTACGCCGGCAACCATCGTCTTGATGACGATGTCGTTGTTGTCCTGGTAGACGTCGACGGAGAGCTGGCCCTCTTCCTCCTCTTCCTGGGCCCACTGCG
Source organism: Minisyncoccota bacterium (assembly GCA_035545295.1). Classification (GTDB taxonomy): domain Bacteria; phylum Patescibacteriota; class Minisyncoccia; order Phycocordibacterales; family DASZYS01; genus DASZYS01. Next base: position 10,740 of record DASZYS010000004.1, on the reverse strand, counting down.
CCATTCCCTGATGATCGACGGACTGCTGGCGGAAGGTTGCGGGGGCGGTCGGCTCTTCGCGTTCCTCGTATTCCTCCTCGCTTGCTTCCTCATCCGGCTCGTCGATCTTCACGGCGCCTGTCAGTCTTTCAAAAAACGATCTTTTGTCCCTATGCATATTTTTTCTTGCGAGGATAAATTGATTTTACTTTTTCAAACAGGATCATCAGGACGATGATTGCAAGCCATACGACCCCGAAGGTGGCGAATGCGGTATTATTTGTCTCCTTAATTATAAATAAATTGAATAGCGTGTGCAATGCCGTCGCCGCGAGAAGTCCCGCAAAAATGGAGATTCGCTTCCACATCTTCCGCCCGTAGAATGAGAGCGCCATGAAGACGCCGATGGCGCTCGAAGAGATGACATGGAGCAGGTTCGCTCCGAGGAAGCGCATGTTGCCGGTGATGATCGTCTCGAGAATCTGGCCGTGGGCGAGCGGATTGAGCAGGAACAGGGCGTTTTCAAGGGCGGAAAATCCCAATGCCGCCGTGATCATATATATGATCGGGTCGATCGGCTCGTCGACATCGCGGCTCCGGAGCGCCACGATGCCGCAGGCAAGCAGTTTGAGCGATTCCTCGAAGAAAGCCCAGACGAGGAACATTTCGGGCGAGTTGGGCGATACGATGCGCGCTGTCGCGCGCTCGAGCGGCAGTACTGCAATCACCGCGACCATGCCTGCGAGAAAGGTGCTTGCGATGCGCACCTTGGGCTCCGGATGCTTCGCGTCTTCGCGAAGCCAGAAAAGGAGCCACAGCATTGCCGGAAGCAGGCCGCCCGCTCCCGCGAAGATCCATGTGTCTGCTAGGGTCATTCCTCTATTGTACCTTCACCGGCCACTTTTCGACCATGAGCATATCCTCAGGCTTGCCGCCATTTCCAGGCATGAGCGACCAGATCTCTTCCGTGATGAACGGCATGAAGGGATGGAGGGCTTTCAGCGAATCGGCGAGGATCTTTCGCAATGCCGCCTGCGTCTGCCGCCGCTTCTGCGGATCCTGGAGCATCGCCTTGCTTTCCTCGATGATCTGGTCGGCGAACCTGTGCCAGACGTAATGATAGAGCTTCTCGCCGGCGAGATAGAAACGATAGTTCTCGATGTCCGAAGTTACGTCTTTGAGGATATTCTCAAATTCATCCGTCCATTCGGCGTGCATACCGGAGGAATCATCCTGCGGATCGAAATCTTCGGAATTCGAGAGGACGAATCGGGTGATGTTCCAGAGCTTATTGGCGAAGAGCTTGTAGGCCTTGATTTTGTCCTCGGAGAGCCTGATGTCGTTGCCGGGACCGGTGCCGATAATGAGCGCCATGCGCGTGGCATCTGCGCCGTATTTGTCGGCCATATCTACAGGATCGATGATATTACCGAGAGATTTTGACATCTTGCGGCCCTGAGCGTCGCGAACGAGGCCGTGAAGATACACGGTCTTGAAAGGAATGTCTCCCAGGAGATATGTCGACATAAGGATCATCCGCGCCACCCAGAAGAAGAGAATGTCGTAGCCGGTTTCGAGAATAGTCGTCGGGTGATATGTTTTCAGATCATCCGTTTCGTCGGGCCAGCCGAGCGTTGAGAATGTCCAAAGGCCTGAAGAGAACCATGTGTCGAGCGTGTCGGGGTCCTGCTCCCAACCTTCTTCCTGCGGCGCTTCCACTCCGACATGTATTTTATCGCCCTTGTACCACACCGGCACGCGGTGACCATACCAGATCTGACGGCTGATATTCCAGTCGCGGAGATTGTCTATCCAGTGGAAATATACTTTCTCGAAACGATCGGGGAGGATTTTGATCTGGCCGTTCTCAACCGCCGCGCGCATAAGCTCTTTCAGGGTGGCTTTCTGGCCGTCGGCGATTCCCGAAAGTTTCGAATGGAGAATAGTAAATTCCTTTTTCACATCCACGAACCATTGCTTCATGATCTGCGGTTCTATGATTCCTCCGGTCCGTTCGGCGGTCGCGACGCGGTGCATATAATCCTCCTCCACTTTTACCAGCAATCCTTTGGATTCGAGCTTCTCGACGATTTTCGGGCGTGCCTCGCTTATCTTCAACCCGGCAAATTCGCCTGCGATTGGCAGTAATTTTCCGTATTGATCGATAATCTGTTCCTTGTCGAGTTCGTGGCGCTCCGCGATTTCGAAGTCGATGGCGCTGTGCCACGGCGTGATCGTCATGACGCCGGTACCGAATTCCATGTCAATCGCCTCATCCTTGATGACAGTTGCCGTAATTGGGCCGTTGATCCATTCAAGCTCGAGTTTCTGGCCGTTACGGTATTCTGCATACCGCTTATCGTCAGGGTGCATAACAACATACTTGTCCCCGAACTTCGTTTCGGGACGCGCGGTTCCGATGGTAAACGGACCATACTTGAAATAGTAGAATTTGGTCTTTTCATCGACATATACAAGTTCGTCATCCGAAATGGTGGTCTGACCTTTCGGATCCCAATTAATGATGCGATCACCGCGGTAAATAAGGCCGTCGTCGTACATGCGCTTGAAGGCGGTGCGGACCGCGCGCTCACGGATCTTGTCGAGCGTAAACGCTTCGCGGCTCCAATCGACTGACGAACCCATCCTGCGCACCTGGCTCACGATCGTGTCATGACTCGCCTGGGCGAACTCCTCGACGCGTTTCAGGAACTCCTCGCGTCCCAGGTCATGCTTGCGAACGCCTTCCTTCTGGAGATTTTTCTCGACCTTGGACTGGGTGGCGATTGCGGCATGATCGGTGCCCGGGAGCCAGAGCGTCTTGTCGCCCTTCATTCTATGGAAGCGCACCATAATATCCTGCACTGCAAGCATCATGGCATGACCGAGATGGAGCGTACCTGTCACGTTGGGCGGGGGGAGCACCATCGAAAATGCCGGCGCATCGGAGGGGATGATGCCGGCTGCGATCATTTTTTCAGGATTAAAAAAACCGCTGTCCTCCCATGCGCGCGCGATGCGAGGCTCGGTTTCCTGGGGGTTATAAGGAGTGAGAAATTTGTCGTTCATTCCGTTAGAGATAGGAAACGGCCGCCGTTTCCGTCCTTAATTGGTGTTTTGTAGGCATATCGACCGCGAATAGTCGCGCATTTTAGTAGAATCCAATAATAACTGAATTATCCTCTAACGGGATTCATGAGGCTCTGCGCTCGCTTACTCAATGAGTACCATGAATGATAGCACAAAAGCAAATTCTCCTTGGGATTGGCGTGCTGCAAGCGCTTTCAAACTTTCGAATACAAAAAAGATATTCGGTCAAATTTATCTCGAAAATCTAAAAAGACAGCACTCTAAAAGACACATGAAATTTCACAGTCCAAAAGAAGTTCGGCGAGGTGCAAAAAATGGCCTTTAAGTCTTTGCAAAAATGTCCTATAAAAGACAGCTGATTATAAAGGACAAAAAAATATAAAGGACATAATTAAAATGGCTCAACCACAAGCCGAATTGAGATTTTTACGACACGATTTTTTGCTTGACAGTGGAGCCGTATAAACTATTGTGGAAGCCATAGCATCCGCACCATATATATATATTATGCGGAGGGAGTGAGAAGACAGGTAACGGAATAAGAAATTATCAGCATTACGCAACATACATGAATTGGAAGTTTAAGAATTCGGCTGGCATGCTGCGCGGATGGGTTGCAGGGATCGTTTCCTTCGCTGCGATTTTCGCGTTTGCATTCATGGCTTCATCGCACGCAGCTCAGGCGGCCGAGACGACGGCCAGCGGATCGGGAACCATTACGATCTGCACGATGATCTGGAACGGCAATGACGGAGCATTCGCGACATCGAGCGACAATCTCCCTGACGGCACTTTTAAGATGGGCGTCCGCTATGTCGGCACCGACAAGAACGCACCCGACCTCAGCGAGAGTACATCGACGGTTTCCTTCAAGGCGCAGACGTTCGCCCCGAATACCAAGATCGGCGATACGCAGGATGACAACGCGCAGTGCGTTACTTGGGACGAACAAGACTTCGGCTACTACTGGTACGGACAGGAGTCCATCACCGGCACGACTGCCACAATCTCGACCGACATGCAGTGGAACGAGCCTCTTTATAATGATCAGTACAATGCCTCGGTAAAAAGCTTCTCGGATTTCCAGGAGTTCACCACAGAGAAGGCCTCGAGCACCGATGATTCCTCTTTATTTGATTCGGACGGCGTGATCTCGATCGGCGCGAATCGCGCCGATCGCACCCTTGTCGTCATGAACTGGTTCGGTTCGACGACTCCTCCGAGCTCCTCCAACGGCGGCAGTTCGAACGGCGGTTCATCCTCGAATGGCGGCGGGTCATCGCATCATTCGTCCGGCACGAGCTCTTCTTCATCGTCGGGCACCGGCGGCTCGGGCGACCTGTCCTGCACTCCGTACCTTAATGAATATCTGAAGGCCGGCTGGCAGAACGACCCGGTTGAAGTGAAGAAGCTCCAGATTTTCCTCTCGAGCTATGAAGGATATAGCGTTTCGGCAACCGGCGTCTTCGACACCGCAACCTTCAATGCGGTTGAGGCATTCCAAAAGAAATATGCTTCGGACATCCTCACTCCGTGGGGCTACTCCCCGGACCACGCGACCGGCTTCGTATACATCCTCACCCGCAACAAGATCAATGAGATCATCTGCGGATCAAATATCCCGCTGACCGACCTGCAGCAGCGCGAAATCGACCAGTACAAGAGCGTATACCAGCAGTTCCTCCGCACTCCTTCCGTTTCCACTCCTTCCGCTACGCCCGCGCCGCAGGCCTCGCAGCCTACTCCCATCGCTCCGAGCATCACTCCGACCGGAACGACGACCGCTCCTTCCGAAACCCCCGCTTCCGCTCCGACTATCCCGAACGGCGGCACGAATACTCCTGGCGGCGGCGGTCTCGTTGTCGACCAGACCGGCAACGGATCCGGCACCGTTTCCACCACCTCGACCTCTACCGGCAGCCTCGGTACGAGCACGATGGGAAATCTCGTATCCTCGATCTTTTCACTCCCGCAGTCCGGCACCGACCTCACCCGCTGCATCTTCAATCTCATCATCATTCTCGCGATCATCTATATCATCACGAGCATCCTTGTAAATAGCGAGGACACAACCGAAGAAGCGCGTTCCAAGACGCTTACCCGCAAGCTATGGTTCTATCTCGCCGGATCGGTTATCGCCATCATCTTCGCCCTCTTTTTCGGAATGTATTGCCTTGTCGTTCCGCTCGGCATCGTCCTTATCGCCCTTATCGTGATCCTCATCGTCCGCCAGGTGCGCAAGGGCGGCAGTGGAGGAGCAGCTGTGGCGGCAAGCGCCGCCGCGGCACCTGCAAAGCCCCAGGAAACCGAAAAATCGGCACCCGCTCCCGAGACGAAACCCGAGCCTTCCAAGGAGACGCCCAAGTCCGAACCTGCCGTTCCGCCTGCGACCCCCGAAACCGACATGCAGGACGACGCTTCCGAGTAGCTTGATCCCGTAAGACTGTACAAAAAACCGCCCCGTGAAGAAGCGTCCAGCGCGACATCTCACGGGGCGGTTTTTCTATTCTTCAAAAATTCCCCGGTTTCTTCTCCCCCTACAACCTATCAGCTATAAGCTTCTTAAGAAAGTTTGAGATTGCCGTCAGCCTTGAAAGTTCGGGAAAGGGAGAGCTTCCTGCTTTTCGCCGCTTCGATAAAGCCGGTAATGGCGATCATGACGGCATTGTCGGTCGAAAGGCTCGGAGCGGGCAGGAAGAGCTTCAGGCCGGGGAAATCGGCGGCCAAAGCCTTGAAGGCGTGGCGGATACGGGCGTTGGCGGTCACGCCGCCTCCGAGAATAAGAGACTTGGCGCCGAACTTCTCGATCGCCTTGCGTGTCTTTGCGACGAGCACTTCGGTCGCGGCGTCTTCGAATTCGCGGGCCAGGCCGCGCACGGAATCCTTGTCGAGGTCGGGAAGATTCTTCACCGAGTAGAGCACGGCGGTCTTAAGGCCGGAAAAGGAAAAGTCGAAATCATCCGTGCCGATCATCGGCCGGGGCAGTTTCCAGGCGCTTTTCGGACGGCGCTTGCGATCTTCCTCGGCAAGCTTGGAGATGTGCGGGCCGCCGGGATAGGGGAGGCCGAGCATTCTCGCCACCTTGTCGAAGGCTTCGCCTACCGCGTCGTCGCGCGTTTCGCCGATGATCCGGTAGTTCGCCCAAGCTTTTACGAGCACGAGCTCGGTGTGGCCGCCGGAAATAAGAAGAGAAACTGCCGGAAAGGAAACCGATTCGGGGCGGCTTTTCTTCTCGGGCAGGAGCACGGACACGATGTGGCCTTCCATGTGGTTTGAAGGAATGACCGGCAGATTCCAGAATATCGAGAGCGCCTTGGCGAAATTGACGCCGACCCAGAGAGCCGGCTCGAGGCCGGGGCCCACGGTGACGGCAATGGCGTCGATTTTGGGCCGCGGGATAGCGGGAAGAAGCGCGAGAAAGCTTTCGGCAAGCTCGGGCTCGCGCTCCAAGAGCGCGCGGATTTTCTTCTGCATTTCGGGCGGCGCTTTCTTGGATTTTGCCGGACGGCCGAGCATCTTCGCCTCCTTGAGGGCCTTTTCGAGGAGCGGAACGAGGTTTTTCGAATGCTCGCGTTTGGCAAGCATGGGGAAGACGCCGCCGTATTGCTCGTGGATGGCCACTTGGGAGTAGATTGCGTGGCCCAAAAGCTTGAAATACGGCGCCTTGAGGCCGCCTTTGCCTTCGACTATCGCGACCGCGGTTTCATCGCAGCTCGTTTCGATTCCGAGGATCTTCATTTCATTAAAGATATGAGAAAGATGAACGGAGGTCAAACGCGCCGCATATGCCGGCCGATTTTCTTAATGCGAGCGTCATGCTTGGCTGATATAACAAGCGGTAGGGAAAATTCAGTACACGGCATTCCCGCATAATCATCAATAAAACAATGCACATTCAACGGAAGAGAAAGATTGCCGCGCTTGTCGCCCTTTCGGCGGCTTTTGTGCTCGCAAACATGTCTGGGCTCGATACGAACGGCGTCCAGGCGGCGTATTCATCGGATTCGCCTGCCGGTTTCGGCGGGCACCTGAATTTCGATCTTGATTCACGCATTGACGATCATGTAGGGACGGTCTCCGGCCAGGCGGAACGCGTGCTCGAAAACGCGCTTGCCTGGCGCACTGCCGATGAGAGGAGCGGCAACGAAAGCGATGCGTCCCGAACCGGCTGGCGGAATCGGGATTGGAGCATGTCGGACCCCGCGGGGAGGGGAGACGTTTCATTCTGGCATCATACTCGGAACGATGAAGGCGATTCATCGGACGATGTAGCGACCTCAAGCGGCGATCAGTCGGACATTCCTGATGAAAATATGAACGACGGCGGCGAGAGTGCCGCTTCGACAAGCGAAGAAGCGACTTCGACCGACGCCAATGACAATCCCGAGACGGCTCCCGATGAAAATACTGATGATAATAACGAGGAGCAGGCGCAGGGCATCGCGATGGTTTCCCTCGATTTCGATGACGGATGGGAGTCGGCATACCAGAAAGCCACGCCCATTCTCGACGCCGCCGGGTACAAGGGAACGTATTTCATCATCACCTCGGCTGTCGGCGAAGGCAATTACATGTCGTGGGACGACATACAGAACCTTGAAGGTTCGGGCAACGAGATCGGCGACCATACGCGCACGCACCCGGATTTCTCAGAGATAGGAGACAATAAGGCGAAACAGGAGATCGACGAAGGCTATTCGGATCTGCAAGACGAAGGTATTACTCCCGATTCGTTCGCATATCCATACGGCCACTACGACACCGATACCGCGGATGATGTGGAAAGCGAAGGCATGTCGAACGCTCGCACCTCGGGCTCGGGCTTCAAGCTGAACGACTCGAACAGCAATCCGTATGCCCTCTGGGGCCAGTCGCTTACCATCGACACGACGTGGGATGAAGTGAAAAGCAATATCGACGAGGCAATCAAGGAGGGGAAATGGTATATCATCGTGATCCATCGCGTCGACGAAGCGGAAAACGACCAGTACAGCGTTTCCCATGAGCTCGTCCAGCAGATCGTCGATTATCTCAAAGAAAATAACGTCAAAGTCGTAACGAACTCCGAAGGCGTGAGAGATTTGGGGCTGTAGGAGAATAAAAAACGAGCCGTTGCATAACGGCTCGTTTTTTATTTGCGGAGACGAGAGGATTCGAATCTTACAGATTCTGTACACCTTTCGCATTTCTGGCTGCAAAAGCCAGCCAGAAATATGCTCGAGGTTTTTCTCATCCTCTTCGCAGGCCAAGCAGTTGGCCTGTTCGTCTCCGCCGACGAAAAGGCATCCTGACGGATGCTCTTATTCGTAACGGCGGAGACGAGAGGATTCGAACCTCTGATCCGGTTGCCCAGATACCGCATTTCGAGTGCGGCGCTTTCGACCACTCAGCCACGTCTCCAAGTCTACTTCTATAGATACTCTTTACTGAACACGACTATGCTAGCAGATTTCGGCTGATTTTGCTATATTAAGTCCGCCAAATACGGCCCTATCGTCTAACGGTTAGGACATGGGCTTTTCAAGCCCAGAATCGGGGTTCGATTCCCCGTAGGGTCACAAAACGTGATTCAAGAAAAGCTCCTTGTGGAGCTTTTCTTCGTTTTGTGAAGGCGGAGCGATGTTTGCTCAGCAGAGCAAACCGCGAGCCGGGGCCGGCGACCGAACCGAGCGGCCGGCGAGGTGAGAGTTGTGGGCCATGTGCATTTTGAATGCGGAGCATTCCATCACAAGCGGCTGCGAGCAGAAACCTGTGACCGATTCCACAAACCACATTGATAACCGAAAGCCGGAGCGGGTACCAGCTCAGCAGAGCTGGTCGCGAGGCAGGTGAGGAAGCGAGGATTAGCGCAGCTTCCGCAAGACTCATTCAGCTCGAGTCGGCGAGAGCGAATGAGTGGACAGAATCTGTAAGATTCGAGAAAATTCTTGCTCGACGGAGCAAGAATTATTCGTGACCGATTCCCCGTATAAATTAGTAATCGTGTTTAACCAACCGTACCCGTTTTTACCTCACCGGCGCGCTCGTAATATGCGAAGATGACGCCGTTCGGCGCTACCATGCTGTCCAACATCTTGAAGGCCGCCGGAATGGTGCCTTCGCCGAACAGGCGCTTGCCTTGTCCGAGCGTGATCGGGAACGTCATGAGGCACAGCTCGTCGACGAGATCGTTCTTGAAGAGCGTCTGCGCGAGATTGCCGCTACCGTGGACCTTGAGGGGGCCGCCTTCAGAATTTTTAAGATTCTTGATGTCCTCGACATTTTTCAGGAACGCCGTGTTGTTCCAATCCGATTTTTCCGCTGTCGCGCTGACGCAATATTTGGCGACGTCGTTGATGCCCGGCCACATGTCCGCGTGAGTCGGCCAGTACGCGGCGAAGATATCGAACGTCTTCCGGCCCAAAAGGATGTCGGTGGATTCCATCCACTTTTTCATAAACTCGGGAGCCGCCTGATCCGCTTCCATAAAATACGGCGCGGTCCAGCCGCCGTATTTGAAGCCGCTCGACGCATCCTCATCGGGGCCGCCCGGCGCCTGCATCACTCCGTCCAAAGTAATGAACTCCTGGATGATTATTTTTCTCATACTTCCATACTACCAGACTTTGATGAAAAGGTCGGGATAATGGTTAAAAAGCCGCCTATTGATTTTCCATGCCTTCATGAATCCATGTGCATTGCAGGCCGCCCAGTATGATATGATTTTTATATCATTACCTGGTTTTAGCGCTTTTTGCACGACGACGATATGCGGAACAAATTTTTTATCTTGCTTGCGGCGATCATGCTCTCCGCGACCCTCGGCCTTTCAAGTGTCTCGGCCGCCACATTCGAGCGGACGCTTTCGGTCGGATCAACCGGCCCTGACGTTTCCGTTCTCCAGCAGATTTTGAAAAATCTGGGGTACTTCACGTATTCCGCCATCACCGGCTACTTCGGTCCGGTCACCCAAACGGCGGTACAGGCGTTCCAGGCGGCAAAAAACATCGTATCCTCCGGCACTCCCGAAACGACAGGCTACGGAGTCGTCGGTCCGCAGACGCGAAGCGTGCTCAATGCGATCGCAGGCACTGCGACGACGACTCCGGTTGCCATCGCCGACAGCACCATTTTTGCCCGCGATCTTGAAGTGGGCATGACGGGGGACGATGTCGCGGCGCTTCAGCGCTTTCTTAATGCGCATGGTTTTCTCATTGCCTCCGCCGGCGCGGGATCCTCCGGAAACGAAACGAACTACTTCGGACCAGCAACGCAAGCGGCGCTTATCCGCTTTCAGGCCGCGAACAATATTCAGCCGGCTGCGGGCTATTTCGGCCCGCTGACGCGCGCGAAAACGGCTGAGCTGTCTACGGCCGGACCGACCGCCGCCGGAAGCGCGTCATCGCTTGCCGCACCGGCGTTGATCACCATAGAAAAGACCCGGAGCTATGAAATCGTCCTGTCGTGGTCGGCGGTCGAGGGTGCGGCATCCTATACCGTCGAGCGCAAGGGAGATAACGACGCGAGCTGGAAAGTCATCGCTTCCGGCATCACTGCCACGACCTATACCGATACGACGGTGCAGACCGATGAGGATTATTCATATATTATCGACGCCGTAAATGCGAAGGGCGCCGGCAGTCCGTCGCAAGCGGCAGACGCGACAGCCCGGACTCCGAAAAGCGTCAGGAG
>DASZYS010000003.1:0-4078 GCA_035545295.1 Minisyncoccota bacterium | reverse complement strand
CTGCAATCTGCTCGATTTTTGGCGCTGCAATTAGGCGGTGTTTACATATATTCCCCCGCAGGAAAGCTTTGATTTTTTGCTGCAAAACTTCGCTTCGCCCTCTCCGATGCTTTGGCATCGCTTCGGGCTCCAGCTCGTTTTTCGCTTAAAAATCAAAGCTTTCCCCAGCGGGTACCGCGATATATGTGAACACCGCCTAGCCTGACCGGGTTTCCGGGGAAAGGGGAAGAAAACGATTGATTTCAGGCGGCCTTTGGGATAGTATTGCGGTTGTATATTTATGAGCGAACTATGATAAAACACAGAATTTTTTCGGTATTTCTCGTTGCTCTGGTGATACTGCTCGGCTTCTTCCTGTACGCATCGGAGCATCCCGGCAACGCATTTTCGGGCTTTCCGTTCCGCTACGGGCTCGACCTTAACGGGGGCACCGAGCTCACCTATAACGCCGACGTCTCGAAGCTCCAGTCCGGAGACGTGTCCGGCGCGATGTCGACGCTTCGCGACGTCATTGAGCGCCGCGTGAACGCCTTCGGCGTATCCGAGGCGTCCGTCCGCGTCGAGGACGCGGGCATCATTTCGGGAAATTCCGAACACCGCCTCGTCGTCGACCTTCCGGGCGTGACCGATACGGAAAAGGCCATCGGCATCATCGGCCAGACGCCGTCGCTCGAATTCAAGCTTCTTCCGTACACGGACCAGGAACTCGCCGACAAGCTCGGCACCTCGACGCTTGCCGACCATCCGGAGCTTTTCCAGCCGACCGGCCTTACCGGCGGCCTCCTTCAGCACGCGCAGATCACGTTTAGTTCGGGCGGAGGAACGCAGCTGGCGAACCAGCCGACCGTGACGCTCCAGTTCAACGACCAAGGCAGGCAGCTCTTCGCCGATCTTACGAAAAACAACGTCGGCAAAGTGCTCGGTATCTTCCTCGACAATGAGCTCATATCGTCGCCGGTCATCAATGAGCCCATTCCCGACGGCAATGCCCAGATCAGCGGCAATTTCACGCCTGACGAAGCGAAGACGCTCGTCCGCAACCTGAACTACGGCGCCCTTCCGGTGCCGATCAACCTCGCATCGACCCAGGTCGTCGGGGCGACGCTCGGAACCCAGGCGAAGGATCTCGGTTTCAAGGCCGGCATCGTAGGCTTCATTCTCGTCGTCATCTTCCTTCTCGTGCTCTACCGCGTGCCGGGTTTCCTCGCAGCTGCGGCGCTTCTTCTCTACGTCGGCATTTCGCTCACGCTCTTCAAGCTGTTCGGCATCACCCTCACGGCAGCAGGCATCGCGGGCTTCATCATATCAATGGGCATAGCGATCGACGCGAACGTCATCATATTCGAGAGGCTCAAGGACGAATTGCGGAGCGGCAAAAAGCTCTTCCAGTCCATTCACGAAGGCTTCCATAGGGCGTGGGCGCCGGTGCGCGACGCCTCGATCTCGAGCCTCATCACCGCGGTCATTCTCTACTGGCTCGGCAACGCGGCGGTCAAGGGCTTCGCCGTCACCTTCGGCATCGGCACCCTCGTTTCGATCTTCACCGCCGTCACCGTGACCCGCACGTTCCTCTACGCGGTCGTTACCGAACAGACCAAGGAGACGCCGCTCCTGCGGAAGCTCTTCGGGGGCAGGAAAGCCGACAATCAGACAACATGATCCCGATTTTACTTTTGACTTTTGATTTTTAAATTTTGAATTACTAACATGTTTGTCATCAACCATCGCAAGGTATTCTACTGGATCTCCGGCACGCTCATGGTGCTCGCGGTCCTCGCTATCATCTTCATCGGCTTCAATCCTGGCATCGACTTCACGGGAGGCTCGAGCGTCCAGGTGACCTATGAGGGCGCGCGCCCGGATACGGCGTCAGTGCGTGCGGCGCTCGACGCCTCGGGCTTCACGTCGTACGAGCTCCGTCCGTCGGGAGATAATAAATACGATCTTCAGACTGGCGAGCTCGACCAGACGAAGCAGAACGCGGCCATAAAGGCCCTCTCGCTCGACGGCCAGGCTCCGCTCAATCTCGACAGCGTCAATACGATCGGTCCGGTCGTCGGCCGCGAGCTTGCGAACAAGGCGTACATCGCCCTCGCGCTTATCATTCTCGCGATCATGCTCTTCATCGCGTTCTCGTTCCGCCAGGTCTCGAAGCCGGTATCTTCCTGGAAATACGGCATAGCGACCATTGTCGCGCTCTTCCACGACGTTCTTATCCCGACGGGCATCTACGTCGTCTACTCGAAGTACACCGGCGCGCAGATCGATCTCCTCTTCGTGACGGCAGTGCTCTTCATGCTCGGCTATTCGGTCTACGACACGATCGTCGTCTTCGACCGCGTCCGCGAAAACCTGAAGCACAATCATGATTCGAGGCATACCGAGGAGTTCGGCCATACCGTCGGCAAGAGCCTCGCGCAGACCTATGCGCGCTCGATCAACACGTCGCTCACGCTCGTGCTGGTGCTTCTCGCACTTCTCGTTTTCGGCAGCCCCGCGACCCACAACTTCGTCTTCGTGCTTCTCATGGGAGCGATTGTCGGAACGTATTCGTCAATCTTCCTGGCGTCGCCGATGCTCGTGACGATGGCGGAATTTTCGGCCCGCAAGGCGAAGTAGCGCGTTCTCCCGCTTGTTGATACGGAAAGGGAAGAGCCGAAAAACGGAGGTATAATAGGGGAGTAGCAAAACAATCATGAAGACCAAGACAATCTGGATTGTCATCGTCGTCGTCATAGCGGCTGCGGTCATCATCTATCTTCTTACCGGAGGAGCGGTGACCGCGCCGACTACAGAAGACACGAATGGAGAGGCTACCACATCCCAAGGTGCGCCTCTCCCGCAGGAAGGAACGTCGACTCCCGTCGGAGCGAGTTCCGTGAATGTCTATCTCGTGTCTGTCGGCACGGGAGAGCAGGGAGGGGAAAATACGGTCGGCTGCGGCGACACGATCGCCGCCGTGAAGGAGGATATCCCGCAGACGCAGGGCGTCCTCGTGGCGGCGCTCGACAAGCTCTTCTCGATCAAGACGCAGCAGGTGGCGGTCGGCAGTACGACGTACTATAACGCACTCTACCAGTCGGATCTTTCGGTTGACTCGGCGGAAGTGGTGAACGGCGTGGCGACAGTGAAGATTTCGGGGAAGACGGCGCTTGGCGGCGAGTGCGACGATCCGCGGGCCATCGCGCAGATCAGGCAGACGGTCATGCAGTTCGGGACGGTGAAGTCGGCGGACATATTTATCAACGATAAGCCGCTTGAGGATTATTTTTCACTCAAGTAATTGAACAATGAAGCCCGTTAGAAGCCGCGATCGCTCAACGGAATAAACATTGAGAGTCATACGTCGAAACTTATTAAATTAATTATTTATGGCAGAAAGCGAGAGATCGCGATCTGCTTCTAAACGGGATGAAGCCATTTTCGATCAAGGAATCTCTTAAGAAAGGATGGGAGCTCGTAAAGGCGCACTTCGGCCTTCTTATCGGCGCGACGCTCGTATATCTTGCATTCTCTTCGAGCGGCAGGGCGCTTGCCGGCAATAACGGGCACATCGTCGGCTGGTCCATTCCGCTCTTCCTTATTCTCATCGTCATTTCGATCATCATCCATATCGGCTATTACAAGCTGTACCTGAAGCTCGTGAAGGGCGAGCGCGTGAGCATCTCGGAGCTCTTCACCAACTACAGCCTTTTCTGGAGGTATCTCGGCGGAAATATCCTGGCCGGCCTTGTCACCATGGTGGGCTTCATCCTTCTCATCGTCCCCGGCATTTACTTCGCGGTGAAATACAGCTTCACCTCGCTCCTCGTCATCGATCAGGACCTCGGTCCGGTCGAGGCGTTCAAGAAGAGCGCCGAGCTTACCAAGGGCATCAAGTGGTACCTCCTCCTCTTCTGGCTCACCCTCATCGGCATAAACATTGTCGGAGTGATCGTCTTCGTGGTGGGGCTTCTCGTCACGATTCCGCTCTCGTATGCGGCGTACATTTACGTCTATCGCGCCGTCATTGATGCCAAGGGCGCCCTGCCTGCGGAAGAGGTTCCCATGTCTCCCGCCCCGGCCGATCCGACACAAC
>DASZYS010000002.1:0-15207 GCA_035545295.1 Minisyncoccota bacterium | reverse complement strand
CGACATTGCCGCCATGAACTCCCGCGCCCGGGCCGATATCGACAATATAGTCGGACGCGTAGATCGTGTCCTCATCATGCTCGACGATGAGGATCGTATTGCCGAGATCGCGCAGGTCAAGAAGGGTCTTGATAAGCCGGTCGTTGTCGCGGGCATGGAGGCCGATGGTCGGCTCGTCGAGCACGTAGAGCGCGCCGACGAGTCCCGAGCCAAGCTGGGATGCAAGCCGGATGCGCTGGGACTCGCCGCCACTAAGCGTGTGGGCGCGGCGATCGAGAGTGAGATACTCGATGCCGACATTTTTCATGAATTCGAGGCGGGAGACGACCTCGCGGATCACCACCTTCGAGATCTCCTTCTCCTTCGGCGTGAGCGGAAGCGAATCGAAGAACGCGTCGGCGTCCTCGATCGACATCGCGGTAAGATCGACGATATTTTTTTGGCCGACGAGGATGTGAAGCGCTTCCTCGCGCAGTCTCGCGCCATTGCACTTCGGGCAGGGCTGGTTGCCAAAGAGATATTTCGTGCCGAGGCCGTTGCATTCGGGGCATGCGCCGTAAGGAGAGTTGAAGGAGAAAAGGCGCGGCTCGATTTCCGGATACGAGTAGCCGTCGTCAGGGCAGGAGAATTTCGAGGACATCGTGAATTCCTCCGCCGACGTATCGGTATTTTCCTTGGCGAGGTCGCGGAAGCGGATCATCACGAGCCCCTCCGATTCCTCGAGCGCTTTCTCAAGGTCTTCCGAAAGCCTCTCATCGGAGCCTTTCGGGTCGGATGCGAAATCGGCGACATTGATCGAATCGACGAGCACCGCGATATCGTGCCGCTTGTTCTTGTCGAGATCGATGCGCTCGCGGAGCCTAAAGCGCTTCCCGTCGACGAGCACTTCCGAATAGCCTTTGCCGAGAAGATTGTAGAGGAGCTGGTAATATTCGCCCTTGCGGCCGCGCACCACGGGAGAAAAGATTTCCACGTATGCGGGAAGGCCGATCTTCACCGAACGCCGCGCGACGAACTTCTGCTTCTCGCCGATCTTCTCAAGCACGTGCGCCTTGATCTCCTCGTTCGAGAGGCGGGTGATTTCCCTGCCGCAGATGAGGCAGTGTGGATGGCCGACGCGCGCGTAGAGGATGCGAAGATAGTCGTAGATTTCGGTAATGGTCGCGACAGTCGAACGCGGGTTGTTGGAGCGCGATTTCTGGTCGATCGAGATGGCCGGAGAAAGGCCTGCGATCTCGTCGACATCCGGCTTTTGCATCTGGCGGAGGAACTGGCGGGCATACGACGAAAGCGACTCGACATAGCGCCGCTGACCTTCGGCAAAGATGGTATCGAACGCGAGCGAGCTCTTGCCCGAACCGGAAAGACCTGTAAACACCACCATTTTATTGCGCGGCATTTCGACCGTAATGTTCTTGAGATTGTGCGTTCTAGCTCCCTTCACGACAATCTTGTCGTGTCCGGCTCCTACATCGGTTTTTGTTGGTTTGGAAGGCATGATAATGAAAAATTTTCAATTTGCAATTTACAATTTTCAATCAATATCCAATTGATTAATTTCCAAACAATACGAACTTTGTGACATTGATGCTTTGAAAATTCATTGAAAATTGCAAATTTAAAATTAAAAAATTATTTTCCATAGCCGAAACTTACCCCGGACTTACTCCTAGGGTGCATATGCGGCTATTCAGTTGTCCATGTATGATACCCTACTTGACGAGATTCGCAAAGCTCTGCAATTCAAATAAAAAAATCGGCGCGGTTTCCCGCGCCGGATTTTTACTCAGCACTGCTATTTCAGTTCAACTAATAGATAAGTTGCTGCCTCCTTTCCGACGCTATAAACAGGTCTTACCCTTTTGTAGCATGCCCGGTATTATTTGTCATTTGGCAACAATATGAAAACCGGCGCAGCTCCACTGCGCCGGCATTTTTGGTAGTGATGCGTAACCGTTAGTTTGGGACACGGAAGTAAGACCGTTAACCCCCTGTTCTCATCCAGTTCCCCCTTTCCTACTTCTTTTTAGCACGTTTGCCGCCGTTCGTCATTTTGAGAAGCTCCTGTATTTCGTCTCGGAGAATTGCGGCCGTCTCGAAGTCGAGCTCCTTCACCGCGTCGGCCATCGCGCGCTCTTTCTCGCGGATCACCTTTTTCGGATCGGTTTCCAGAAGCTTTTGGTCGATCGCGAGCTGGGAAAGAACCGCCTTGTCGTGCTCGCGCTGGAGCTGGTCGGTAATGTCGTGGATCTTCTTGATGATCGTCTTCGGCGTGATGCCATGCTTCTTGTTGTAGGCGATCTGGATCGCGCGGCGGCGGTTCGTCTCGCTTATGGCGCGCTCCATCGAGCCCGTCACGTTGTCGGCATAGAGCACGACGTGCCCTAAGACGTTTCTCGCGGCGCGGCCGATGATCTGGATAAGCGACGTTTCGGAGCGCAGGAACCCTTCCTTGTCGGCATCGAGAATGCCGATGAATTCCACTTCGGGAAGGTCGAGGCCTTCGCGGAGGAGATTGACGCCGACAAGCACGTCAAACTCTCCCCTGCGGAACGACGTGAGGATTTCGATACGCTCGATCGTCTTCACGTCGCTGTGGAGGTAGCGCGTCTCGATTCCCTTCTCCTTGAGGTATTCGGAAAGATCTTCGGCCATCAGCTTGGTAAGCGTCGTCGCGATGGCGCGGCCGCCGTGCTCGATCACCTTTTCCGCTTCGTGTATGAAATCGAAAATCTGGCCCTTGTATTCCCCCTTCTCGACGATGGGGCGCACGGAAACTTCCGGATCGGTAAGGCCGGTCGGGCGGATCACCTGCTCGACGATGCGCTCGCTATGCTCCTTCTCATATTTTCCAGGCGTCGCGGAGGTATAGACGATCTGCCCGACGCGCTCCATGAATTCGTCGAACTTCAAGGGCCTGTTGTCCTTCGCGGAGGGCAGTCTGAAGCCGTGCTCGACGAGATTTTCCTTGCGCGACTGGTCGCCCGCATACATGCCCCCGATCTGCGGAATGGTAACGTGCGACTCGTCGATAATCGTCAGGAAATCCGAGCTTCCGTCTTTCTTGTGCGGGAAGTAGCTCAACAGCGTATCGGGCGGCTCGCCGGGCATCTTGCCGCTGAAGTGGCGCGAGTAGTTTTCAATGCCATTGCAATAGCCGATTTCGCGGATAAGGGCGAGGTCGTACTTGGTGCGGCGGCGCAAGCGCTCGGCTTCGAGGATCTTCCCTTCCTTGTCGAGTTCTCTGAGCCTGTCCTCGAGCTCGGCTTTGATCGTGCCGAACGCGCGCTCGACCTGATCGTCTGCAGTGATGAAGTGCTTCGCAGGAAAAAGAAAGAACGTCTCCACCTCGTCGAGCACTTCGCGGGTGATATCGTCGATCTTCTGAATTCTGCCGATCGTCCCTCCCTCGAGTTCGAGCCGGTAGATGGCGCGCTCGGACACCGGCATGATCTCCACCGTATTGCCGATGGCGCGGAAAAGGCCGGGCGCCAGGTCTGCGGTCGTGCGGTCGTAGTGGATGTCGATAAGCTTTCTCACGAACTCCGCGCGGGAAAGCGCCATGCCGCGGGAGATGCGCATGTTGACCTTTTCGTATTCGGCGGGACTGCCGAGGCCGTAGATGCAGGAAACGGACGCGACGATGATGACGTCCTTGCGGGTAAGAAGGGCCTGGGTCGACGCATGGCGGAGCCGCTCGATTTCCTCGTTGATCTGCGCTTCCTTTTCGATATAGGTATCGGTGACGGGGAGATACGCCTCCGGCTGGTAGTAGTCGTAGTAGGAGACGAAATAATGCACGGCGTTCTCGGGAAAGAATTCCCGATATTCCTGCGCGAGCTGGGCCGCGAGCGTCTTATTGTGCGCGATAACGAGCGTCGGCTTGCCGACTTTCGCGATCACGTTCGCGGCTGTGAAGGTCTTGCCGGAGCCCGTAACGCCTAAAAGCGTCTGGTGGCGGAAGCCTTTTTCCACTCCTTCCACGAGGCCGTCGATCGCCTCAGGCTGGTCGCCGGACGGCTTAAACTCTGATTTTAATTTGAAGTCGCTCATATATAGTGCAAAAGAAAGGTCGACCCGTTGCAGCCTTAGTGCATATAACTATACCCGCCTAGCGCGGAAAATCAAAAAAACGAATTTTTGCGCTTCATCGTTTTCTTATATTCGGATGATTGAATGCTTCGAGACAATGGAACTCGTCTCTCTTCTCCCCCGAGAAAAGAGGTGACAAGCTCATGTTTTACACCTCCTGGACGGGAGCTTCGCGCGCTCCCGTTTTCACTTTTTTATCTGCTCGGGGCAGATTGCCATTTTCCGCGGTCGCGGCAAGTGGCAATCTATTTTTCAGTTGATCCGTAATACGCGCCGAGCACGTCCGCCTTAAGCGCGTCGAACGACCCGTCGAGAATGCTCTCCCTGATGCGATCGACGAGCCGTATGGTAAAGCGAAGATTATGAATCGATCCGAGAAGCGGCCCGAGCATTTCTTTGGCGCGGAAAAGATGAGCTAAGTAGCTCCGCGTGTAGTTCATGCAAGCATAGCAGTCGCAGTCTTCGTCGATCTTCGAGAAATCATCGACACAGCTCGCCCTGAGAAGGCTCAGCCGGCCGTTGCGAGTGTAGACGGTGCCGGTGCGTCCGAGCCGCGTCGGCGCCACGCAGTCGAAAAGATCCACGCCGTTTTCCGCGCCCATGAAGAGATCGAGCGGTTCGCCGATGCCGAGGAGATGGCGCGGCTTGTCTTCGGGCAGAATACCGTTCACCCATTTCACCGCCGTCGACATGTCTTCCTTGGCAAATGAGCCGCCGATGCCGTAGCCGTCGAAATCCATCCCCGCCAATTTTTCGGCGCTCTCCTTGCGGAGTTCTTCGTGCCTGCCGCCCTGCACGATGCCGAAAAGCGCCTGCCGCTTCGAATTCTCCTTCGACTTGTGATAGTCGAGGCTTCGCTTCGCCCAGCGGTGCGTGCGGTCGAGCGCTTCCTGCTGGTAATGAAGCGGCTCCAGGGGCGACGTGCACTCGTCGAAGGCGAAAATCATGTCCGCGCCGAGATTGTGCTGGATCTCAATCGACTTCTCGGGAGTGATATAGTGCATGTCGCCATTTATATGCGATTTAAATGTCACACCGTCGGCGTCGATCTTCGCAAGTTTCGGACTGTCCGGATCCGGCGTCCCTTCGTTTAAAAGCAGCTGAGGATCGGTTTCCTTGGTGATCTTGCTGATCTCCTTGCCGTACGCCGCTCCGAGCGAAAACACCTGGAAGCCGCCTGAATCAGTCATCATCGGCCCCTGCCAATGCATGAACGTATGCAGGCCGCCCGCATCGCGCACCAGCTCGTCCCCCGGCTGAAGGAAAAGGTGGTACGTGTTCGCAAGCACGACTTGCGCGCCGAGCGTTCTCAACTGTTCGGGAGTGATTCCCTTCACAGTGGCTTTGGTGCCCACCGTAACGAAAGCGGGAGTTTTGATCTCGCCATGGGGCGTCGACAAAACGCCTGCGCGGCCGAGCCGTCCGCCGCCGAGCTTTCCCTCTATCCTGAATGAAATCGGATTTTCCATCCTGTTGTGAGAAATGGCATCGCTCCTTCGGAGCAGGCCATCTTTAAAATTAACCTTAAGCTAACAATTAATTTTTTATACGTCCACACATTTCTAACTTTCTTTCAAATGCCATTTTCTACAACGGGACCATCGTGCTAACTATATAGTCTCAAGCAATTGAGGGCAATTTTCCCTACTGTTGACCTGATTTGATATGAATTGTAGTATATTAATAGGAGGCATGATATGCCAAATTTGAGCTTTGAAGAGTTCCAAGAAAACGAACAAGCGTGGAAGGAATTCGAGCAGCAGGATCCTTGCGCTCCTGTACACGAACAGCAGCCGCCCGATCTCGACAAGCAGATGAGACGTGAAGCGGTAATCCGGCAACATATCCTGAACCAAATCTCTAACGGCGAAACGCCGTTAGAAGGCCTGTGGCATATGCCACGGCCAGAGAAAACATTCCATTGATCAGTTCCGAGCCCGGCGCTACGCGTCCGGGCTCTTTTCATTTGACTCAACAGTAAAAGGAGCCTAATCTGGAATTAGGAGGTTCCAAATGCATACGCATAATGGGATTATCATCAAAATAAGACCCGAAGGCTTGCAGAAGATGTTCATTGAAATGATCTCGGATGTTCTCTCTGAAGAATATCGATCATTGCCCGCCCGGCAATTTTGCAGCCTGGATCTTGTCCTGCCGCATGTATCGCTTATCCTTGCCCGCACAATAATGAAATCTGCCGACACCGAATCAGAGAATCATTTTGAAATCCATGGATTAAGGGAGATTAAAAATGAATATCTTAAAATGTTTGAAGCTCCCGTCACGCCTGAGAAGCTTCAAATGCTCGGCAACGAAACGCTCGTTTCATTAGGGTTGTGTTATGCAGGACTCAAGCGTGCTCATTACCTGGCCATCAATAGAGCTTTTGACCCGCTCAAAAATATAAGCTTTTTTGTAAAAATGGGCAGCAGCTTTCTGCGCACCGCCGCAACCCACTTGAGCGGCATGGAAAATGATGAGACACGATTCATTCTCAATTCCCTAGCCGACAACTTTAAGCTATGGACCGAGGTGATTTCATACATTCCCGTAAGAAGCAGTGAATTGAGGATTGATATCAATGGCAACTAAAAAACGCGCGCCGCACGAATGTGCGGCGCGTTTTTTATTCCTCCTCCCTTGTTTTCGAACCCGAGCCACTGATCTCGTCGAAGGCTTCCTGGACGAGATGAATTCGCGCGGCGATGACAGAAGCGCTGATCTCGTCCGCGTAAGCGTCGTAGCATGCCCGCCCGTTTATCACGATGATCGCCTGCGGACTTTGATGCGGGATCTGGAGGTCGTCGGCGATCCTTTTCGAAAGCTCGCCCGATTCCTGCACCACCACATAGTAGACCGGCCGGGTGATTTCCTTGTATGCAACGCCCTCGTGCATCTCGCTCAGTTGCCGCTCGCATCCGGCGCACGCGGTGCTGTGCTTGTAAATGACTATGGGGCCGCTCTTCGATTCCTCGAGCGCCGCCTCCCATTCCTCGGGCGTGTAGATCTGCTTCATACGACAATTATATCCGAGCGCCCTTAATAAAAGAACCGCTCGAGCCGAAGCCCGAGCGGATGAAAGAACGATTATTTATATGTTCGGATGAGCCGAGCAAGATCCGGCAGTAGCTGCTTTGCTGTCTCCAGATAATGTTTCGCAGCGCTAATTGCTCCCCAATTTACGCATGATCCTGCAATTTCCCAGTAAGAAACGGACTGCCAACTTTTCTCCTGCGTCTGGAATGGTTCTCGAGGAAGAAAAATGTTCGTTGCCTCGACCGACTGACCGGGTTCTGAACGATTAATACCCTGCTTTGTCCGGCCGAAAACCGCTGCGGCCGACATGAAATCATGCGCAAGCTTTCGCAATGCGGCATCTGACGATCTGCCTGACGATCTGTTTGCCGCGTAAGCAAAAATTTTAACGTCAAAATTATCCTGGAATTGCGAGAATGCCCTGCAGACCTTGACGAGAGCCTCCATTACATTCTCTCTGTCTCTCTGCTTCAGCACCCGCTCTCCTTCTTTGATTGCCTCCTGGATATTCTCCAGGAAAGGCACAGATTTTTGAATCGGCGTTTTATTCTCCCATTCGGGGCTATATCGCCAATGTAATACGGAATCCAATATCGAAGAAATTGTTCGCAAGCTCGTATCCTCCGTAATTAAAATAGAACAAATATATAGTAAAGTCAATACCTGCGGGATAATTGTGAATTTTTATAAAAATGCAGCCGCTCAATGAATGAACGGCTGCAAATATGTTATGCGGTCCGCGACATCACAAGAGGACCCACCGGATCAACCGGAGGCACCTTGAAGGATATCTCCGGCTCGATTACACTGAACCTCTGCGAAAACCTCTCGGCTTCTGCGGGCGTCAGGCCTGCCCTTAATGCGGCGTTCTTAAAGAAATTCCGGATCCCCTCTTCGCTCCTTTCACGAAGCCCGAGTTGCAAATAGATGCCAGTGAGGACGAACTCATCCTCGAGAAGCCCGAGCGCCACACGGCATGCAGGCGATTCTTCCTGAGGATTTTCTCCTCTTGCATATGCGATATGAATGTTCATAATGTGCTCTCCAAACAAACATTCCCAAGCTCATCTGAAGGAAAGGTGAAATGAAGAGCTAATTGACATAATTATTTAATGTGCTAATATGCAATCGGAGGGCGCGATCATGAAAAACGTCGGGCGCTTGAGCCGCCGACAGCGAAATGTAGCTGATTCTTTTTGGAAACTCCACGGCCACCTGCTGGCCGAGAGGCCGATTGTCAGAGGCTCACGCATTTATGTGCGCCTCAAATCACGCAATAATTACCCGCCCTGGCAGTTCAGGGGATACAGCCCCATAAGTATTACGCTTATGGAAACACGGACGACGCATAAGCGTCGTCCGTTTTTGATATTGTGTTTGCTACTGATACTGGATGAATATCGGCTTGGGCTGGAGGTCGAGCACCTCTTCCGGAGTCATCATGCCCGTTGAGGGCGGCAGGAGATCATTCTTGTAGAAAAGCTTGAAGCCGGCGAATTGGACGGGCTCGTTGTAGATCGTGAGCCGGTATGAATTTTTCTTGAGCTGCGGCCCTCCCCACCCGTCCATATCCATGACGACCTGGACTTGCGGCAACGGCTTTATATCCGCCGCGTTTGTCACCATTTTTTGGGTAAACCGATGGACGACGAGAACTTTCGGCGGGAGATTGTTTTCGTCGACAAGCTTCGCGAGATACTCGGCGACGAAATTCACATCGCTCGCATCGAGGCTTCCGATCACCGTGCCGGGCCGTGAGCCGTTGTGCATTGCAAATTCGGGGTCGATCGCGAGTTCGACATTCGGCATCTTGAGATATTTCTCCAGAAGCGGCACCTCCGTTTCTAGGCTGCTCAGGCCCACCTGCACGTCGAGAACGACGATGCCGCCGACCCTGTCCGCCATCTCAAGAGCATGATCGATCTGGCTGTCGGGCATGCGCACGCGATATTTCCCGTCCGCCCCTGGGCTTCCCTGCGCCGTCACGGCGATGTAGTCGATGGCGGGAATGACCGGCGTCGACGGATCGGCATCGCGCCACGACTGCGCGGTCGCCTGGAGCTTGGCAAGCACTTCATCCTCCGGATATTCGCCGAGCACGCCCATCTGCTTCGAATAGAAATTGCCGTAATAGGCCACGATGCGGTTGAACGGCAGAAGCGCGCCCGCGTTCGGATACGGGTTGTCTTTGGCAGGCCACAACTGGGGCTTCGTAACGGCGGGAGGAGTGCTTGAGGAGGTCGTAGCCGTGGAGGTGGCAACAGGAGGAGGAGGCGGATTGTTCGCAAGCGCAAGCATCCGCTTATCGTAGTCAGCCTTATTGAGAACGGGCTTCGGAGGAGGCTGGGGCGCCTCGGTTTTCGCCGCCACTGCGTCGTTGTAGACGGTTATTTTCGAGGCGAACGGGAAAAATTCGGCATAAAAACATGCATAGAGAAAAAATAAAAAAACAAACGCAAGAAGAATCTTGCCTGCGATGACAGCCCTCCGCTTTCCCTCGCCCGCCTCCGTAAGAGGCTCTGTTTTTTGAGATGCGCTCTGCTCACCGGCTCCGGGAGCCTTTTTTGTCCGATTCGTCCGACTCACACGACTATTTTATAGTAAACGCGGAAATGAGGCGAATTATAGGCGTGGATATGGGGATAATTATCCGACCCTATGGGGATTCGGCCAAGAGCTCGAAAGTTTTCGTCAAAACTTTCTCCTCTCGGCCCTGGAAATTCACCCGATTTTGCTAAATCGGGTCCCGAATTTCCTTTCGAATCCCCATAGGGTCTGCAAAGATGCAACAACCGCAGAGCTTTCGCTTTGCGGTTGGCACTTTGTGACCCTATGGGGATTCGAACCCCAGTTTGATCCGTGAGAGGGATCTGTCCTAACCGGGCTAGACGATAGGGCCAATAAATTAAATCAAAAATCAAAATGCAAAAAGCAAAATTGATTAAGGACAAAAAAGATAGTAGCAGATTTATGCAAAATTACAAAGTATATAAACAAAAACCCTGCGTTCACATAAGTGATGCAGAGTGCGTTGGGTGAAATTTTTGAGAAAAATTTCGAAAAACGGATTGGTTTGAGATTTGTGAAATCTCGGAAACTTTGAGAAGTTTTTTTAAAACTTCAGGAAAGTTGGTTGAGATTTGAGAATCTCGAAACTTTGGTTGGTGAAGATTGAAACTCAATCTTCAAAGGAACAATGTAAGTATTAAACTTACACTAGTATAGTAATCTCCACTCGCAACAAATGCAAGTGCGTTTGATGGTTGGAGAATGAAATAAAGTCTTTGTCAAAATTATCGGTTTTCCCACTCCGCATCTTGGCGCACCAGAAGCTCCTTCGCATGATCGGGATCGGCTATCACTTCGAACACGGTCTTCTCCATGCGGATTCCCTGCGAGCCTTTGATAAGCGCGATGTCGCCTTTCTCGAGCATCCGATCGAGCTCCTTGCCGGCATCGACAGAGTTTTCATATTGAAAGATATTGTTTTCCGCCATGCCGAAATCCATCGCTGCCGCGGCGATGTCGCGAGCGCGGACGCCTACTGTGAGGAGGACGTCGGCGACTTCCGCCGCATGCTTGCCCGCTTTCCGGTGCTCGTCGATCGAATATTTTCCGAGCTCGAGCATGTCGCCTAAAACGGCATATTTCTTTCCGCTCACTTCGATTTCCTGGAGCGTATCGAGCGCTTGGTGAAGCGCGACTGGCGAAGAGTTGTACGTATCGTCGATAAGGACGGATCCTTTGACGCCATCCAGAATGCGCATCCTTCCCTGCGGGCCGCGGTGCTTGCCGAGAGATTCCGCCATTTCGATCATATTGAGGCCGAGACTCGCGCCCACCGCCATAGCGGCAAGGGCGGGATAGACATGCTGGGCGCCGAGCGATCCGTAGACATGGACCGGTACGCTCTTGCCCTGGTAGTCCACGCGGAAATTCGTGCCGCGCGGAACTTTGGAGCTGTTCTCCTCGTCGTAGCGGATCTGCATCAGGGAGCCGAGCATGTCGGCGCCCGCGCCGAATCCATAGGTTACAAGAGCATTGTCGGGAGCATATTCGCGAACCGTCATGACGTCGTCGTCATCGAAATTGAGGACGAGCGTGCCATCGCGCTTCAACGCTTCGGCGAGATACGCCTTCTCGCGCTTGATGGCATCGGGTGTGGGAAAAAATTCGACATGCACTGGAATTTCCGGAAGCCTGGTGATGACTGTGATATCGGGTCGGAGCCATTCAGTAAGGTTCTTGATATCGCCGGGATGGTCGGCGCCGACTTCGAGCACCAGCCATTGCGGATAGCGGCCGGAGCCCAGCGCCGCCATGGCGCCTTCCAAAATATTTTTGAGCCACAAAAGAGGATTGCTCCAGGCGTTCTGGAGGCCCAAGATGGTGAGAGGGACGCCGAGTTCGCTATTGAAGCTCTTGGCACTCTTGCGAACGAAGAATTTTTCCGACATCACGGCGAAGATTGCGTCCTTGGTTGACGTCTTTCCCACGCTGCCGGTTATGGCGACGATCTTGGGAGAACGCCTGCGAAGGACGGCTCGCGCTTCGGCGGTGAGAATTCGAACAACTATTTTTTTAAATAAAGGTTTCACTATATTAATTTTCAATTTCTAATTTTCAATGAATTTTCAATATTTCAATGTCCCAAACGTTTGAACCTGCCTGGCCTGCCTGTAGGCAGGAATTGATTCATTGTGATTTGATTGAAAATTGATAATTGTAAATTGGAAATTCCGCTTTAGCGGTCAGGCGGTATTTCGTAATAATTGATCAGGAAATGCGTGAGGTTCAGGAACGAATTCGTGAGCGTTTCCGATGCGTATTCTACGCCTTGCGGCTTGAATGTATAGAGGAAAATGATGAACTTGGGATTCGTGGCCGGGAAATAGCCGAAGAACGAGTGGAGATACTGGTTCGGCTCATATCCTCCCCCGTTCGGATCGGCGATCTGGGCCGTTCCGGTCTTCGAAGCGACAGTCATGTCGGGAATCTTCGCCTTGCCGTTCGCGAGAGCGATATCGAACACGTTGATGAGCATGTCGGTGATCGTCTTGGAGGTTTCCGGTTTGATTACCTGCGGGCCTGTTGGGTACGAGAGGGTTTTTGTGACGCCGTTCTCGTATTTGATCGCCTTCGCGAGGTGCGGCGTTACGAGATGGCCGCCGTTGCCCAAAACCGCGAGCGCGCGGATCGTCTCGATCGGCGACATGGCGATGCCCTGGCCGAAGGACGCGGTCGCGTATTCGACGTCGCGCGGGCTCGTCAGGTTGTTCACGATGCCGGAAGCTTCGTTCGGCAGATCGATGCCGGTCTTCTGGCCAATGCCGTAGCTAAGCATATATTTCGCGAACGTCTGATTGCCTATCTGGTGCTCGACCCATGCCGCGCCGACATTGAGCGATTGGCTCAAAACCTGCTGCATGGGAATCACGCCGCGGGCGCGCAGGTCGTAATTGCAGATGCGCGAGGAATTGACGACGATGCAGCCGGTATCGTCGTATGTCGTCTGGGGAGTAACCGCCCCGACATCGAGCGCCGCCGCCATGGTAAGCGGCTTCACGATCGAACCCATTTCATACACGTCCTCCACGAGCTTGTCCGTCAGGATACTCGGGCTCTTTATATCCTTCACATCGTTCGGATCGTACGTCGGATCGACGGCCATGGCGTAGATTTCGCCGTTCTGCGGATTCATGATGATGCCGCCGGTGAATTGCGAGTGGTACATGGCATTGACGTTCTTGAGTTCGCGCTCGAGGAAAGCCTCGACCGAAGGCTCGATGGTCGTGATGACGTCGCCTTCGTGCGCGTCATTTGACTCGATATTGTCCTTGATGTTGGAGAATATTTCCGCGAAGAAATTGACGTACGAATCGCTCGCGTTGCGATTGAGCACGTCCTCGTAGTAGCGCTCGAGGCCGGTGCGGCCGCCGAAGTCGTTGCCCTGATAGCCGACGAAGCCCAGTGCGTGCGCCGCCATTTCTTCGCCCGGGTAGAAGCGCCACTGCTGGCGATACGTATTGAGGCCCGTGATGTCGAGCCCTTGGATCTTCTGGGCGACCGCCGGGTCGACCTGCTTCGCCACTTCCTCGTACGGATCGTCCGCCTTCGATGCGCTCGCCATGAAAAGGTTCTTGTCGACGGGCGTGAGCGCATCGAGCTTCTCATACGTCCCCGTGGCATCAGTGAGCTGTTCGGGATTTATCGCTATCGTGTAGCCGGTCTTGAGCGTCGCGGCGGGCACGAGCGTGCCGTCCTTGTTGGTGAAATAGATAGTGCCCCTGTCGTAGAGGCTGTAATCGTTATTCAAATATTGGTGCTCCGCGCGGGCGGTAAACTCGCTTCCCGAAACGATCTGTATCGAATACAGTCTCCCGATAAGAACGAGGGAGAACAGCATGGTAACGATCGATATGAACCTGATGCGTGTGCGGTAATTATGCTTCATCTGATGCGGAAAGCCCTAAAACCCTCAAATAGTAGCATGCCGAGGCGGCCGGGCAACACATGAGCCCGCACTATATTAAATGGAGCCGTTCATTGCCACCTGGCCGGCGGTGCGAGTGATGTATTTGGTCGTTTCCACCTCCTTGAAGCCCATCGCAAGGGCCTTGTCGAGGGTAACGTCATTCTTCATTGAAATATCCTTGAACTCGAGGTCGCCGATTTCGGAATTGAGCGTGGAGATCTCGCTCTCGAGATTCTGGCGCTTTACGACGTTCTTCACCGTATCGGTGACGAAATACACATACAAAGCGAAGGAGATGACGAGGATGGCGGCCAAGAGCCAGTACGCGGCCGGCTCATTGGTGATGGCAAGGACCTGCGCCCTTCCCCGCCGTATGCCTTTGGATAACGTTGTCATAAAATGAATGTACTGCTTAGCTTTTAATAATTTCCCTCCTCTCCCTCTCCGATTTTCTCTACGATCCGCAATTTCGCGCTTCTCGAACGCGGATTTTCCGCAATCTCCTCATCGGTTGCGGACAGAGGCTTCTTCGCAATGAGCCTACCCGCGCCGGCGGCAGCCTTCGCGCGGAAGAAATTCTTCACGATGCGGTCCTCGCCGCTATGGAACGAGATCACCGCAAGCCTTCCGCCGACGTTGAGCCTCTCGAACGCCTGCTCCATCCCTTCGGCAAGTGCCTGCAGTTCGTCGTTCACCGTCATGCGGAGGGCTTGGAAGGTTCTTGTCGCAAAGTGGATGCGACCGTGCCGGTACACCGCAGGCACCGAGCGCGCGACGATCTCGACAAGCTCGCCGGTGGTCTCGATCGGCCCGGCTTCGCGCGCCGCGACGATTCCCCTGGCGATCCGCCTCGCGAACCGCTCTTCGCCGTATGCCCGGAGAATCGTTTCGAGATTCTCCTCGTCCCAAAAGTTGACGATTGCCTGAGCCGTCAGGCTTCCATCGCCCAGTTCGTTCGAGAATGTCATGAGGAGCGGCTCGTCCTTCTGAAAGGTGAAACCGCGCCCCGATTCTTCAATCTGATTCGAGGAAAGTCCGAGGTCCATGAGAACCCTGTCGACTTTCGGAATATCGAGTCCGTCGAGCACTGCGCTTACGTGCCGGAAGTTCGCGGCGACAGCTATGATTTCACAGCCGAATGACGCCAATCTCTCCGCCGACCGCGCTATGGCATCGCTGTCGGCGTCGAGTCCCACGATCTTCACTGAGGTGCCGAAGCGCTTAAATACTTCCAAGCTGTGGCCGCCGTTTCCCAGCGTGCAGTCGAGGAAGATGTCGCCCTCGCGGATGTCGAGACCTTCTATTGCTTCGTTTAAAAGAACCGATTTATGGATCATAAACGGCGATTAAAGTAGTCCGATCTGGCCGAGCTTCTCAGCCATCATATCGGCCTGCTTCACCGTCCTCTCCTTGTATTCCGCCCACCTCTTGTCGTTCCATATTTCCACGCGGTTGTGTACGCCCGCGAAAACGACCTTCGTCTTGAGGTCCGCGAAATCGCGCAAAAAATCGGGAACGAGAATGCGCCCCATGGCGTCCACCTCGATTTCGACTGCGCCGGCGAGAATGAAGCGGTTGAACGCCCTCGTCTCCGCCTGCCCCAT
>DASZYS010000001.1:0-19563 GCA_035545295.1 Minisyncoccota bacterium | reverse complement strand
ATAGAGAGGGGATGGACGCCCGCGCGCCAGAGAATTTCGTCGGAGTAGATGTTGCCGATGCCCGCAATGAGTTTTTGCTCCATGAGCGCCTGCTTTATCTTTCCGGCCGGGCGCTTCAAGAGCCGCCCTTTGAAAACTTTGTATGTAAAATCCCTATTCAACGGATCGGGTCCGATCGAGTCGAGGTCGTCGGCATGGGGGAGCGAAGAGGTTTCCACGACGCTTACGCGCGCGAATTTGCGCATGTCAGAGAGCGCGAGATGCTTGCCGCCGGAGAGGGTAAAGAGGAGATGGATGAAGCGGTTGAAGCCGTCGTCGCGAAGCGGGCCCGCATGTTTCGCCGTCCAGGTTTTTCCGTCGAAGGCGTATTCGCCGAAGAGAAGGTGGCCGGTCATTTTCATATGTACGACGATCGATTTTCCGCCCGAGAGGTGAATGATTACATTTTTGCCGATGCGCTCGGCGCCAGTGATGCTCCGCCCCGCCACTTCTTTCTTGAAACGGGCGAAATATTTCCTGTTCTTGATGTTCGATTTTCCTTCGTGGAACGGGCTGCCGTAGTCGGTCCAGACGTCCACAATGCGCTTGCCCTTGGCGTAGCGCTTCACTCCGTTTACCGTCGTCTGCACCTCGGGAAGTTCCGGCATGGAATTTAATAAATTAGGTATGTTTCGAATCGTATCTGAAAAACCGAATTGACACCAACCTGAACCTTTCGATATATCGAAAGGTTCAGGGCATTTCTTTTAAGTAGTCCCATCTCCCTTTTCCGACAATCGGCGGCATCCCAGCCCGCATGAATTTTTCGAGAGAATTCCAAAATCCCTCCCTATGTTTTTCAAAGTAAATGCGCAAGCGTTTAAAAGCGCCTCTTTTCATATCATCTTCGATTCTAGAAACCGTTGAGGTGCTAACACCGAGCTTCTCAGATATTTCATAAAAGGAACGTTTTTCAGTAAGCATAAATACGATACCCAGACGCTTTGCGAGCATAGTTTTCTCAGTAATGGTGAGAAGCTCAAATAACATGGCTGATTTTTTTGAATTAAGCCCGGTTACAACTCTCAACAATCTCTCCTCAATTTTTAATGAGATCTTGTTGCTGATATTTTTCTTTGAAACGTGAGGCATAAGCATAGAATAGCAGACCTTTCGATGTATCGAAAGGTTTGCTATTCCTGAGGTTCGCTTTTTTGCTGTGAAGCGCGAGATTTGAGAACCTTCTCCAGCTCTTCGCGGGCGATATTTGCGTCGCTCCACGGCTGTTTCGCGCCGTTCTTGCCCATGATGTAGGGATCGGTTCCTTTGCCGGTGATGAGGACGGCGTCGCCTTTCCGCGCGCGGGAGAGCGCAGCATGAATGGCCTCGCGCCGATCCATGAGCATATCGGGCTTCTTGCTTTTGATTCCTTCCGCGACGTCAGCGACAATTTTTTGCGGGTCCTCGTCGTACGGATCTTCGTCGGTGAGGATGATCTCGTCGCAGTATTCGTCGGCGATCGCGCCCATCGCTCCGCGCTTCCAGGTGTCGCGGCCGCCGCCGGTCGAGCCGAGTACGCAGATTTTTCGATGAGCGCCGTACGCGCCGTAGATTGCCTTGAGGCTATCGGGCGTATGGGCGTAGTCGACCACGACGGTGAAGTCCTGCTCGCGGGCGAGCTCGTGATCCTCCGCGAGCGTCACGGTTTCCGCGCGGCCGGGAACATGCGCGAGGTTTTTGATGCCGAGGGCTATCGCGGCGGTATCGATACCGAGCGCCTGGGCGAGCGTTGCCGCGCCCAAAGCATTTGCCAGGTTGAATTCTCCGGGAAGAGGCGTGCGCATCTCTGTGCCCATAAATGTGAATGTCGAGCCGGATTCGCTCGATACGTGCGGGGTCGCGGAGAGGAAGTAGGTGAGGGATTCGGGGATTCCGAGCCCGAGGAACTTCGGCGTTTCCTTGTCGTCGCCGTTCGCGACGAGGATACGGCGCGGCTTGCCGCTCCGGAGCACTCGCCGTGCGATGTCGAGCTTCGCCTCAACATACTTTTCATACGAGCCGTGCGACTCGATATGCTCGGGAGAAAGATTGGTGAAGATGAGCGCGTCGGGATAGACGAAGCGGTAGCGGTATTGCTTCGAGCCTTCGGACGTCATCTCGATCACGGCATGAGTGCATCCCGCCTTTACGGCGCGCGCGAGGAAGCTCTGGAGAAAGAAGCGCCCCGGCATCGTCATTTTGTACATATTGCGCCGCGAATCGTCCCCGATTTTGAAGCGGATCGTGCCGGCGACGGCGGTCTTGTATCCGGCCGCTTCGAGAATCGAGTTTACGAGCTCGACGGTCGTCGACTTGCCTTTGGTGCCGGTAACGCCGATGACCATGAGTTTTTTCGACGGGAATCCGTAGCGGAGCGCGCCCAAGATCGCGAGCGCGTAGTGGTAGAAAGGCTGGGCCGCGCGGAAGAGGGATTTCGGAATGAGGCGCTTCGCCCGGCGGAGCGTTTTTTCAAGAATATTCGAAGGATTCATCGTAATGCGCGCTATTGATTGCTCGCGAGGAGGCGCAGGGCGTGCTTCACCTTTTCGCCGGTGCCGATGATGTCTTTCGGAACGAGCTTCAAAGCTTCCTGCGATTCCTTCTGCGAATAGCCGAGCGACTTCAGGGCTTCGAGCGCGTCGACTTCTTCCTTGATGCTTCCCGTGTCAGTCGCGATCGCCTCGAACTCGAAGCCGTCGAGCTTGCCGCGGAGCTCGATGACGATGCGCTCAGCCGTCTTGCGGCCGATGCCCGAAACTCGGGTGAGGTGGGTGGTGTCTTCGGACGCAACGGCCTGTCGGAGGGAATCAAGCGTCGTAATATTGAGGATCGACAGGGCTGATTTCGGTCCGATGCCGGAAATGGAGATGAGAAGCTCGAAGAAGCGGAGCTCGTCCTGATTGCGGAAGCCGTAGAGATCCATGGCGTCTTCGCGGACTGCGAGATAGGTCGGAATCTTCGCTTCCTCGCCAATGGCAAGTTCGGCCAACAGGCCCGAGGTCATGAAAACCCTGTAGCCCACGCCCTGCACGTCGAGCACGGCGAAATTGAGGCCCTTCTGCTCGACCACTCCTCTAAGATGGCTAATCATTTGCTATAGTATATGCTTCGCGAGAGATGCCGTAAAACTTGCGTTTTTCCAGGCCTTCTGGTATTCTCCGTGTATTCAAATTTTGATTTTCAATCATGCCAATTACCCGATCAGCAAAAAAAGCGCTCAGGAACTCCGCCAATAAGCAGGAGCACAACCTTGCCCGCAAAGGCGCATTGAAGTCCGCCCTCAAGAAAATGAGGAAGCTTGTTGTCGAAAAGAAGGCCGACGAGGCGAAAAAATTCCTCCCCGAGGTCCAGAGGGTCATCGACAAGGCTGCGAAGACCGGCGTCATCAAGAAGAACAACGCCGCCCGCAAGAAGTCGCGGATCGTCGCGGCGCTCAAGAAGGCAAGCGCCTAACTATTCAAACAAAAACCGCCCCTTCGGGGCGGTTTTTGTTTTGGTGAAGAATCGGTTATAAAACCATTTCCGATGGTCGCAGATAATTCACTCGTCGCCACTCGTGAATTTCTGCGACCCCGCCTCGGCATCGCTCTTTGCTAAGAGCGATATGCCTCCGGCTCACATCTCGCGAAAAACAGTGCGCAAGCACTGTTTTTTGTCTCGATGTGCTCCCGTGAGGAATCGAACCTCAATCGCAAGATCCGCAATCTTGCATTCTATCCGTTGAACTACGGGAGCGTTTCTCTAGCCCTATCAACCTAACACAAAAAATGCGCCAAATCAAAGCTGTTCTGGCATTACCGCTCCACTCTCTTTTCTGCTACAGTATCCCTACGAAGCTCTCGTAGTTTAATGGATAGAACGCTGGCCTCCGAAGCTGGTAATGTCGGTTCGATTCCGACCGAGAGCACCGAGACGAGAAAACCTGCACAGCGGCAGGTTTTTTCGCAAGGTGCTGGGCGCAGGTATATTTTCCGCAGCAGCGAAAAATTCCGAGCCGGGGTCGTGAGCGATTTTGCCTGACCGAGGCAAAATCGACTCGTGACCACAAGGGATACATTGACCAAAATATTCCTGACCAAAAAACATTTTGCGCTTGCGCGGGGTTTTGTGTTTAGAAACCCAAATATTCCAAAATCTTATGCGGCAGAGGCTCATGGTGCTCGTGGGCGGGGAGATGGTGGTCGAAATGCTTCCGGACAAGCTCGATGTCGACATTGTCGGGGATCGCCATCACGAGATAGGGCATGAAAAACTTCTTCGATTTGAGGAGCGCTTTGACGGGATAATAATTTTCGTCGATCCAGTACGAATCGAGGTAGCGGTAGGGATAGTACGTATCGTCGATATGGATGCCGTGCTCGTCCAGCTTGTAATAATGGAGTGGCGGCTCCTTTGCGGCATGCATGGTAAGGCCGGCGCTTCCGAGTAGGATGACAAGCCCGAAGAGGATGTTGCCGAGAATGACGCAGGTGACCACCGCGGCGATCGTGATGATGCCGACGGCCCAGTACCAGTCAGAGCTTTTTTCGGTGTGAACGCTTTCCTGCGCTTCCCACTCAAGAGGCTTGTATGCCATATTCATAAATATAGTAGCATAGCTTTCCTGGGGCGTGTGTTTATAAAGAAGGGTGAATCATATTAAAACTCAACACTTGACGAACAAACATGCTGATATATACTTATTGCCAGCATCGTTCCTTCAAGAAAACAACAGTGATTCCCTTTTTCAGAGGGAAGAGGACAAACCATTCGGATAGTTCCATGCTTCATGGCTACCAATGGGGTAGTAGGTAAAGCGCTTCCGGAAGCGCTAATACCTGAGTAGCAGGGTAAGAATGTGCACATTTAGCCTTGCGAACCAGCGAGTACTAAAATAAGTCTCTAGTGGACGAAAAACCGACTCGCAATCCTAAAGAGGGAGCGATGTGACAGCCGGCGATCTAACAATCGCCGGCCTTTTCATTTTAATTTTACTCACTTAAATGAATGATTACTTCTATGTGCGGAGGGGGCGAGATTCGCCTACAGCTCTCGGCTTGCCGTCGCAAGCCTCGGCCGCAGGCCCAGCTCGCGATTCGCTCTACTGAGCGAATAACGCTCCGCTTTTCGAATCTCACGCGCAAAGCGCGCAGGCGCTTTGCCCTCCTCCGCCGAACAAAAATGGCACCATTAGGTGCTCATTTTTGAACCGGCGGAGGGGGCGAGATTCGAACTCGCGGTCCCTTACGAGACTCCTGTTTTCAAGACAGGTGCGATAGACCACTCTGCCACCCCTCCATATATTTATTTATTGTTCGTCCGAATTTTCTCCTGAGCCACTCTTATTGGTAGGCGTCGCAGCCTCTTCGGTCTCGGACGTTTCCACTTTGTACTTGCTGGCGATGAGGAAAATGTAGATGATCTCGAGAATGCCGAAGGTGTAGATATTGAATATGATGAACGCCAAAAACCAGTTCCTGTGCGAAAGGCGCGCGGATTTCCAAAGGGCGATTCCTTTCCATACCCATACCCATGCGAGAACGCCCACGAGCGTGAGGATTGTCGATGCGTCCAAAGACTCCATACGGCCATACTATACTAAAGCGGCACCGTTGCAAAGCGCTTTTCCGGCGCTTTCGGACGGCTCGGCGCTCATGTACAATAGGCGCATGCGTCCCGTTAGAAGCCGCGATCGCTCGAATAACCTCGAATAACATATATAAAATGGTCGAGTTTTTAATAGAAAAATACCGCACAGCAGAAAGCGACATGATCGCGACCTGCTTCTAACGGGATGCGTTATCTCGGAATAGATTTCGGATCGAAACGGGTGGGTATTGCCGTTTCTGACGAGGAGGGAACCATGGCGTTCCCGAAAGCCGTGCTCGAAAATACCTCTGACCTCGCCGCCGCGGTGAAGAAAATCTGCGAAGAGAACGGAGTGGAAAAGATCATCCTCGGAGAATCGAAGAATTACCGCGGCGAATACAACCCGATCATGGAGAAAGGCTTCGTCTTTAAGGAAGAGCTTGCCCGCGAGACGGGCCTTCCTGTCGAGCTCGAGCCGGAATTTCTTACGTCGGCCCAGGCCGAGCGCGGGAGTTCTCCCGACATGCTCGATGCCGGAGCCGCAGCGCTCATCCTGCAATCATTTCTTGATAGAATAAATAAATAGAATTTTCAATTATCAATTTTCAATCAAGGTTCAATTAGACAATTTTCAACACTGGAGTCCTGGATTTTGAAAATTCATTGAAAATTAAAAATTGCAAATTGAAAATTTAGTAAACAATATGATCAACATCGACAAATTCCACGAGACGGAAATCCGAATAGGGAAGATTCTCTCAGCCGAGAAGGTCCCCGAGACCGACAAGCTCCTGCGCCTTGCTGTCGACTTCGCCGAGGAAAATCCGCGGCAGATCGTTTCCGGCATCTCGGCGTATTTTCCCGATCCCCAGACGCTCGTCGGCCGCCATGTCGCGTTTGTCGCGAATCTCGAGCCGCGCACCATCAAAGGGCTGGAGAGCCAGGGAATGATCCTTGCGGCGCACGAAGGCGAGGCGTTCTCGCTTCTCGAAGTGTCGTCCGACATTCCGCCGGGGACGCGCGTCGGCTAGATGTCCTCATGATGCTGCAGCCAAACTAATGTATAATTTTGTTGATGGCTCCCAGCAAATTCTTTCATTTTTTTCCCGTACCTTCTTTTTTGCGGATGCCCGCCGCCGGACTCTCGGTCAACGATGAGGGCGTCCGCTTCGTTCACATATCCGACATCGACGGCGCGGCGAAAGTCGAGAGCTTCGGCTCGGCTGATTTTCCCGCCGGCGCGGTCGTAAACGGCGAAATTCGCGACGAAGCCGCGGTGGCAAATGCGTTTGCCGCGCTCAAGAAGCAATACGGCCTCCGATTCGTGCGCGCCGCGATCTCCGACGATGCGGTGTATCTCTTCCGTCTCAACCTGCCGCTCATTTCCGAGAGCGACGTAAGGAGCGCCATCGAGTTCAAGCTCGAGGAGAACGTTCCGATTCCCGCGGGGGACGCGATTTTCGATTATTCCATTGCAAACCGCAACGATGTCCTCGGCACGACCGAAGCGGTCGTTGCCGCCGTCGCGTCCAAGACATCCGAAAGCTATCTCGATACCATGAAAAGCGCCGGCCTGTCGCCTCTCCGTCTCGACCTCGAATCCCAGGCGATCGCGCATGCGGTCGTCCCAAAGGCCGAGCGGGGGACGGTTCTTGTGGCGCACTTCGCGCACACCAAGACGCTTCTTTTCCTCGTGCAAGGCGGCATGGTCCAGTTCAGCTTCACGCTCCCCGTCGAAGAAAGGGCCGATCCGGCCGGCGCTCAATCTCCACAGAAATACCAGAAGCTCGTGCTGGTGCGGGAGGGGATCGAGCGCATCGTGAATTATTGGAAAGATACCATGCCCCTTCCGGCGGGAGAAAGCTTCAGCTTCAAAGTCATCGCGAGCGGCGGCGAGGCGCTTGATGCCGAATTCGTTTCGAAGTTCGCGAGCCTCGCCGGCCAGCCGGTCGAAGTGGCCGATCCGTGGCAGAACGTCTTCGATTCAAACGATGCGGCGCCTCCCATTCCCAAAGAGGATTCGTTCAGGTACGCCGCCGCGATAGGCGTCGCCCTCGCGAATTGCCCGAGGCTCAATTTCCATGTTTAACCTCCTGCCATACAAAGAAAAAAAGGCGATCGGGGCCGAATACATGCGGCGGCGCCTTATCATCATCCTGCTCTTTTCGATCGCGACCGTCATACTTGCCGGCGTGTTTCTCATCCCTTCCTTCATTATCGCCGGCTATCGCTTGAGCGAGATCAAACAGACCGTCGCGGTACTCCAGGCGAATGACGCGATCAAGAATCAGCAAACATACAAGGACGCCATCGCCGCGGCGAACAAGAAGATCGCCACCTTCGGGCTCTCATCGACGACCGAGCCGCTCCCCGAGCTTCTCGAGGGGATCGCGGCGGTAAAATCGGATGCAATCACGATCACCTCGTTTAATGCGTCGAGAACCGGCGGAACGCTCGCGCTCACGGTCGAAGGGACGGCAAAAGACCGCGAATCGCTTCTTTCGTTCGCGAACCTGCTCAAGGGAAGCGGGGTGTACGGGAAGGTCGACCTGCCGATATCGAATTTTGCCAAGGATGAGAATATCAGCTTTTCGCTTAACGTAACTACGAAATGAAGCTTTTTGCCGGAACAAAAAAGACGATCATCGTGCTCGGCGTGCTTCTCATCGCGCTCGTTGCGGGCTACGTATTCGCGTTCAGGTTCCTGCTCGGCGAAAACGACCAAGTTGACACGCTCAATCAGCAAGCCGCTTCCTATGTGCAGACGAACGCGATCCTCTCGTCTCTCCAGTCGACTTTTACCAAGACCGACGATGACGCGAAGGCGATCGATTCGCATTTCGTACCCGCAAACGGCGTCGTCGATTTCATCACTGAGATAGAATCGCTCGGCAAGGACAGCGGCCTCTCGCTTACCGTAAACAATGTCGACGCGGCGGACATCGACAAGGCGAGCTCCGCATTCGAGGAGCGCTTGTCACTCCGCGTCGAGACAGAGGGAACCTGGGCTGATACCGAGCAGTTTATCGGCATGGTTGAGAATCTTCCCGTCGGAATCTCGATCGACGGCGCGAGCCTCGACGCGCTCAAGGACGAGGAGGGCGTGAGCGCCGGGGCGCCGACCCACTGGAAAGGCGAATTCCAATTAAGCGTACTCAAACTCAAATGATGGAACTCGATGTCAAAAAAATATTCGCACGGCTCAGGTCCTCCGTCGCCGGAAAAGGGGAGAGCCCGTTCGAACGCGATTGGAAGGCGATCATCGTCTGCACGCTCGTTCTGAATATCTGCGTCATCGGCGCGAGCCTCTACGTTTTCTGGCTCTCGAACAATATCGGCACCGAAAAAGCCCAGGCGTCGAAGCCGAAGATCGAGGCGTTCAACCAGAATGGCTTCGATGATCTGGAATCGTATTTCGACGCGAGGAAAGTCGATTTCAACAGCTTTCAATCGAAGAAGCCGGAAGTGAGCGACCCGTCAAGATAAAATTGGTGGAAAGAATTTTAATTATCATCTGTTCCTAATAAATTGGTCAGGAATATTTTCCTCGCCGTCGCTCGCAAAATTTCCCGACCCGGGCTCGCGGCCTCGTTTGCTAACTCGGCATCGCTCCGCCTCACATTTCGCGAAAAAACAGCGCGCAGGCACTGTTTTTTCGCCTCAATGTGCCCTCGGTAGGAATCGGTCACGGATAATTTTCTGCTGAAAATTCCCGCGACCCCGCCTCGCGCCGTCGCGCTCCGGCTTTCGATTCCTACCGATACTTCCAGCGACACATAAAAACACCGGGAAAACCGGTGTTTTTATGGTCGGGTGCCCTCGGTAGGAATCGAACCTACATCGGGGAATTAGAAGTTCCCAGTTCTATCCATTGAACTACAAGGGCAGTAACGCTATTACATTAGCAAAGTTTCGGGATTATAAAAATGACAGATTTTCGTTCGTGTGCGCGATGAGGGACTCGAACCCCCGACCTTTCGAGTGTAAATCGATTGCTCTACCAACTGAGCTAATCGCGCGTGTGGCAAATATTATTCTATTTCGTAGGTTTTATCAACAACTGCTTAAAATATGAACTATGGTAATATATAGTATATAAAACATACTCCAAATTGGATGAAAACAAAAGAAAGAGAAAAAGCAATTTTACTGCGCAAAAAAGGCGAATCGATTAATGTGATTGCGCACACAATAGGAGTTTCCAAAGCAAGTGTAAGCACGTGGGTGAGAGATATATCCTTAACACAAAGACAAAGAAATCAGCTTATTCAAAATCAATTTAACATCTACGCTATAGAAAAGAGGCGAAAAAGCAGACTATCTAATGAATTAGCAAAACGTCAGACTATAATTGATGAGGCAAAAAAGGATATAA
The DNA here is from genome assembly GCA_035545295.1 of Minisyncoccota bacterium. Lineage (GTDB taxonomy): Bacteria > Patescibacteriota > Minisyncoccia > Phycocordibacterales > DASZYS01 > DASZYS01. Next base: position 9,602 of record DASZYS010000001.1, on the reverse strand, counting down.
AATCAATCTCAAAAATCGAGCTCAAGCTCATCGGTTGCATGCTTTACTGGGCGGAAGGAAGAAAAAGAGGACAAAGGGTTGTAAGTTTTTCTAATAGTGATCCCATGATTATTCGCGTGATAATGCGTTTTTTCCGAGAAATTTGCTTTGTATCGGAAGCAAAATTTAGATGTCATATCCATACATATTCTCATGTGAATGTAAGCAAGGCAGAAAAATATTGGTCCGATATTACAGGTCTTCCCTTAAATCAATTTTATAAAACCTATTCAAAACCTAGTAAATCAAGTCAGAGTAAAATGGATATTTTGCCTTACGGTACGTTAGATGTGGATGTATGTGATGCAAAATTGTTTCTAACGATAATCGGGTGGATTGAGAAAATTTATACCTTAGTGTTAGATTAAAAAATGGTTTTAGATATAGACATTGAAGTCGAAATCATTCTCACCGGCAAAGTTCAGGGCGTCTATCTGCGCGATTACCTGAAAAAGCGCGCCGACGAGCTTGGCGTGCGGGGCGTCGCACGCAACGAGGACGACGGCTCGGTCTCGGTAATCGCGCAGGGCACGCGCGAGGCGCTCGAGGAGTTTCTTCGGCGCGCGAAGCGGGGGAGCGTCTTTTCGAAGGTGGAAGATGCGGAGGTAACCTGGTACGATTCGGTAGGAGACCCGCATATCGAATTCTCCATTGAATAAAATGAATCTTGACCAAATTTTCGAAAAGATCGTCATTCTCTACGAAGACGACGAACTCCTCGCGATCGACAAGCCGTCGGGCCTCGTCGTTCATTCCGACGGACGTACGGACGAGCCGTCGGTCGCCGACTGGCTCGAGCGGGTGCGCCCCGAAATCAAGGATGTCGGCGAGCCGTGGACCCGTCCCGACGGAACGACGCTCCACCGCCCCGGTATCGTTCACCGCATCGACCGCGAGACCTCGGGCGTGCTCCTTATCTGCAAGACGCAGGATCTCTTTCTCCGCATGAAAGAGAAATTCAAAAAGAGAGAAGTCGGGAAAAGCTATCTCGCGTTCCTCTACGGCGAATTGCGGACGAATGAAGGCGTCATCGATCGGCCAATCGCCAAAAGCCGGAAGGATTTCCGCCTCTGGTCGGCACAGCCCGGAGGAAGGGGAGAAATGCGGGAGGCGGCCACGGAGTATCGCGTCATCGAGCGGGGGAGCGGCTTCACGTACGTCGAAGCGAGGCCCAAGACCGGCCGCACCCATCAGATTCGCGTCCACTTCAAGGCGATCAATTACCCCATTGTCGGCGACCGGCTCTATGCTCCGAAGCGCGAAATGGCCCTGGGTTTCAAGCGCCTCGCCCTCCATGCGGCGAAGATCTCGTTTACACTTGAAAATAAGGGCGCCATGGTCATTGAGGCGCCCATTCCCGACGACTTCCAGCGCGCCGAAGCGGCAATGACGGGGCGTACGGGGGAGAGTGTTGCGTAAGTTTGGCCCCTATGGTACATTAACTCCCGTTATGGAAATCGTAATCTCGCCAGTAAAGATCGAAGAGCGCAGGAAGCTTGACCTCCGGGCAGGCGACACCGTCAAGGTGCACCAGAAGATCCAGGAGAAGGGCAAGACCCGCCTCCAGATGTTCGAAGGCCTCGTCCTCGCCGTGAAGCACGGTAAGGAATCGGGCGGCACGTTCACCGTGCGCCGCGTGGCCTCTGGCGTCGGCGTCGAGAAAATCTTCCCGCTCTACTCGCCTCTGATCGACAAGATCGACGTAGTGAAGCGCTCGAAGGTCCGCCGCGCCAAGCTCTACCACATCAGGAAGAAGGCGGCTAAGGAAATTCGCCGCCAGATGCGTAATGTCCGCGTCGTCGCGGAAGCGGAAGAGGAGGCTGAAGAGGCCGCTCCCGAAGCTCCGGCAACCGAAACTCAGGAATAATGAAAACAACTCCCAGATGGGAGTTGTTTTTTTATTTTGTGGTCAGGAATATTTTGTTCGCCAGGAGAGGAGTCTTGATCCTTACAGGATCTGTACACCTTTCGCATTTTCTCACGCGAAGGCCGCTCGAAAATATGCTCAAGGTCTTCAAGTCCTCTCATGCAAGACGCGCAGGCGTCTTGCTCTGCGCACAAAAAGAAAGCCCGGCTTTAGCCGGGTTCTTTCTTTTTGTGCGCAGGAGAGGACTTGAACCTCCATGCCCTTACGGGCGCTACCACCTCAAGGTAGTGCGTCTGCCAATTTCGCCACCTGCGCATTCCTAATTTGGGAACAAGGTAAGTATGCCTAAAAGCCTCTATCTTTTCAAGTCCGGTCCCGTCCCGTGCTATTCTTAACCCATGCGCACCTTGTTCGGCTGGCTTCTCCTTTGTTTGTTCCTCTACTGCGTTGTCGGCGTCGTATTCTGGTGGCAGTGGCATTCAGGCGTGCCGAATAGCCACTTGGCATCATCTCCCGACGACCTGCATACGTTTATCCTGGTCGCCACCCGCTGGCCGGCCCTGGTTTTCTAAAATTCTCCAGCTCTGGAATAGAATTCAATTCCGGCTATAATACATCCGCATGGGCACGTGGCGGAACTGGTATACGCGTACGTCTCAGAAGCGTATCCCGCAAGGGTTGGGAGTTCGAGTCTCCCCGTGCCCACAATGATTAACGAGGACAGCTGGGAGCTGCCCGAGTTATTCATCATTGCGAGGCAGGGGAGGCGAGAAAGGCGGAGGCCGACGGGCCGAGCCGGGGTCGCGGAAATTTTCAGCAGAAAATTATCCGTGACCGAGTCTCCCCGTGCCCACAGGTAGACTTTGAAGCTTAATTTCTGATATAACTGAGAAGCCTTACGAGGCTCAAATGGTGCCTATGGTGTAATGGTTAACACTGGAGTTTGTGGAACTCTCGATTCGGGTTCAATTCCCGATAGGCACCCAAGACGACAACCGCCGCAAGGCGGTTTTGTCGTCTTGGGTGCCTAAACGAGCAAATAATTTTGCTCGCGTTCGGGAATTGAAGACCTTGAGTATATGAACGAGCCAGTCTTTTGGCGAAGTGAATACGAAAGGTGTACAGATCCTGTAAGGATCAATTCCTGTTCCCGATAGGCACCCCAGACAGTAATTAAAAAGATTTCAACCATAATAAAACCACCTTAAAGGTGGTTTTATTATGGTTTCGGATGCCGGGCGAGGAAGTCCTCGATCATTGCTTTCTGATCCTTGAGAAATTCCGGCCCGCTCTGCCGTTCCAAGTAACGCCGCAGGAATCCCACTTCGGCGCGGAGCGCCATGAGCGGTCCTCGGTCTTCTCCGAAGCGGTCGATGAGTTCTTTAACGAAATCTGGATATTTCATATGGGAATTTTAGCATGCCCATTCTTCTTAAAGATAATTCTCCCACGCAAAGCCTCGTTGGGAGTATGGAAGAAATGCTTTTGCGATAATAAAAATTGCTCCGGTCATTTAGGCCGGAGCAGTCGTGTCGTACATAATCCATCATAAAGAGCTGGGTTGGTGCACCGATTCCTCGTATAGAAGGTTGATTGCCGCCCTCCTTTTCCTTGAACGATGCCAAAGATATGTGGCACGTGCGATTGGCAGGATTACAGCAATCCAAATCGCTGAAAGTGTCCATATTGGATCATTGGTTCTGATTTGTGCTGGGGAAGCGAGCAATATGGTTGAGCCGATTCCCATAAGGACGTAGACGATGGTGAGCGTTACAACCCTTACAAAGGAGTTGCATGCTGGAAGGATAAAGTTATCCGATTCTTTAACCAACTCTTTCAAGTCGGCCGCAAAACTGACTTCCATGGTTTTCCTCTCTCTGAAACTATCCTACCTTTGATTTATATCAAAGGACAGTATGTGGATACTACGTATAATTTTTTGATATGTCAATTAAAAAAGAATCGAAATAATTTTGCATATAAAAAAGCAAGCCTCGTTCTCGAGATACGAAGCTTGCGAAGGTAATACCCCTGAACAATGTCAGACGTCAGGTGGTGTATGCGTGGTGGCGGGAATAGAGCGTCCCGCGGGCCGCTTTGTTTCTTTCTGCCTAATCCTGCGCGGCTATTTCTTGCATTGCGCAGGCGGCGGCGGAGGCTTCGGGCAATCCTTTGCCGGAGGCTTCGGCTGCGGCTTGGGAGCCGGTTTCGGAGCCGGTTGCGGCTTCGGTGCCGGCACGTTGACCGTAGTGGCCGAGTTGCCGCTGTTGTTTATTTCGGCATTCGAACTCGCGCTCGACTTCGAGCTTGAGTTGGCAACAGCATTGCCGCCCTTGGCAGTGACGCTGATGTTGCCGACGCTCCCGCCATTTCCGCCGTTCGCAGTGACGTTATTGTTGTTCGTCGGATTGAACGTGTTGGTCGGAGTAAACGTGTTTACCGGATTGTTCACGCCGGTCGCCGAATTCGTGTTCGTGACGGTCTGCGTGATGTTGTCCGGCACGCGAGCTTTAGCGGCACTTGTCATGCCGTTGCTGATTGTCATTCCGGAATTCTCAATCGAGGTTCCGACATTGTTCAATCCGCTTTGGATCGAAGTGCCTTGGGCATTCAATCCGTTCTGGATTGAAACGCCGGCATCCCGAGTGCCCTGCGCTATCGCATTTCCGTTGCCGATATCACCCTGCGCGCGAGCTTGGGCTGCTTGCACTAGGTACGGACCTGCGGCATTTGCCGCTGCGACTTCGCCATCAGCTCTTCTTGCCGCCGCGTCACGTTGTCCGTCCGCTTGTATATGCGCGGATCGCGTCATTGCCCAAGGAAATACTGCGTCTGCCGCAATTGCCGCGGGCCCAAGAAGACCAGTACCGAATTTTTGCCATCTGCACCAATTATCGCCGCATCGCTGAATGTTTTCATTCACCACATGCACGGTGTAATTGGTCGGGATTTGCGCTGGCTGAAGGCCGCTTACCGTCGCCATTACGTTGAGCGGATTCGGGAACGGCGGCTGATTCACATTGACGACAGGCGGCGCCGCCGGAGGCGGGGGAGCTTGCGTTACCTGCGGCTCTGCAGGAGGAAGCGGGTGCACCAGGCGAATCCTGTTGAACCACACTTTTCCTTTGTACTCGCAGCCGGTGAGATACGCATATCTTCCGTTGTAGAAGATCCGCGGATCATCGAGGCGTACCTGGACCGAACCCTTGCCGGGAATCTCGTTCCATACTTCCTGATTCGCCCAACCGATCTGGTCGGCTTGTACGCTTTGATACCCGGTAAAGAATTGCCGGTCCTTCGGATCATATTCCGCATGGCCGGGATCGAAGACGTATACGTCGGCTGTTTCCCAGTTGTCGATCGTATATCGTCCGCGAGATGATTCCTCAACTGATGACCGGCTGATCTTCACTCTCGTGAATTTCGCCGCTCTGATCTGCGGAGCGCCGCCCGCGAAACTGCGGACCATCATCATCGTGCTGGGTGCATTGAGCGCCAATTGGCCGCCGATGCAGGGAATAGTTCCGATGCCGGTGAGGCATGCGAAGGGGAGCGTTGTCCGCGCGATCTGAAGCGCGGGCATTCCCACGTGTCGGGCCGCCGGCCTCAAGGCCTTATCCTTGAGAAAATTTCCGGCAACTTTCGTTTTTCGAATCGGATGACCGAAGAATTTGAAAAAATCCATCGGGTACGTCGAGAAGATTTTCACGACCACATTCCTTTCTTTTGCATTTGGCAGCGATTGTTCCGTGTCAGCAATGCGCGACGGCGTTGCGTGAAGCGGCCAGGCGAGCGCCAGGCATACTGCAAGAATCGCGAGATTCCTCATACTGCTACCTTCCTTTCTTTTGACGTCTGAATTGTTGGAATTTCTATGATAAAGGACTTCTACATCTCCGGCGATATTGCACTAAATTCAGATGAAAGTCAATGGTAGGGCGACATCGTATTCCGAGTTATGGCCCCCAATTATGGAAAAATGCCGATTTTACGGGCGATTTTCTCGTACCGTTTTTTTCATCCAGTTTTCGTATGATCGAAACGCCGTGCGGCACACGGAAGGTAAAGAGGAAGACGATGAAATCAAAGATTCTTCGTTATGACATTTTGACATGGGCGGCCTTCGGCCTGACGCTTATAATTCTTATTCTAAGTGCCGTTTTCTCGTACCACAATTTCAAACAGCTTCAGGAGAAAGACGCGCTCGTCGACGACGCGCATGGCATGTTGGACGGCTTGGACAGCCTTCTGGCCGATCTCGACGTGTCGGTGGGCGCAGAACGTGCATATCTTCTTACGGGCAATCAGGCGTATTTTTCAAGCTATGAATCGGCAACGCAGAGAATCGATGCGGACCTCGATACGCTTACCGCGTTCGCTTCGGAAGATCCGGAGAGGCTTCGGGGGCTTTCGGAGCTCCGTCCGCTCGTGACAGAACGCTTGGCCGGGCTCGGGAACGGCATCGCGGCGCGGGAAGAGGCGAGCAGCATCGTGATTCCGGACGCTCTTCAGACTGGCGCGGGCGAGGCCGTGACGAGCAGGATAGTCTCGCTTGCGGGCGCGATGAGGCAATCGGAGGTCGCGAACCTCGCTACTCGCGAAGCGGCCGCCGCGGGAAGTTACGCCAAGCTCGCAACCACAATCGCTTCGGTGACGCTCCTCGACCTCCTACTGCTCTTCGCGACGGTCTATTTCTTCTATCGCTACGAGCGGCAGAACGCGGCTCTTGCGCGGGACAAGGATGAATTCATCGGCCGCGCGAGCCATGAGCTCAAGTCGCCGCTTACGACGCAGACGCTCTATCTTCACATGCTCCAGCGCTTCGCGCTTCAGAAGAACGACGTCGATCTCGCGGTGATCATCGGCAAGATCCAGGAGCACACGACCGATCTCACCAATCTCGTGACCGACCTGCTCGATCTCTCGAGAATGCAGCTCGGCACGTTCGATATTCACAGGAAAGAGGATGTCGATCTCGACGGGATTGTTCACGATATCCTCGACGGCCTGCAAGCGATCTATCTCAACCGCGCGTTTTTGCTCCATGGCGAGATCACCTGCTGCGTTCCCGGCGATCCCGAGCGTATCGGCCAGGCCATTACCAATATCCTCATGAATGCGGTAAAGTATTCTCCGGCGGACCAGCCTGTGGAGGTGGATTTGCGGGAGGTCGGAGACGAAGTGCTGGTCAGCGTCCGCGATCACGGCATCGGCATCGACTCGACGCACCACGTGTCGATCTTCAAGCGTTTTTACCGCGTGAGCGGAATAAGCGAGGAGACGTTTCCGGGCCTCGGCATAGGCCTCTATATCTCCTCGAAAGTGATCGAGCGCCATGGCGGCAGGATCACAGTCGAAAGCGCGCCCGGGAAAGGATCGGAATTTACCGTCGCGCTTCCTGCGGCATAGGGACGGCCCGCATCTGCGGAGCTGAAGAAGCGAGATCGGCTACGAGAATTTTCCCGTCGGAAATGAATTTGCCGATTATCGGGTGCCCCGGATCGAAGTATTCTTCGCGCGATACCCAGCCCGCAACCTTGAGCGAAGAGAAAATAAATTCGCGCTCTGCATCGATGTGCATGCGAGCGGCATGAGCGACCTGGTAGGTAAGCCGCGCGAAACCGAAGCCGGTTTCCTCCGTCCCCGCGCCGACCCAGTAGAGGGGCTTCGATGAATCGATCACGTGCTTCTGCGTCCAGTATTTAATATCCGTCGCTTCCTGCGGGTCGATGTTTGCGGCCCAGAAGCGGACATGATGGCGCTTGCGCGGACTGTTGCCGATTGACCGCTGGAAGCCGTAATCCTGCCGCCTTCCGAAAAGATAGAGCGAGCTGAACGGAGCTTCGGGGTAGGGCCTGTTCGCGAGAAAGGTGATGACCATTTTCGCGCCGCTTTTCCATGAAAGGGGATCGGCCTCGGTCCAGCCCGCTTCCCGGAACGCCCGTCGAAGCTCTTTTTCGGTGCCGTGAAGTACCATGAATACGGGATCGGCCGGAAGCCCATCGGCGGTGAAGGTGAAGCGGGGAATGTGTTTGCGGCGCAGAATCGCGACGGTGATCCGAATGAGTAGGGGGATGAAAATATAGGCGGCTACGAAATACGTGAGCGCGATCGCCCAGCCGCGGGCGACTTCGCGGTGGATCGGCATGTAGATCTGCGTCACGATCGCCCATATGGCGAAAATACCGATCGCAAAAATCAGGATGCGCTCAGCGAGCCTGATGAGGGAATTCATGAAAATACATTGTACGGCAGGGCCGGCGGCGGAGACAAGCCTCCATTCGCATCAATGCCGCCTGCGGGCCCTCAAGTGCTCGAACTCCTTCTGGAGCCGTTCAAGCTCCTCGTCGGGAAGGTCTTCAAGGTCGACGAACTTGTCTTTTGCCGGCCGCGACGCTCTGATGAGCTCGTCGAGCTTCAGGTGGATCGCCCGCGAATCGCGGTTCTGGGTGTTTTGAATGATGAATACCATGAGGAAGGTGAGAATGGTGGTGCCGGTATTGATCATGAGCTGCCAGGTGTTGGAATAATGGAAGTACGAGCCGGAAACCGCCCAGGTAATGATGAGGAGGAGAGCGATAATGAAGGCGAGCGGCGTACCCACCGCCTCGCTGATCGAGTGCGCAATTTTTCTGAATATTTCGTGCATGGATCCATTATATCCCGGAGGCCGGAGCTGGAGCGGGCGAATGTGCATAACCTATCTGGTATACTAGGGCTCATGAGGAAGAAAACGGGAAAGTTGCTTGCCGCTCTCGTCTCCTTGGCGGCATTCGCCGCTGCGGCGGGGATAATAGCGCCTTCCGCTTCGGCGCATACTACGGAAACGAATGCCGGTACGAGCGTCCTTCTCCATGTCGATCCGGACGATGACCCGATAGCGGCGCAGCCGGCGAATATTATCCTCATATACCAGAACGGCACGAGCACGCTCGACCTCTCGACGTGCCAATGCGCCGCCTCGGTCGAACAGAACGGGCAGACGCTCCTCTCGGAGGATTTCTCGTCGTCGATCGATGTCGCCATTGCCGGCGGATCTGCCGAATTTCCATTCACGTTCCCCGCGAAGGGCGTGTATGAAATAACGGTGGAAGGAAAACCCAAGGCCGGCGCGGCATTCGAGCCGTTCAGCGTCACGTTCGATCAGCGCGTCGATCGCGCCGCGCCAGCACCAGCCGCAATTCCTTGGTGGAAGCGGTTTCCTGAGACCAGGAGCCTCAATATCGCGATAGCGTTTATCGTTCTCGCCCTTGCCGCGTTCTTCGTATATCGCGACGCGCGCCGGAGAAAATTTAATAAATAATCAAAAAAGCGAAATGAAGATATATGTGAAAATTGCCGGAATGTTCGCGTCTGCCGTCCTCTGCTTCGGCATGGCGCATGTCGCCTCGGCGCATGTCATCGTGCATCCGAGCGAGGCCGGGGTGGCGTCGTATCAGACGTTCGACATGAGCGTGCCGGTAGAGAAGGACTTTCCGACCGTGGCCCTAAAGCTCCTCATTCCCGATGGAGTGACCAATATTTCTCCCACGGTGAAGCCCGGCTGGACGATCGACGTCAAGAAGGATGAGAACGGCAATGCGACCGAGATCGACTGGACTGGCGGCTCGATTCCGGTCGGGGAGCGCGACGACTTCACCTTTAGCGGCAAGGTTCCCGCCGCCGCAACGACGCTCGCGTGGAAGGCGTACCAGAC